>CAZZLQ010000055.1:0-15097 GCA_964655245.1 uncultured Bacteriovoracaceae bacterium | reverse complement strand
GCTGTTGCTTATATGATTCGTGCGATGCGCGCTCACGGTGGGGTGATGATTTCCGCAAGTCACAATCCTTACCAAGACAACGGAATCAAAGTCTTTGGATCTGATGGATTTAAGTTACCTGATGAGTTGGAAGCTGAGCTTGAGCGGTTGATGATTGAGGAAGATGAAGTGACGGCGATTCGTCCTCAGCCTCAGATGTTGGGTCGAGCTCGCCGCATTGACGATGCTTCTGGACGTTATCTCACTAATTTAAAGACTCTCTTTCGTCAGGACTTTGATTTGCAAGGAAAGCGAATCGTTTTTGATGGCGCCAACGGGGCGGCCTACGACTGTGGTGTAAAACTTTTTCGAGAGTTAGGTGCTGAAGTTTTTCCGATCGCCTGTGAGCCGGATGGCACCAATATCAACGCCCACTGCGCTCAATCAGACCCCCGAATTTTGGGTGAAGCGGTGATTGATTTCAAAGCGGATATTGGAATCTCCGTGGATGGCGATGCCGACCGATTGATGGTAGTGGATGAGACGGGATCTCAGATTAGTGGCGAGCATTTGATGTTTGCCTCAGCTCAGTTTCTCAAAGAAGAGGGCCGTCTTGTGAATTCCACTTTGGTCACAACGATCATGTCGAATCAGGCGCTCGAAGTTGCCCTTCAGAAGGAGGGAATTAAGTGCCTGCGGACTCAAGTGGGGGATCGCTATGTGGTTGAAGGAATGAAATCCTCTGGCGCGATCTTGGGTGGTGAGAATTCGGGCCATTTGATTTTCTTGGATTACAATACAACAGCGGATGGTCTTTTCTCGTCGCTTGAAGTTTTGGCATTGCTTCATCGTCGCAAGCTCAAGGCTTCAGATATTCGAAAGGCCTTTGATCTCTATCCACAAAAGCTTGTGAGTGTAAAAGTTCGCGAGAAAGTTCCTCTGGAGCAGCTGCCCAATGTGCGACTCAAAATCGAAGCACTTGAAAAGCAGTATGCTGGGAAGGGACGAGTCAATGTTCGCTACTCGGGAACTGAAGCGCTTCTGCGGATGATGATCGAAGGTCCTGAGTCAAAACAAATCGAGTCGGACTTAAGGGCTTTGGCTGAGGTTGTTCGACAAGAGATTGGGGCTTAAGACATGGG
Source organism: uncultured Bacteriovoracaceae bacterium (assembly GCA_964655245.1). Classification (GTDB taxonomy): domain Bacteria; phylum Bdellovibrionota; class UBA2394; order UBA2394; family UBA2394; genus JBEIHI01. Next base: position 13,976 of record CAZZLQ010000055.1, on the reverse strand, counting down.
CGCTATTCGGCTAGGTGTGAATATCGATCACGTGGCGACCTTAAGGGAGGTTCGCAAGTCCCGATATCCCGATATCGTCGAGGCCATGTTTCTGTGTGAGCGTGGTGGTGCGGATCAGATTACGGTGCATCTGAGAGAAGATCGCCGTCATATTCAGGATGAAGATTTGGATCGATTGCTTTTGTCAGGACGTCTGCCCATCAATTTGGAGATGGCATTCGTCGAAGCCATGGTGAAGAAGGCCAAGGATTGGAAGCCCTTTTCAGTGACCTTGGTTCCGGAGCGCCGCGAGGAGATGACCACAGAAAGTGGCTTGGATCTGAAAGTCGTTCAAAAGAAGGAAGCGCTGTTCAAGCAGCTTCGTCAATGCACTCGAGTTCATGTCTTCATTAATCCTGATCCGAAGCAAGTCAAGTTGGCCAAAGATCTTGGCTGTGATGGTGTTGAATTTCACACGGGGCCTTATTCGCATGCCTTTGAGGATGCTTTGCGTGGTCGCAATGATTCAGCATTGAAGCGTGAGCTTGAGAAGTTGCATCGTGCTTCTGATGAGGCGGATCGTTTGAAGCTTGAAGTGAAGGCTGGTCACGGTCTGACCATTCAAAACGTTCCTGGTTTGTTGCCTTTGAAGGGGCTTTCTGAGCTTAACATCGGGCATGCGATTGTGTGTCGCGCGCTGATCTTGGGCCTTGAAAGTGCTGTTCGAGAGATGAAGACCGTCATGTCAAGCTCATGAGATCTTTTGTTTCAGTCGCAAAAATGATGGCTTTGGATGCGCAGGTTATTGAACAGCATCCTGGAAAAAGTTTTGGTCTCATGAAGGATGTGGCGAGAGAGATTTTTGAAGCTCTGATTCGTCATTCGCGATTTTCAAATCCGATTTTGATTTTGTGTGGTCCGGGAAACAACGGTGGGGATGGCTATTGTTTGGCGGAGTTTTTGAGACAAGCCAGTCATCAGGTCTTTGTTTTGCCCGCGGCTCAGCCCAAGTCTCTGGATGCCAAGCGCGCGGCCAAGTTTTTCAAAGGAACGACGCTTCGGGGTGACTGGAAAAAAGTTCGACCGAAGGTGATTGTGGATGCAATCTTTGGATTGAATGGGGACTTGAGTCTTGAGTCGATTCATCGAGACTTGATTCGTGCTGTCAATCAAAGCTCTGCATTCAAGGTTGCAGTAGATGTTCCGACGGGAGTTTCACTGCAAAAATCAAAGGCATCTACCGATAGCTTTTGCGCTGATTTGACGTTGACGGTGGGATATCCCAAGGAGGCCATGCGAGAAGGACTCATTCTCGAGAAACTCGGTGAAGTGGTTGTTTTGAAAAAGTCCTTTGGCAAAGATATCACGTCATCGCTCAAGATGATTGAGGCGAGTGATTTTGATTTTTGGAATCCAAAGAGAGTTTCTCACAAAGGAGATTTTGGTCGAGTGGCCGTCATTGGGGGATCTGCGTCGATGCCCGGGGCCGCTATTTTGGCGGCCGAAGCGGCAGCTCGAACGGGCGCAGGTTATTCAACCTTGTTCTTTGCTGAGCCCGGTCGTTTGAAGCTTGAGGTGTCCAAAGCCTCTTTTATTTTTAAGCAGCACTGGAAGGTTTCTGATTTGCAAAATCAGAGTGCTTGGGTTTTGGGCTGTGGGGGTTTACCTCCAGTGAAATGGCGACCTCAGGGCTGGAAGTCTCCCGTTGTTCTGGATGCGGAGGTTTTTTCACGTTGGAGTCGTGCCGAGTGGAAAATGATTTCAAAATCCAAAGCTCAATGCGTTTTGACCCCGCATGCGGGAGAGGCCGCTCGGGTTTTGGGTTGGAGTCGAGGAAAGATTGAAAGCGATTCTCAAGCAGCATGCCGCGCGCTGGTGGAGCTGACCGGTCAGTCGGTTTATCTCAAGGGCGCTCCCGGTGTTTTGATTTTTTCGGATTCCCCGCGCATGGCTTATGTAAACCTGTCGGCCAATGCGGCCTTCGCAAGGGCTGGATCAGGGGATGTGCTTGCCGGGATTTTGGGTGGATTTTTGGCTCAGCGTCCCGATGATTTTAAGTCCTCAGTGCTCTCGGCTTTGGCGTTTCAAAATCAAATGGGCGAAATCCTTCGCGCTGAGCGCGGGTTGATTTCGTCGGATCAGCTGAAGGTTTTTCGAGGGACTTTTGATCGGCTCCGGGAGGTGGATCGTGGCTGAGAATCTTGAGTGGACGGCAGCGAATCTCGATGAGCTTCAAAAGGTTGGAGAGCGAATTGCCAGTCGCATCCAGATGGGTGATTGGGTGTGGATGGAGGGGGATTTGGGAGCGGGCAAAACCGCGTTGGTACGAGCGATTTTGAAGGCCTGGGGCTATCAGGGAGATGTGACATCGCCCACCTACCTCATCATGAATGAGTATGAGCTCTGGGGACGAAAGGTTTTCCATATTGATGGCTTTCGATTGGAGGGGCGGGCGGCCGATGTCTGGGATCCAGATGCCCTGGAAGAGGGGATTTGTCTGGTGGAGTGGCCTCAGAACACAGGCCTCAAACCCTCTCGGTTTCAGTGGAAAATCGAGATTTCTGTGGATTCCCAAACGAATCAGCGTTTGATCCGGTTGATTTCAAAGCCCTTTTGCTGAGAAAAGAAGACATGGGGCTGCATGTTCTCAAATTTGGCGGAACCTCCGTCGGATCGCTCAAGCGAATTGAGCATGTGGCAGACATCGTTGCCAAGCGAATGAAAGAGCATCGGGTGGTGGTGGTTCTGTCGGCCATGTCCGGTGAGACGGACGCGCTGTTGGAATTGGCGCGAACCATGAGTCATTCGCCAGATCCTCGTGAGTTAGATGTTTTGCTGACAACGGGTGAGCAAAAAACAGTCGCCTTGTTTTCGATTTGTATGCGAGCTCGCGGTGTCAAATCCACATCGATGCTGGGCCATCAGATTCCCATTTTAACTTCGGAAGACTTTACGCGAGCGCGAATACAAAAAATCGATACGAGTTATCTCCATAAATTTTTGAATCAAGGTGAAGTCGTCGTGATTCCTGGATTTCAAGGTGTCACCTCTCTGGGTGAACTGACGACTTTGGGGCGAGGCGGGAGTGATACAACGGCTGTTGCGATTGCTGCGGCTTTGAAGGCTGATCTTTGCGATATTTATACCGATGTCGATGGAGTTTACACGACAGATCCCAACATCGAACCCAAGGCTCGAAAGCTCGGTCAGATTACATACGATGAAATGCTTGAGCTCGCTTCTTTGGGTGCCAAGGTTTTGCAAACTCGATCGGTGGAGTTTGCCAAAAAATACAAAGTTCCTGTGCGGGTGCTGAGTACGTTTAAGGATGTTCCCGGAACGTGGGTGGTTGAGGAGTCAAAGATGATGGAATCTCTGGTGGTCAGTGGAATCACTTACACCAAAAACGAAGCCAAAGTAGTTGTTGAGGGAATGAAAGATCGCGTGGGGATTGCAGCCGATTTGTTTACCTTGATTGGAGAAAAGGGCATCGGCGTTGATGTGATTGTTCAAAACGTCTCCAAAGAGGGCACCACGGACATTTCGTTCACTGTTCCACAGTCAGATTTTCGAAAGACTCTTGAGGTTTTGGAAGCGAGCAAAGACCTCCTTCAGTTTGCGCGGGTTCGAGGAGATGATCGAATTTCGAAGGTATCTGTCATTGGGAACGGAATGAGATCTCATTCGGGAGTCGCTGCGCGAACCTTCAAAGCTTTGGCCAAAGAAAACATCAACATTCAAATGATCTCAACCTCTGAGATCAAAATTTCTTGTGTGATTGATGAGAAATACACAGAGCTGGCAGTTCGCGTCTTGCACGATGCGTTTAAGCTCGATCAGATCGAGGCCAAAGAGGTAAACGACTTCCAGTAGATCGAATCCTCAGAATCGCTGCTCCTAAGAGAAAACAAAACTCAATCAATGCCCAGATGGTGGAGTTCATGGTTCGGTTGTTCATGAAGCATCCACCGCCTGATGACGACGAAGTTCCCCCGAGGCTTGTTCGAGTCCAGCCACTGACGGTGATGTTTTGGACAGACGAATAGGTGCCGTATTTGGAATCAGTGATTTCGAAGTTGAGATTGTAGGCGCCGTTGGAAACAGAAATGAGTGTGGGGTCGACTTCGATCTCGACTTCATTTCCTGTCCATGTAACTGAGCCAAGTCCTGCAGACCAGTCGCTTGTTGTGGCTGATCGAACGGCGGTGAGGGTGACCGTAGGATTCGAAAGAATGTCGAGGCTAACATCAGAGGTGACTGTGATGATGAGAGGGTTGCTGTTGGTGATCTTGGTATTGGTTGGATAAGTTGCCGTGAGGGATTCAGTATCGTTGGGCGCAGTGACGGCATCAGAGATGTAAAAATCAATGTCGGCTATCTGAGGATTTGCCACACTTAACTGAAAAACTTCAGCGTTGCCAATTCCCGGATCTGCCAAGATTGAAGAGTTCAACCGAATGTCCGTGATGGTCACATCGGGATAGGCCTCAACAGCAAAGTCTCGCAGCCCCAAAAGATTTGAATCGAGAGCGTAGTAGATGGGAGCGTTGTACACAGCGTAGGTCAGTGATTCAGAGACCTCGGGTCGATGAACGGGCTCAACAACGACGATAAAGTTTTCATCAAAGGGAATTCCATCGATCTGCCAAACTCCGCTCGTGGAGGAATAGGTTCCTGTCGCGCCTGAGAACGTTCCTGCAATAGTAGTCTCCGATGAGAGAGAGAAGGCGTAGACATGAGCTCCTCGAACGGGATTGCCCGAGGTGTCAGACACTTTTCCGCTAATTCGGCCGTGAGTGGTAAAGTTGGGGAAGCCTTCTGCTGCGTAGAGATTTTGTTTGGAGAGAGAGTCGTCCACCTGGAGGCTCTCCATGGCTTGGCTGTTGGCGTCGCTTGAAATGGAGGGAAACATTGTGGGCATGGTGTTTCCTCCGTCCGTTTCGTTGTCGTCCGTCACAACGGTGTGACTAAGACCCAGGACGTGACCCATCTCATGCAACAGAACACCCTCAAAGCTGAGTCGAAACGATCCTGCGGAGCATGTTCCTGGACAGATGCCTCCACAGTCGTAGCAATCGGAGGTGACCCAGCGTTCATTACTTCCCGCGCCTGCGTCGTAGTTGGTGCTCATTTCGATGTCGGCTTCGATCAACGTGAGGACTCCACCCGAGACGGAGTAGTAAAGACTCGTCAGTCCTAAGACGCCTGGAGGGAGTTGGTTGGTAAACAGGATTTCATTTGCGGAGTTTTGACCGCCCCCGACTGAGCCTTGATTGGGCCCGCAGCTTGCATCGGCAACAACGGCTGCAAACTCAGGCCCGCCGTTGATCGCCGTCCAAGCTGAGCCGGCGTTGTTGATGTCTTCCAAGAGTTCAGTTGTTTTGTCCGTGTGAATGTTAACCGGGGCGGCCGTATAGCTTGTTCCGCCCGTGCACAGAACCATGGGGATCGAAGAGGGGACAGCCCAGCGAGGCTTTGCGACCATATCCGTCGTCAGTAAAGGGGAGCTTCTGAGTGTTGTTCCGTCCGGGCTCAAAAACTCATCGAGACTTCCAAAGGCAAAGACTTCCTGCGCCCCCCAGGTGCTGCCTGAGAGAAGAATCAGAATGGCCAGTTGAATACGAAGTCTTTTCAAATTCCCCCCCAAAAAAATCGAGATTACGGCTGAGAAAGTTTTTGTACTTTCTCTCGATAGGACTTCAGAGTCATCTCAGTGGACCCATTGATCGGGCGTTGATACTTCTTCTGAGCGTTTTCAGAGGATTGCTTTTTGGCGGACCGAGGTAGAACATCGCCTTCGCGAAAGTCTTTGATTTCGGCATCGTAGGTCATGCGCATCAGCCCTCGTTGCCATGAAGTGACCTGGAGCTCATCCGTGTTTGCATTGTTGGGCCACCAAAGATGGACAACGCCTGTCCAGCCTTTCACAAACTGGGGCGCACCAGGAACTTTTTGAACGATCCTTTCGGTCTTACCGTTTTTGGTTACTTCCACAGTCCCCCCCGGAGAGCTGATCTTTACGGTCCCCGACAATGAACCCTTGAGACACTCTTGAATCTTAAAGCTTGAAATGGTTTTGACCCGAGATTGCTGCGCGCTCTTTTGTGAGCTTACGGATTCGATCGTACCGAAGCAAACAGCCTTTGAGGACTCGATCACCTGGTTTTGATCCATCATCAGAAAGCTCGTAGCCTCCGCTGACGCAGAGGTCAAAAATCCTACCAACACCGCCGCCGAATAAGTGAGAAATCGCATTTTTAAAGTATAACAGAATCAACTTTCCATCGGGAAATCAAACAGGGCAAAGTAGAGGCATGGGAATGTTTTCAAAGAGTCTCCTATTGGTGGGTTTTAGCCTGAGTTTAAGCTGGAGCGTGGCAACAGCTCAGGAGGCAGCGGAGGAGGATTCTCTGATTGCTCCTTTGCCCGAGTCATCAGCGCCGCAGCAGGATCCGAGCCAAAGGCAGAGTTTATTGAAAGTACTGCGAACTGAGATTGAGCCCAATTTGCCAAAGGCCGATGTGGAGAAGCTCAATCGATCTGTACAGCGCTTGGGAAGTTATCGGGATGAGTGGGCTCAACAGGCTCAGGATTTTTTGATTGCTAACTCATCAGTCGCTGAGCTCTATTTGTTTCGATATTCACTGCTCGCGAACAAGCGACTGAATCATCGGATTTTGAAGACCCTTGAGGGTTTTCCCAACTTTCGATTTCCTCAAGCGGTTGTAGCTTTCGCCGATGCGTTCTCGGATGAGAAGGCTGAGTATCTTTCGCTGCTCACGGCGGCAGTGAAACAAAGCCCCTCTTTGGGTTCCGATGTTCTTCAGGTTGTGCTTGTGCAATGGGGATCGGCTTTAAGTCTTCAGCGAAAGCTCTTGTTTCTTTCTCAAACATGCAGTGTTTGGAAATCGGCGAGCTCGCCTGTGCCGGAGATGATCCAGTCCACGCTTCAGCAGGCGAGGAGTTTCTGGGAAAATGCGTTGGCGCAAGAAGTTGGTTCATGTCTTAAGGGGTATTGATCGTGTCTGAGGGGACTGCACTTCGATCTCAAATTACGTTGGTTGTCAGTGACCTTCATTTGGGCGAGGGTCGTCGAAATTGGGATGGTACTCTTAATGTTCTCGAGGATTTTGTTGTTGATCATCGATTTGCTGAGTTTTTGGATTTTTACTCCAAGGCGCATGATCAGATCGAGCTGGTGTTTAATGGGAACTTCATGGAGATGCTGCGTTGTCGAGCCGTTCGCGATTATCCCGATCTCGTCTATGAGACCTATGCTGTAGAAATTGTAAGAGTCATTGCGGATGGTCATCCGGGAGTTTTTGAGGCGCTCAGAAAGTTCATGGAAAATCCGAATCATCGCTTGGTCTACGTGATGGGTGAGACGGATGTCGGTATTTTGTGGCCCAAAGTTCAGGATGAGCTGAGGCGATTGATCTCCGATCGAATTGAGTTTCAGTATTCACATTATTTTTCGCGAGGGGTTTATATTGAGCATGGACATCAATATGAGGCGATGTATGCGATGGATTTGCAAGAGCCCTTTCAAGAGGTGAGTGGACTGCCTGTTCTTAACCTGCCGTGGGGATCGTTTTTTAACGCCAATTTCGTTCAGCCGTTACGACGGGTGAGGCCACAGTTTTATCGAGTGCGGCCTATGAGAAATTATCTCGTCTGGTCTCTGCTGTTTGAGACGAGGTTTTTTCTCAAAGTTGTCGCTCAGTTTTTGCGAATGGTTTTTGTGGCAAGCTCTCGAAAACTTTATCCTGGTAACTCGCTTTGGACGGTGTTTCGTATTTTTAAACAAGCGGCGGATACTGAGGCGCTTGAGGAGTATGCCGAGGTCCTGTTGGACACGGAGAAGATTCAGAAAGTTGTCTTTGGGCACGCTCATATTCCCAACTACCGGCAGTTCAAAAACAACAAAGAGTATTTTAACTCGGGAACTTGGACTCGAAATCTCAGCTTGGACCTGAGATCGCTCGGATCTTTTCACAAGCTCACCTATGTCTTGCTTGAGTCTCGCGGTCATGAAGTCAGTGGTCGTCTCATGGAGTGGAAGGGCAAGCACGACGTCATTGAGGACTTTGCCTAATCAATATGGGGTCACGTCTCATTCCTGCACTACCTGGCACCATATCGTGCCGCACCGCCCCATGCGTTTTCTAAAATCTCCTTTTGAATGCGACTTTCCTCTGTAAAAATAAAGTCTTAGGGGGAGCTCGAAAAATGAATCATCGAAATGTTGTCGTTGTCGACGGAGTGAGAAGTCCATTTGCGAAAGCTGGGATGGATTTAGCCACCATGTCTGCTGTGGATCTTGGTGTCTTGGCGCTCAAAGAAGCTCTCAATATGACCGAAATCGAAGGTGAAGACCTCGATCACGTGATCATTGGGAATATCGGTCAGCCTGCAGATGCGGCCAATGTGGCTCGAGTGATTTCTCTTTTTGCTGGAGTTCCAAAGAGTGTGCCAGCGTTTACGGTGCAGCGAAACTGTGCCTCGGCCATGGAAGCCGTGGCTCAGGGTTTTCGAATGATTGCTACTGGTGAGGCCGATACGGTTGCTGTGGGTGGAACAGAGAGCATGAGCCAGATTCCGTTGTTGTTTTCTGAAGACCTTAAAAACGAATTCATGCGCTTTGCCTTTGCGAAATCCTTTGGACAAAAGCTCGATGCTCTCAAAACATTTCGACTTTCACATCTGAAGCCCGTGGTCGCTCTTGAGACAGGGCTCAAGGATCCCGTTTCGGGGATGAATATGGGTCAGACGGCCGAGCGCTTGGCGAGAGACTTTGCCATTACTCGCCTCGAGCAAGATCAATTTGCCCTTCGTTCACATCAAAGAGCGATAGCCGCTCAAGCGAAGCTCCGCGAAGAAATGACACCTGCTTATGTCACACCCAAGTTCAAAAAAGTTCTCGATGTCGATGTGGGTCCTCGCGATGGACAAACGCTTGAAGCGCTCCAGAAGCTTAAGCCTTATTTTGATCGAAAGCATGGAACCGTAACGGTCGGCAATGCATGTCCGATCACCGATGGCTCGTGCATGATGATTTTGATGAGTGAGGAAAAGGCCAAAGCCGAGGGTCGAAATATCTTGGGCTACATTCGCTCGGTAGCGTTTTCGGGTTGTGAGCCCTCGCGCATGGGACTCGGTCCTGTGTTTTCAACGCCTCGAGCGCTGAAGCCTCTTGGAATGCGTATCAGTGATATGGACGTGATAGAAATCAACGAAGCTTTTGCTGCACAAGTCATTGCCTGTGTTCGCGCCTTTAACTCTAAGGAGTTTGCCAAAGAGCATTTTGGTTTGGCCGATAAACTCGGAGAGGTGGACGAGAACAAACTCAACGTCAACGGAGGTGCGATTGCGCTCGGCCATCCTGTGGGCACGAGTGGTGCGCGAATCGTTCTGACGGCACTCAAAGAGCTGAAGCGTCGAAATCAAAATCTAGGACTTGCCACGCTCTGTATTGGTGGCGGTCAAGGCGGAGCTTGTGTGGTTTCGCGGACGATGAATTAAGAGAAGTGAAGAAAGAGAGAAGGGGATGAGAGCTATGTTGGCAACACAATCGAATTCTGAGTCTGAAGCGATTCGTCTGACGATCGAGGGTAATCACGCTGAGATCATCATTCACACGCCGAATGAAAAGATTAACAAGCTCGATCGAAGAGCTTTTGAAGAGCTCTATCACCATTTGGGCTTTCTCAAGAATAAAGGCGAAGCGATTAAGACGGTTCTGATTTGGTCCGATAAACCTGAGATGTTTTTGGCGGGAGCAGACATCAACGAGATCCAAGCCATGAAGGAGCCCAAAGAGGCGCTTGAGTTGGTGGAGAAGGCGCAGGAAGTTTTTCAAGCGCTGGCTGAGCTTCCTCAGGTCACTCTGGTGGCCATTGATGGACCTTGCATGGGCGGTGGAACAGAGCTTGCGCTTGCGTGCCAGTATCGCATCTGTTCGGATTCTCAATCGACCAAGATTGGTCTGCCGGAAGTTCAGCTGGGAGTTCTTCCTGGTGCGGGGGGAACGCAGCGACTTCCTCGAATCGTCGGTCTGGTTGAGTCGATCAAGATGATCACATCGGGTGCTCCTGTGGATTCCAAGAAGGCCTTGAAGATTGGTTTGGTCTCCGATGTTGTGCCCAAGGAGAACCTGATTGAGTTTGCCAGAAAGACTCTCAAAGAGAGGCTCTATACGCGATACATTCCTCGCGATAGTTTGATGCAAAAGTTCATGGAGTTTGGTCCCATGAAGAAAATCATCTTCAAAAAATCTCGCGAAGAAATCATGAGACAGTCCAAGGGGTTTTATCCCGCGCCTCTCAAGGCCTTGGACGTGATTGAAAAAACATTCTACGGAGATATTCGAGCGGGTCTTAAGATCGAAGCAGAAGCTTTTGCGGAGCTTGCGATTACTCCGGTTTGCAAGAATCTCATCAATTTGTTTTTTGCGACTGAGGAGCTCAAGAAAGATCGTGGAGTTCACGCGACGGAAGCGGTAGACTTTAAGCCCAAAAAACTCATGAACACGGCCGTTTTGGGCGCTGGGATCATGGGTGGCGGGATTGCGGCGGTTGCGTCTGGAAAAGGAATTTCAGTGCGCATGAAGGATGTTTCGTCGGATTCGCTTCTCAATGGAATGCGAACGGCCAAGTCACTTTTTGATAAGGAACTTAAGCGCAAAAAAATCGACAAAGCTGAATTCAACAAGAGACTCTATCGAATCTCTCCAACGCTTGAGATGACAGGCTTTGCGCACTTGCCCATTGTGATTGAGGCGGTCGTTGAGCGAATGGAAGTGAAGAAGGCCGTGCTCAAAGAGTTGGATGAACTTCTGCCAGCAAACGCAATCATTGCGTCTAATACCTCGTCGCTGAGTATTTCGGAGATGGCGTCTGTGTGTAAGGATCCCACGCGAGTGGTGGGGATGCATTTCTTCAATCCAGTGCCCAAGATGCCGCTGGTGGAAGTTGTGCGAGCGGATAAGACATCCCCTGAGGTGGTGGCACAGACGGTGGCGTTTGGTCGTCAGCTTGGAAAGACCGTGATCGTGGTGAGAGATCGTCCGGGATTTTTGATCAACCGGATTTTGATGCCGTTTTTGATTGAGTGTGGGCACTTGAAGCAAGACGGGTATTCGATCACTCAGATTGATCGAGCGGCCACGATGTTTGGTATGCCGATGGGACCTTTTAGGCTGTTAGATGAGATTGGACTCGATACGGGCACCAAGGTTGCGTCAGTGATTGCCTCGGCATTTCCTCATATGAAAGTGCTGCCGATGTTGGATGAGATGGTGAAGAACAACTATCTCGGTCGAAAAAACGGCAGAGGATTTTATATTTATGACGATGCGGGCAAAGTGCTTGGCGTGCGTGATGAGTTTAAGTCTGATCCCAAGGATCCCTCAACGGCGACGGATGAGATGCTGCAGGATCGATTGATTTTGCCCATGGTCGCGGAAGCGGTGATGGCTCTTGATGAAGGGATTGTGCAGACAGTCCGTGATTTGGATCTGGGTTTGATTTTTGGAATTGGTTTCCCTCCGTTTCGCGGTGGCCTTCTCAAGTGGGTTTCCGATGTGGGCGAGCGAGCGATCCTTGATCGCATGAATGCGATCCACAATTCAACCAAGGGGCGACTGATTGTTCCCAGCACCTTCACCGCTCGTGTGCAGCAGGGCCAGCGGTTTTATTATTGAGGTGGGGCGCCCAGGAGTTCTGTGCATTCTATTGCAAGCGCCAGCGGGAGCATGATTTTGAAGACTGTATGAATGGGTTTTATTTTTGGCCCATCATTATCGAGGGTTGTCTCGAAAAGGTTAGAAACTTCTGTGAAGGGTTCTTAGAAAGAGAAGCCTCGGATGAGCTCCCGTCACATTCCTCAAGGAATGTTGACTGAGAATTTCGGCCAAAAAAATCTCGAGGCAATCAATAAACTCATTGACGAGTTTTTCAAGCGAGCTTCTTGCCGATGTTCAATCGTGCTTAAGGATGCTGCTGTCAGCGCTTAGGCTCCTTGAGAATGCAAACTCAGGAGGGACTATCAAAATTTCGTGAGATCTCTCGGAATCGCTTTGTGTGAGCTTAGCCATCGCTCCTCAAAACTCATGCTAAGCCAATCTCATGAACATCACTCGTATTCATGCGCTTCACGCGGAGATTCAAAAGGTCGTTGAGAATATCAAGAGCCAAGAGGCTAAGCTAATTCAGTTGCTCCAGCAGCTTGATCGAGAGTTTGGATATAAGGCGTTGGGCTTTGCCTCGCTTTGGGAATACGCTGTGCGAGGTCTCGGGATGACGGAGTCTCAGGCGTCTTCGTACATCGCGGTGTCTCGCAAGGCGACGCAAGTTCCCGCTCTTGGAAGGGCGATTGAGGCGGGGGAGCTCAGCGTCTCGAAGGCGAAGCGAATCACATCGGCCATTCATTTTGGAAACGCCGAGGTTTGGATTGAGAAGGCTCAATCGCTTACGCAGAGGGAGCTTGAGCGAGAGATTTTTCGTGCTGATCCTCAAACTCATCTGGACCCCAAGTTGAGACAAAAAGATCGTCTGTATCGGATGGTTCTTTCTGTGACCGATCAGTTTCTGACTCAGCTTGAAGATGCACAGGAGCTGATGGGGGAGAACAACCGTGAAGTCGCTCTTGAAAGGATTCTCCAAGACTATCTCGATAAAAAGGATCCTGTAAGAAAAGCCGAGCGAGCAAAGCGAAAGTCTGAGACTCAGGCTCCCGTCGACGAAAAGAGAAAGGGAGATTCCGCACAATCACTCCCGTCACATTCCTCAAGGAATGTTCAGCGTCGAGTTCCAGCTGCTATTCAGCATTTGATTCACCTGCGAGATCGGGGAGTCTGCCAGCATTTTTTCCCTGATGGCCGCAAATGCCAATCGAGGCGAGGCATTCACCTCCATCATGAACATGAATTCGGAGCCGGCGGAGGCCATGAGCCCAGCAATCTGAGCACTTACTGCCGCGCCCATCATCAACTGATTCACTTCCAAAGAGACATGCGTCTTGAAGCTTAGCTGACGTGGTCATTTGGCACTTAAGTGTCCTGATCCCAAGGTTCTGTCCCTCTCTGCCGATCAGAATTGTGCGAAGTGTGACTCGGATGCCGATCCGTCCCGGCTTAATGCCGAGGAGCGCCGTTGTGGCTTTGACGGCAACGGCGTTGTCGATTCTCAAGATGTGGGAGTTCTCCGCGGCTTTTGGGATCCGTGAGATCTCTCGATGAGATTCGCGAGCTCCGGGTGCCGGGAGTCGTTTTGGTGCGTCTGCAGATTTTGCAGAGTTGCGGCGTTTTCTCCGTGGCCGAAGTGGAGATCTCTTGAAATGATTTGATCTTTTGCTCGGTCCTTTCTTTGCACTCATTGAGCGCGGTGCGGCATTCTGGCGTGAAAAGGAGTGCGGCATGGAGCCCAAAACAGGATTATTTCTCATTTCCTTAATCAATCTGACCCTATCTGGAATTCTCGAACTCTCCCAACCTCTGCTAGCCGCAGTGACGAGTGAGGTCACAAATTATTCTTTTGCTCCTGAAACGGAGGAAGAAAAGAAAAAGAGATGCGCCGAAGCCAATGCGAAGGCGTATGGAGACTGCTGTGCTCAGTCTGGCATCGATTGCAACAATCCTCGAGATGACAGAACTTGCACCTTGAAGGGTGACAACGCTGAGAAGGCTTGCCTGGCTAATCCGTCTCCAGCGCCCAAAGACCTGGACCAACTAGCTCAGTAAAGATTGCTGTCTCGAGCCTGTGGGAGCATTCCTCAAGGAATGTTCGGCGCCGAGCTCCTGCTGCCGCGCCCATCATCAACTCATTCACTTCCAAAGAAAAATGCATTTTGAGCATGAGTCGGGGTGGGTATGACTCAGAAAAAATAGAACGGAGGGTCCTGTTTATATCGATCAAACGCACTGCGAGCTCGATCCTTGAAAGAGAAGAGTCTGTAAGTGGTTGAAACCTCAAGAGAGTTGGGCCCTGTTGTGTAATTGC
>CAZZLQ010000054.1:0-15154 GCA_964655245.1 uncultured Bacteriovoracaceae bacterium | reverse complement strand
TAAACTAGAAAGGTTTATTCCTCTAACAAGGACTGCTTTGATTCAGATTCAAAAAAGCTCTTTCTACTCCCCAACCAGTAACTGCCTAAGAGCGTCTTGATCACGAAGCAAATTCACGGTGAGTTGAACATCTTGAGATTCCTGTACAGCCTCGCCCTTAAAAACAATCAGAATGAAGTACTCTTCCCCGTGGTTGAAATGGACGGTCTGGAAGCCCTCCCTTGCCGAGCTAAGCGACCGCGCAGCAACCTCTTGAAGGAGGAGGGACTCGGCGCCAGTATTCATGGTCGTAAAAGCAATCAATGCAGGCGTGATCACTTCGGACTTCACTGACTTCATTCGCCAGCTCGTCATTCCCTTTGGACTTCTTGGGTTCATCCCCCAAATCAATCGATAATAGTCAGTCTTTTCTTCTGGAACCTTAAAACGAAATCCCCAAACATAGGCATCAACCCCGGCCTCTTTCACCTGCCCCTGCTCTTGCTGCTTAACCCTAAACTTAAGCTGCTCATTGGGCTTCGCCGGTATTGTCACTCGAGTGAACGCTCCCTTTCCAACCTCTGTATTCAACGGATAGGTCTTTGAATCCTTAGAAAACAAAATCAATTGATGTGAATTCTTGCGGAAATACGTCACCGCTTGATCCAAAATCTGATTCGAAGCCGATGGCAGCGCTTCCTGAGCAGAACTCACTGAGGCAGCGAAAAGACCAAAAACTAAAAATAATACAAACTGAGTTATCTTCATCATGGTCGCTTCTTATAACAACAATTCCAAAGATCAAGATCTGTTTTGCCCGGATCATCCCTGCTCTGCTAGCCTTTTCGAGGATGGGCGCAAGGCATGATGAATCTTCAGAATTACTATCGCACCGAACTTAAAGTTCAGGGCACCAAGATTCCTGAGCTGCGGAAAAGGGCGAGATCGCTTCCCCTTTGGTTGAGCCACGAGCTTAGCTCGAAAGCCAAGGCCTACCTGAGGACCCGTTCGTTTGAAGAAAGATACATCGCGCTATTTCAACTGGGGCGTTGGGCCGAGTCAGTTTCTGCTCAAGAAGCTGCAGAGGAGCTTTGGACTGGAGTTTGGGTGGAGGGTGTCGAGAACTGGGCCCATAGCGATTGCTTCTCCTCTTTACTGTCCCGTGTTTTGGACAATCATTCCAAAACTGAAAAGCTTTATAAAGGGCTTCAGTCGTGGGCTCGACATTCGAACCCTTGGAAAAGACGCCAAGCTCTCATTGCTCTCTTTTACTTTGCTTCCACTCGAAAGCAATATCCCGCCTTTCGTTGGGTTCGATCGACTCTTTCTCAATTGAGCAATGACTCCGAGTTCTACGTTCAGCGTGCAGTCGGTTGGTGTTTGAGAGAATCGTTTTCTGTTTATCCTGAGCAAACGCTGACGTTATTTGAAAACAATTTACTCAATTGGTCAGCGATTGCATTCACGACAGCCATCGAAAAACAAAACCAAAAAGATCGCAACAAATGGAAGAAGCTGCGGCGCCTCAATAGACGTCAATCGCTCGATTTCGTATAGACCCTAAGCTCCGGTGATGGGGAGACTTTGACCTCTCCTTCTTTCTGCTGCGGGAATGCTTCGCCCAGATCATAGAGATTTCTTCCATCGTAGCTTTCAAGAAAGGATCCAGCAATGGCTCTCGACTCGTATCGTCCATCCTGTGAATCTTCGCCGAAGTCGATGACGACGAATTCCATCTTATCCTTCACGCAGTACCAGGCTTTGTGAGTCACTTCTTTGTTTTCGTCCTCGTCGAGAGTTGTAATTGAGTCCTGCCCTATTTTAAGAGCTTCTTCTGGACCTTCAGCAGTGCTGCTGACCCAGCGGCCTTGGAGACCTTTTGGAATGACTGTTCCCGAACAGGCCGGAATTGGTGAGTCCGCAAACAGCGCAGTTGTAGTGAGAGAGAATGCGAGAGTCATCAGAGGTATATTCATGGATAGATTCCTTTTCTGTGTTATCAGTTTCGCTTTGGCCGCAGCCACGGAATGAGCGTCATAAACACCAATTACCAAAAAGATGGAATAGGACCAAAGGGGTCATTTTCTGGCTCTCGTACTGATGTCCACTCGTTATTGGACCCAAGCAAAGCATTTTTGCCTTTCTCTCGCGATTAGTTCTTGGCCACGAGTGTATTCTGCAGAATACGCTTTTAAGTCTGCGCCCCTTATCGGGATTGTGGGCTCACGGTAGATTGAGGTTGGAGGCTCACTATGAATAGATTTTTTGCCGGTTTGGCTGGGTTGAGTTGTTTGATTGGTCTCAGCGCGTGCTCTGGAGACGACGCTAAAGAGTACTCATATAATTGGTTGCATCAAGAATCAGGAGGAACGAGCGAAGATCCGTACATTAATATGTCGACACAGCTACGACCCTCTCTGAGACCTTGTCCCCTACCAGACGATAGTTTTCGGGAAATTTGGACAGCGCAGGATTTTGAGTTGTTGAATGAAGATCCTCTTGGAAATTTTGCAATCTGTCAGGATATTGATTTCAACTTTGCAAATCCGATCATTCCCTCGTTCGCAGGTATTCTTGAGGGCAATGGATTTCAGTTGTCTCAAATTTTAGTGAGCGATGAAGATTTGAGCAGACGATCCAATCGATTTGAGGGGTTTAACGGTCGTTTGGGATTGATTGACGTTCTTCGGAAGGATTATCGCAGACCTGATGGAGCCATTGTCCGGAATTTAGCTCTCAAGGCTGTGACGATGAAGCGCAGTCGAAGTCTCGTGGAACAGGGCAATTCAGATCGGATCCACATGGGGAGTCTCGCAGGTTCGTCATCTGCTGGCAGTATATTGAATGTCTCAATCCAAGGTGTGGAAGCTTTCGTCAACAATCTGCAAAATCAGCCTCATGGCTATCGACACCAAGTCAATGTTGGCGGCGTCGTTGGTTGTTCACTTAGCGGGACGCAGTTAGTTAAGATTCAAGCTCACGGTCAGATGAGGGTATCGGGTCAAGCAACCCGTATTGGAGGAATTGTTGGGACAACAACTGAGTGTCCTGATCGTTTTTCACCGCTTGATACAAATCCTATAAGCTTGACTGATGTAATCTCGAATCAATCTCTCCTTGTTTCGCAACCACTCTCTCCCGACCAGCGTGCTCCAGACTACGTCGGTGGATTGATTGGTTTGGCGGGGGGCGTAAACATCGAGAGGGTTAAAGTAGATTCCGAGATTCAGTTCGAGGATTACGAGCTGTGCGATCATTTTCTGACGGGCGGTCTCATTGGGAGCGCCTATGGAGTTCAGATGAAAGGTGTATCGGTGAAATCAAAGATAAAGATTGGCGAGTGCGCAAATCGATATCCCGGCACTTCTAACAATTCTTATCCCCTTGCTGGAGGTATAGCCGGCGAATTGAGGGGAGTTGTTAACCTTGCCCAAGCTTCAGTCGATGCGAGCATAGAGGGTGCTGATCTTACGGGAGGCCTCGCTGCCGTCTTTGGCAACGCCAGTCAGACTGAAGATAGTATCATGAAACATATCTTAGTGAAGCTGGCAGCTCGGCCGATTCAAGTACAACGCGCTCGGCCTCCAAGGATCGGTGGCCTTTTTGCTCACACTTATCTTTACGATTACACAAGTCCTGCTGCAGACCTTAAGCTAAGTCATATCTTGATCGTGCCTGATTTTTCGGACGCTCGTGCGCAGCGAGCCATTGTTTCTGCACTCGTTCAAAGGCCATGGCATTTGATCGCCTCTGACATTCTATTTGATCAAAGTGTTTCGAGAGTTGTCTCAGACCCCTACTCTGTCGGATACTCCACACGAGAGCTGACTGAGGATAGTTCTTTGTATTTGGATTGGGATTTAGAGAATGTCTGGAGATTTGAGCCGGGAAACTATCCTGAGCTCCGGTAGTCTCCGTGTAGGAAATCATTTTGGGGGGCAACGAAGCCCCCCCGTCTCCTCCCTCTGTTTGCACAAACAAATAGACAGGCCTCAGGCTCAAGCGCTTAATGGGGGAATGAATTTCTTTAATGATACCGATGAAAGCCCTGAAGATCTGCGAGCCGAACTTGAGCGATTGAAAGCTGAGAACGCAGCCTTAAAAAAGGCTCCTGCTCGCGGAACCTTATCTCTCAAAGTTTCCGAGAAAGGGGCTGTTTCGGTTTATGGAATGGGCCGTTTTCCGGTGACTCTCTATAAGGAGCAATGGCTTAAGTTGTTGGGAATGGCGGATGAGATTCAGAAGTTTATCAAAGAGAACGACTCGCGCCTGAAGACAAAAGATTAAAACGTCGCTCTGGATAAGATTGTGAACATCAAACTCCCTTTGTTCGTTGCTTGTTTGGCGCAAACGTTGTTCGCAGAGGATCTCTCTGCGCGCCAGATCATGCTGAGCGCAACTTTCTCCTCTCTCTCCGTCTTGGATGAGTCCAGACCAAAAGCCTCTGGTGAGTTTTTCGTTGATACAGCAGGTCCGCTAAGCATATTAATCACCGCTGATAGTCGATTCATCGAGGGATCCGTGTCAGGGCCAAACAATTCAATCTACTCTACCAAGCCAGGAGAGGATTATTCCCATTCGGTGTTACCCGACCCTCGTTTGCTGACTTCCACTCACGTGGTCCACACAATCGAGGTTCCCATGGCGGTCGTCGGTTCTTATAAAGTCAATCTTTCGAGCTCAAGTTCTATTAAATCTCCGATTCACGTATCGATCAGCGTAAACCGATTTAATGGAACTGTGGTCCAAAGATTCGCAGTCGCGCCCTTACTAGCTACCGAGCGACATAGCATCATCTCTCAAATCCAAAGGGCCATTTGTGCTTGAGACTACAATGCTCCAAGCCGTCGACGCGCAAGGAGTTGCTCGGCTTTGCGATATGAGGCACGGACTCGGCAGCACTGCTGTTTGGGATTAGAGCCCATCCTCGTTCATTGCTGAATCTTCAAACTGTGGGGATCTGCCCACAGATGTGGGTAAAAACCAACACTCACTTGAAGTCCTAGTGCCCTAGAGGCTCCTGGCATTCTGGCATAGTGGTTGCTCTTCGTTCAGCACGAAAAGGAGACACCATGAAACTGAACATTCGATTTTTTAAAACAGTAACGCTTCTGCTCGGAGGTCTTCTGGGCGGATCAAAAACAACGGAGGCATTAGTCTGGTGGCCCGAGGCAGCTTCGGTCACACCAGATATGACGATCTATCAGGACTATCACGACAAAAACTCATTCTACTACGTTCCGAAACAAGTTCAGATTGCAATCAACGAAGAGACCGGCGTGCCCATGGTCAATCACGGGCTTTTTTTTGATCGGCTCAAACCACAAGAATCAACCTCCCTCTACAATATGACCCTCGAGCCCAAGCTTAGGACAAGCGCAGTCAATGCTGCTGTCGTCGCGCTGAGATCAAAGTATGGTCATTCGGCAAGGTTGTCTCCCCTGCCCATCACCACTGTGTCGTTTTCCGTCACCATGAAGAATGAGCGCGATGAAGCTCAACAAATCTCAAGCCCCTTCTCGGTAAGCGTTCCCAAGTGGACCGGAGACTTACACTCGTTTCATCAACGATTTTCCATCTCAATGCTCGGTAGTTTGTTCCGAGCTGAGCCGGCGATGAGCCGCTTTATGACAAATCCCGAAGGAAACGCTTTTGTTGGAACCCTCCACTATGGCTTCAAAGGAATTCGTCGCGTCTTTAATGGCACCATGAAGGTCAATATCAAGCAGCTCCACTCAAAGCTGAGCACTCACCTTAGCGCCTCGGGTTTGTTTGCGAGTGTGGACATTAAATCGGCTTTTGAAAAAATCAAAAACGATCAATCTGTCATTGTGGACATTCAAAAAGACGCTGGTTATGAGTCTCAGGTCTGGACTGCTCTTGTAGACAAACTCATCAAGCTGGTCTTTGAGCCGGTTCCCGCACTTCCCTCATCTGGCTCTGACTCTTCTTCGCGCGGTGGAACTCTCTACAGCTTCCGAGGTGAATATCAACACGTTACTGATGATCGCATTCTGAGCATCGATCTCAAAGAGTCTCTCATTGAGAATCACGGTGGCGATGTCGACATCGTTGGTGGTGCGATGAGGATCGATCAGCTCGACCCTAATATGAAGTACGTCTGCAACTACTGGGCTCGCTACAGCCGCGATCTCGATCGATGCGAGGATGTCTGTGTTGA
The DNA here is from genome assembly GCA_964655245.1 of uncultured Bacteriovoracaceae bacterium. Lineage (GTDB taxonomy): Bacteria > Bdellovibrionota > UBA2394 > UBA2394 > UBA2394 > JBEIHI01. The sequence goes on along the minus strand of CAZZLQ010000054.1, from coordinate 8,994 downwards.
GGTCCAGGAGCGTTGGAACAACAGAACCAAAAGCTGCGAAGACGTTTTCAACCTCTAATTGAAAACCTGATCTGAAGGAGATTTTATGAAAATCAATAACTTGAAACTGACCTTAAGCTTTTGTGCACTGATGTTTAGTCAGATCGCCAACCTCACTGCGGGATATCCAGTGTATCCCCCGACAAGTCGAGTGGGAGTGGACGGCTTAGTCTTTGCGGATTCCGACAATGAGTCGATGCTGAGATCTTGCGATTCACGAGCAACTGTTTGCGCAAGATTCTATGTTTTGCCTAAGTTTGTATCGGTTAAGCGAAATGAAGAAACCGGTGCCAAGATGGTTTCGCATGGAATAATCGCGGGTCCCGGAGGTCGTCTCAAGGCTTTGAGTATCTACAATCTGACTCTGCAACCCGTGTTTGCATCAGGAAGGAGCGGCGACAAAGATCCTCTCAGCGGGATTCGAGCTATCCAGGATAAGGCCATCACTCAACTGATTCCTAGTTTTATGAAACAGAGGGAGATTCCTGCCGTTGAGGTTCTGGCAAATCAAATCGAGATCGCTCCCCTTCCAATTGCTGACACTCAATTCATTCTGACTGGTCTTGCCGGTGAGTTCGATTCGCTAGGCGCAAGCGTCAAGACATCGCAAGGGCCCCCACCTATTGATCCCCAAACCAACGCCCCCCAGTTAGATGAAGAGGAAATCGACGCAAAGGTACAAAGCATTGCAAATGGCGTTCGCTACACGAGATTCTTCGCGCCAAAGTGGCAAGGTGATACGCATTCCTTGGGTCAGCCCTTTTCCATCAGCGTCCAAGGAAACGCCTGGAATGTTGAGCCGGCATTCAAAAGAATGATGACGGCTACATCGGGTAATGCGGTGATTGGCACCATGTCATTTCGATTCCGCGCCTTGGCACGGCCAATCAAGATGAAGGTGAGTTGCAATCTTCAAACCTTTCACCAGGTGGTCAATTCAACTCAAAAAAAATGGCATCATTATCGCTATAAATCGCTTTTCAAAAGCGTTGAGCGATTCTCCAATGAAGAGTGGAATGCTATTAGGTCGAGTCTCAAGATCACTGACTTCTGCAATGTTGTCGATTTCAAGGATACAACTCTGCCTGCAGATCAAGCGATGAAAGAGGTCGAAGAATTTCTTTTTGATTCAATCCTCAAGCGCGCTTTCAAGACTGTCGATCAAGCAGGAACGCCCATTCCACCAGAGGGCAAGGATCCCCGATATACCTTCTTTGAAAGTTCGGCCACTGTCGAAGCCTCTGCAGTCATTGATTTGGAGTTCAACCAAGATCGAGTTCTGTGGTTTTCCAGTGACCTTGACTTTCAAGGGGGAGCCATTTCGGAAGATCAACTTGATCCTTCACACTGGGCGCTTTGCGAACATTGGTCACGAGCCAATCCAGCGACTAAGAAATGTCAGGAGATTTGTGAGCCCTGGAGTCAAGTTTACTGGAGAGATCATCCAAAGGCGACCTTACCTCCAGAGGTTAACTTCCCTGTTCCGGCCTGCGTGAAATACGAAGACCTCTAACCAAAGAAAAGAGAGATCATGTTAACTTCATCAATTGTTCTAAGTTTGATTGCCCTCACACAAACCTTCCCACCCCTCGTCTTGCTTCCGCAAGGCGAGGTTCAGGGGGGGTACAAAACATTCGGATTAGCTGCGGTTGCCGAGTCTCACCTCTATCGCAAGCTTGAGCCAGCCTTTGATCGCTTTGTTATACTCCCTGATGTTGCAACAGTCGCTGCCACGTTGTCAGCCAATGGACGAATGCTTTCTCTCACGCTGAACACAGAGATAGCTGTGGATAGCGATTTGACGAAACTGAAAGTGCCTCTGGATAAGAGAGAAATCTATCTCCAGGAAATCCATGATCAGCTCAGCCTCGAGTTGAGTTCGGAGTTTAGTCAGATTTTGAACGGGCTCAAAGAAGCGTATCCCAGCGGGACTCTTCAGGCGGATGATCGGCGCGGAGGCGATCGAAGAATCTATCGAGTGAGATTCGCAGACATCAATCTAGATACCTTGAATGAAAGTTTGAATCTTCTTTACCGAGCCTCCATCAAGATGGATCGCCCCTTCAGCATCTATCTCCAAGTGAATGAGGACAGAGGAATCGATCTATCGAGTTTCAAGGATATGGTGATCGGCAGTGTTAGCTTAAGTCTTCAGCAGATTGAGATTCAGGAATCTAAAGTTGATCTCGAACTTCCTCCTCTGCAGGAGTGGAGTGAGCTTTCGGAGGGAAAAATCATCCCCTTCTATGAAGGGCTGCGACTCTTGGATGAAACACTTCTACCCCATCTCATGGAGAAAGACTCATTTGCTCTGAAAAGCTTTCCGGATGCCGCATGGAGAAGGCCGTTCCTCGAACAAGCAGCAGATGCTTACTTTAATGATCCTTCTGCTCCCAAACAAAAGACCTGCGATGTTTATCACGTTGGTGTGCGCAATAGCGCTTCGAGGCAGCCCATTTCAATGGCCATCTACTGGCCCTTAAGATCGAAAGTCACAATCCCTCATCGAGTGACTAGGACTGAGCAAAATTAAGGAGAGATTGAATGAAGCAACTATTGGCCTTTTTGTTTTTGATCAATCCTGTGACGCTCATGTCTTCGGAGATTTTGTATAACTCGGAAACAAAGCTCTGCGAAACAGAAACTGGAAACTCCAAAAATCGGAATTCCGGTATCACGCAATGTGCACTACTGACAAAGGTATCTCGCACGAAGATCTTACAAACCATTCAGTACCGTAAGCTCAATGGATACTCACTTAATCTCCGAGGTATTCATATCAAAGACAGTGATCTGACTGGTGTCGATTTCTCGGACTTGGATCTTGAAGGGGCAATCTTTGAAAATGTAAATCTCACAGATGCTCGATTTCTGCGAAGCAGACTATCCAGCGTACAGTTTCGAAATGCCAACTTGAATCGAGTTAGCTTTGACCTCTCTAATTTGGATGGAGCTGTCTTTGATCACTCGCCAGTGGGCTTTCCCTGGATTCGCTTGGCTCACATTACGCATCGTACTCAAATTCCACCTCAGTTGCGGCTCGAGTTAGCGCAGGATAATCGGATGAGCTATACCAGCATTCCAGTTCCCGAAGAGGTTCGCAGGACATTTCCGGGTTTGGCTGTTTTCATCGCGGCGACTGGATTTGATTTTCCAGACAGCCCCCAAGATGCTTCTTTCTTAAGGCCCATACTTATTCCCTCGCTTGAGGCTCGACTTCAGCCGCTACCTACTGACTTGGTTGAATCACATCAAATGGGATTTAATCGCGCAGATTATTTTGATGTGCTGTGCGCAGCGCGCTTTAAGTCTTGTCTCAGAAGTCGCGATGGACTTGCTTCAATGATGGGGCTCTCTCGAGTTCCCGCGCCGCTTTTGAACACCGGACTTGAGTTCTACCATGGTGAAACAGAAGATGAAGGGATCGGCCGTTTCGTGTCTGTTTCCTCGATTGAGCTGGAGCCCCGACGGCTCCAGGAACAGATTGAGATCGCAAAGCGCTATTTCAAGGAGTTTGTCGAAAAAAACCTTGGATCCGTGCGCGGCGTAGAGCTTGGGGATCTAGCGATCATGAATCCACTTGAGTACGTTGAATCGTTTAACGTACGGTTCAACTTTCTCCCTCAGCCTCAGGCCCCCACAGAGTGCTTTCTCAAAGGGAATCATTCCGACGCAAAGCTCAAATGCAAAGTGATTGTGGAGTTTCGTCAAGCACCCTCGGAAGATCCTCAGTGGCTGCAGCAGAAAATTCAAGGCTTTGTGCGATCGGCGCCTTACAGCACGGTTCAGATTGATCTAGAGCTTGCGGAGCCATTTCATTTGAACTTGCAGTTCATGACTCCCATTCAAAATGCGAATTTCTGGAGGGTAAACTCAGATCACTATTACTCAAAATCCCGGTGGTTGGAGGAGCCGCAATGAGGGTGCGTGCTTGGATTCTGACTTTGACCTTCTTGCTGAGTAGTTGCGGATCATTGGAAATTCCCAAGGCTACGCCGGAAGCAACGAGGCCTGAGGATCTAGCTGAGGTGGTCAACTGTCAAAACGTTGATTGGAAATGGGCCCGTCAAATGATTGAGAACCAATCCCAAGAAGAGCAAAGCCACTTGCTCGCAGGCTGTGAAGATGGCCAAGTTGCCTGCGCTCAGAGACTCGAGGAGTTTTTCCTATCTCATGGAAAGCGTGTTTCGACCAAGGTGCTCTTTGCCCTGATGGAGGAAGGACGATGAGAAGCCTTTTAGAGTTTCTGGCTCGGAGTTTGGTGGGCGGCAGTGCAGTAGCTTTTGGATATGTGCTTGGTGAAGATGATGCTCTTCTGAGTGATCAGCGCATGACTTGGATGGCTGCGCAACGACATCAGGTCTCGGATTCAATCCCAGATGCAGCAACAAGGATTCCGCGTCGTGAACGATCAGAGCTGTCAGCGCGACTCAATGATCGACTAGGGCATGATCGATCAAAGTTGGCCGCCGGTGAGCAAATGGTTGACGCGTTGATGGATATTTTTGACGGTGACCATCCCCCCAAAGAGACGCTTGCCAAGATCAGCCGAGCTGTTGCGTGCAGAGCGCTTACCTTTGCTCCCATCGAGGGGCGCGAGATGGGGCTTTGGATCGAATCACTCGTGGTCAACTCAGTGGATAGGTCTGAAAAGTATCTTCAATGGAACGATCAGTGGAAGGGATCTCTGATGGCATTGCCTGAGTTAAAAAGAGAGGTTGTATGCGATTCTTATTGATTGCAGGACTTTTGTTTGGAGGGACTGTTGAAGTTCACGCAGCGCAGAAGTTTCATCTGATCTATACCAACGGTATTCGCAACTCTGTTCAAGATGCGCAGTACAGTGCACAGCAACTGAAGTTAAAGTTGCTGGTGAAGCTCAAGGCTTCAAAGCCAAACGAAGAAGTTCTTTGGGAAGAACAGAACTCGTCCCTCGCTTATAATTTTGATGATTCGATCGCCCGAGAGATTCAGGAAGTCTATCAGCAGAAGAAGTCAGAGAGAGATCGATTGTTTTGGGAGTGGTATCAAACAGCCTGTGGAGAGGATGAATCATTTCGTCGTTTGATTTATGAGGAGATGGTGCAGTGTCGTCTCGATCATCGAATTGATGAGACGCTTTGGCAGCATCGAGAGATTTATCTTCAGCACCTTCGCGATGGATTTGATTTAATGGTTGTGGCGCACTCGCAGGGCAACCTTTTTGCCAATGCTCTATACGATCGAATCCAGCTCGATGCCCCTGATCTAACCGGTCGAATTCATGTTCTTGCTCTTGCGACGCCGGCCTCTATTGTGGCTGGTGGCGGACCTCATATCACTCTCACCTCAGACGGCGTCATCAACGCGCTTCTGCCCCTGTTGCTTGAGGATGGCTTAATCGCTCCTTTGAAGCCTAATGTGACCAATACCATTCCAAGGCCAGGGTTCATGGATCATGAGTTTGTAAGGCACTATCTTGAGGGCAATCAAAGTGGCTTGGAGATTCTCCGGATTCTTCGCTCAAAGCTTGTGCGGGCTCGAGGGATGTAATGGCGCTTCATTGGCACCAAAAAGGGCTCTTCAGGTGGCTGCAAGGCTTTATAATCATTGAGTTTTGCAAGTATTTGAGAGAGCTGCTAAGACGGTGCCGCGTGCCGAAGCCTTTAATACTGATATGCGATGACGATTTGAGTCTTCAGCTTGCCTATCGGCATTCGCTTCGATCTGTCGCGGATGTGATTTCGGCCAATCACGGCGATGAGGCTTTGGTGATTGTGAAGAATCGTCGTGTGGATGTTCTGTTGCTCGATATCAACATGAGGCGTGAAGCTGAGGGCCTGGAGTATTTGCCAAAGCTTCGAGAGCTTGATCCAGAGATGAGTATTCTTGTTTTGAGCGGCGTTTTGGACTTCGATGTTGTGAAGAAGGCGCTTCTGTTGGGAGCGTCTGATTATCTACCCAAATCTCTTAGCCCTGAAGAGATTCATCATTCGATTCAACGCGCGCTTCAACAGCGATCTCTCGTGATGAAGAGTGCTCAGCAAGCAAGGGAGACCAAGCGGCTTCATAAGAAGAATTCCTTGATTGGTTCTAGTAATCAGATGGAATCGATTCGAAAGATCATTGCTAAGATGCGAGCCTCTACGGCGAATGTTGTTATTTACGGTGAAACGGGTACGGGCAAGGAAGTTGTTGCTCGACTTCTCCGTCATGAGAGAGAGGACGGATCACTTTGCCCTTTTGTATCAATTGACTCAGCTACGATTCATCGTGAAACGGCAGAGAGTATTTTGTTTGGACATGAAAAGGGCGCGTTTACCGGTGCTGACAAGCAGCGCAAGGGTATCTTTGAAGAAGCTGACGGCGGCATTGTTTACTTTGATGAGCTTGCAAATATGTCACTTGAGATTCAGTCAAAGCTCTTGCGAGTTCTGGAAGAAAAAGAAGTGACGAGACTGGGATCGGCTCGTGCCATTCCTGTTTCGTTTCGTGTGGTTTGTGCAAGTAACAAAAACCTTGAGGCTATGGTACGAAGTGGCGCGCTCAAGGAAGATTTGTACCAGCGGCTGACTGTTCTTCCGATTAACTTGCCTCCTCTTCGAGATCGTTTGGCCGATATTCCCGAGTTGGTTGATTACTTCTGTGGAATTCACTCCATCGCCAATCGTCATTTGACCTTTACTCAGGAAGCGATGGATGTGCTGATGGGGTTTGCTTGGCCTGGTAATGTTCGAGAGTTGAGCAATTTAGTTGCGTATCTTTATGCGATGAAGGAAGGCGATGTTGTCGATGTTGCTGATTTGCCCGCTAAGATCAAGATGATGGCTGATCCTCTCTCCCCTTCGACTCGTCGGCAGAGCTTCTATGAGAGAATTGAGGCTTTTGAAAAACGGTTGCTGATGGAAGAGCTTGAAGCCTGTGGTGGGAATGTTTCGAAGATGGCTCAGCAACTTGGAATTGATCGATCTCATCTCTACTCCAAACTCAAAGCTCACGGCATTCAGCGCCCAGAAGTTCGAGCAAGCGCTGCAGAGCTTGCCGTTGAGTAGTTGAAGTCGGTCCCAATGGGACATCGAGTCCCTCGATAGAGGTAGGATTCCACGAGTTGTTGTGTGGGCCCCTCAAAATCACTAGATGTTTCAGCTACTTAAAACTCGTTTTTTTTTCTTCTCTGGCACTAGATTTGCTAGGTGATATGGATAGGGAGTTTCCTGTGGCAAAGCCTGAGAAACCATTTCTGCTCACCTCTCTCTTGTTGTGTGCGCTTCTGTGGCTTCCATTGGCTGTAGATGCTGCTGATTTTGAGGCACTGAAGTCCACAAACCTCGGTCACGACCCACAGTTGATCAAAAAGAAGTTCTTCAATGATGATCTCGAAGAGGTCCGTCTTCTTCTTAAAGAGAAATCCTTCGCTGAGCTTTCTGAACTTCCCGACTCTGTTTTGATTTCTCTCTATAGCTTCTCCGAAAATGGCCCCCAAACTTCAGCAGGGAGCCCCTACTCTCAAAGTCTTGAATCCCCAGCCGATAAGACGCGTTGGTTCAATATCGAAAGGGCGAGCGAAGCTCTTCGTGCTTTAAATGATATCGAAGAAGCCGCTTCAGAGATTCGGCAAAATCGCGTTCCGTGGATCAAGACGAATAGCCCTATCAAATGGGCTATGACCGTCACACCTACTGTGGGCGCTGCGGCCATTGCCTATCAGATCACGGATTCAGCCAACACAGCTGCATCGTGGGCACTCCTTTCACTCTCGCTCAGTTGGTTTGCACCAAAGCCATCTGTCTATTATCAAAACGATGCCAAGATCAAAAGCGGGCTCAAACAGCTAGAAGCGATCATCAATTCGTACTCTTCCGAAAAATCTTCCCATATGCCAAGTACGGCTGAGTTTCGATCCACCTTTCGGCAAATCCTGCAGAGGTTGTCTTCGCAAAATCTTCCAGGTGAGGAGTCCGATTATACGTTTTCATTTTTCCCCGGCTTTACTCGATTCAAGCCGACGCCTCATAAGCTCAAGCTCTTTGATGCCTATGCGAAACACTCAAGTTCTCAAATGCTCGCATCCTCCGCTTCGATGTCTCTGATCCAAGCCGATGCTAACCTTGTCAAAACTCTTCTTGAGAAGATCAGTGAGATTGGGCCGATGGATAGGCGCGAGCTTGTGCGACAGACCCAGGATTCTGTGAAACAGATTTATGAGAGAGCCACCGCTATTCGTCTTACGGAAGAGGCCGAAGTGGAAGAGAGGCGAAAAGCTTCCTTGGCGCAATCTCAGTCCGTCCTGATTGACTCAGAGAGAGACGAACAGCCGAAGTCTTCGGAGCCAGAGAGTCTCATTCGCAATACCTCAGCAGAGATGTTCCCCTCTATTCGCGTCAAGCGCCCAGCGCTTCCATTCCCTGAGAACAAATTGATTTTGGATGCGCGAAAAGCGCTGGCTAAGCCCAAGGGAAATTTAGTTCTGGTCGGTATGAGTGGTGTTGGAAAGACTGAATTCATCAAGCACTTCATCTCTCAAGTTCATTTTGGATCCTTTCCAGAGATTTCCAAAGACACTGATTTTGTCGAAGTGAACCCTCTGACACTGATTGGCGGAACACGATATGTTGGAGACTTAGAAGCTCGCGTTCGAAGTTTGATCGAAAGAGCGCGCGGCGGAAAAGTCGTTCTTGTGATTGATCGATTCGAAAACCTCCGTGGAGGTGGATCGGGAGAGTCTTCCAAGAGAGATGTGATCGATCTTTTGATGCCTTATGTCTCCGATGGATCGATTCGAGTCCTCGCGACGGGTGATCGTGTTGGCTTTCATCGAGTGTTTGAGAATGACGAGACTGTCATGCGGGCATTTTCCCTTGTGGATCTTGAGGAGCCCAAAGATGAAGTCTTGCTTGAGAAGATCGACAATTATGTCAAACAAAGAACTCCACTTCAGCTCGGCCAGGAGGAGCTCAAGTATCTTGCTTATTTATC
>CAZZLQ010000053.1:0-15182 GCA_964655245.1 uncultured Bacteriovoracaceae bacterium | reverse complement strand
GTCTTAACGGTATCCGTTGGTTGAGCGCCAACGCTCAGCCAGTAGAGGATTCTGTCAGTTTTAAGATTCGTGAGTCCCTTGGCTTGTGCCTGGGATGAACCCTTACGGACACCCATATTCATGGGATCGTATGTTCCTAAAACTTCAAGATTACGTCCATTACGAGGAGCCCTGGAGGGAGTCGCAATCAACCGGTAGAACGGACGCTTTGTAGTACCAATTCGTGTAAGTCGCAATTTAACAGCCATGGACCATCTTTTGGCCAAAAGTATCGAAAATGTCTCGAAAAAAATTGTCGGATTATAGGGGGCTTTAGCGCCTACCCCCCATAAAGGGCATCATCGAGCCTAAACCCTTCATCCCGCCCATTCGCTTCATCATCTTCTGCATCTCCCCAAACTCCCGTAAAAACTGGTTAATTTCCTCAACAGGGATGCCACTTCCTCGGGAAATACGCCGTTTTCGGTCTCCATTGATGATATCGGGGTAGACCCGCTCCTCAGCTGTCATTGAACAAATAGCCGCATCGATGCGCTTCATTCGCCCCTCCACCATTTCGGGATCGATTTTGCCCTTAAACTGAGACATCCCAGGGATCATGCCCATCAAGCCCCCGAGGGAGCCCATTTTTTTGAGCATCTTCATCATTTCCTGATAGTCCACAAGGGTCATCTCCCCCTTTGTCAGACGCTTGATCTGATCCTTCTCAATGGGCTTCTCGCCCTGGGCAACTTCCTCGGCCTTTTCAAACAAGGATTGAAGATCACCCAACCCCAATATTCTTGAGACCCAGCGATCCGGATGAAACACATCGAACTGATCAATTTTCTCACCCGTTCCCACAAATCGCAGCGGGACACCCAAAGCCTCTCTCAGAGAGAAGGCAACACCCCCTCGAGTGTCCGCATCCGATTTGGACAACACGGCGCCCGTAATTCCAACTTGAGATGCAAATCCCGAAGCGACTTGAAGACCTTGCTGACCACTCATCGCATCCGCCACATACAAAAGATGATGTGGAGAGAGCCCCACTTTCAGCGACTTCAGCTCGTCCATCATCTGCTGATCAATAGAAAGCCTTCCTGCCGTATCAACGATCAACAAATCGAGTCCATAAGTCTGAGCATACTTCACTGCTTGCTGAGCCCGATCGAGAGGATTCATTGAGGATGAGGAAAAACAATCAATCTTCGCATCTTTTGAGAGCCTCTCAAGCTGCTCGATTGCAGCTGGGCGCGTTACATCCACGCTCACTAAAAGCGGCTTTCGCTTGAGTTTCTTCTTGGCGTACAACGCCAACTTCACGGAGGACGTGGTCTTTCCTGAACCTTGAAGACCAATCATGAAAACAATAACTGGGGGTTTGAATGACAGCTCGAACTCATGAGAATTTCCCAAGACCGAGAGCATCTCCTTCGAAAGAATCTTCAAAAATTCCTGGTACGGACTTAAACCCTCCGTGATCTTGGCCCCAAGGGCGCGCTCCCGAGTCTTTTCAAGAAATCGCTGAGCCACCTGATACTGAACATCCGCTTCAAGCAAACTCGTGCGAATTTCACCCAAAGCCTCCTCAACATGAACGGGCTTAAGCTTGGCCTCGCCTTTAAGTTTCTGAAGAGTCTTTCCTAGAGCTGACTGAATGCCTTCAAACACGTGTCCGACCTTAGAAGAGGCCGGCATTGAAGTCAAAAAAAGAGAAGGCCCTCAAAAGAAGGCCTTCTCAGTAGTTCACAATAAAAACCCGAAAGACTACCAGTCGAATTCGAGCTGACCGTCCTGCTCTCGTTCGACAGGGCCGGTTTCCAGATGCTCGCTTCCAATCTGTTCAACGGTTGTGTTGATCTGCATTCGACCATGGCCGAAGGAGTCATCCATACCTTGCTGACCCAGATCCTGACTGGTCTTGGTGATTAACTCACGGACTTGCTGAATCGTCAGATCGGGCTTGATTTGATACAACAACGCAATCGCTCCCGTAACGTGTGGAGTTGCCATCGACGTTCCACTCCAAGATTCATACTGACCACCCGGAAGTGATGAATAGATGTTCACACCGGGTGCCGAGATATCAGGCTTTGTATACTTGGTGCGCTTTCCATCAATCACCATTTCAACAGGGCCTCGCGAAGAGAATCTTGCGATCTTATCCTGATCGTCAGTGGCGCCCACCGCAAAAGCGTTCGGCAAGCAACCAGGGCTTCCGATCGTTTCAGCACTTGGACCTTCATTGCCAGCTGCGAAAGAGGGAAAGATATCCATTTCAACCCAGGTTTGAACGGCCTGATAAAAGGGATCATCCTTGATATCTGATTGCGCGCCACCACCCCATGAATTGTTAACCACGCGCGGACGATCATTGGTTTTGGGGTCTCCATCGGGATCGACCACCCACTCCATCGCTCGTAGCAATCCGCTGAGCGTTGCTGAACCAGACGCAGAGAAGACCTTCGCAATAACCAACTTCACCGAAGGAGCGACTCCAATATAAGTACCACTCGCATTGCCCCCAGAGATTGTCCCAGCGACGTGCGTTCCATGTCCGTGCTCATCTGAAGGCTTAGTGCTACTTGAAGTAAAATCCTTATAAGCAATCATCTTGCCCTTTACATCGGGATGCTCAGGATCAATTCCAGTATCAAGAATTCCAACGATCACATCTTTTCCTGTGATTTCGTTTCGACTCGCTCTCAACTCCGGGATCCCGATTTTCTCAAGACCGTAGGTAAACTTATCGGACTCCACATGTCCGGCTACTCGGCGAGTCGGAAGCAGCTTGATCGTGCGATCAAGATGAATCTTTCTCACTTCGGGCCGATCAGCAATATCAACAACCGTCTCAGGTGTTGCTTGTGCCATGAACCCATTCATATTCCAGAAGAACTTGTACTGCGAAAGAGACTTCTCACCCGTAAAAGTTCGCTGAGAAACTCGTTCATTGACGAACTCTCTCATCGTGCTCTGGCTGCGAAGCGCTCGATCGCGAATGAGCTTCTGCTTCTGCGAGGGAGTTAAATCCCCCATCAATTGAGTGGGCAGCGGAAGTACTGGCTCCATCATAACGACGATACCCACACTCCCATCCTTCTCGTTCAAGGCTCGAATCAGGTCATTTGAAAGTTTGCCCTCTAAGTTTGAGGCAAAAGCACTTGAAACACTCAGGCTCCATCCCAAAAAGCAAACGCTAAGACTACGTAAGATCACTTCGAAGACAAACTTCGAATTCCATGAAATCATGTTTCCTCCCCCAGTCACGATTTTAGATTTTTACCGTGGAAAGATTAAGAAATTTCGCACTCTTAGAAAAAATAGATTTCGCGCACTGCACTATGCAATGACGCGTCAAAAAGAAAGGGAGAGCTCGCGCTCTCCCTCATAGAATCTAGACTTGCCGAAGTCTTACTTCTTCTTTGTTGCTTCTGCAGCAACGGCCACTGTCTGTGCAGTAGAATTTCCGGAGAACTCACCTCGCTTGATACCCAATTTCGAGTAAATCGCTTCCGCAATCTGCGAGGCAATCTTGTTATTCTCTTTCAAAAACTGAATGCAGTTGTCTCGTCCCTGACCAATCTTTTGATCATTGTACGAATACCAAGCACCCGACTTATCAATAATGTTGAGATCGGTGGCCATGTCGACAACTTCACCCAATCGGGAAATTCCCTGTCCGAACAAAATATCAAACTCCGCTCGTTTAAACGGTGCTGCCACTTTGTTTTTGACCACTTTGACCACTGTTCGGCTTCCAATCACTTCCTCGCCCTGCTTAAGAGCCGTCATTCGACGAATATCCAAGCGAACTGAGCAATAGAACTTGAGCGCGTTACCGCCTGTGGTTGTTTCAGGGTTTCCAAACATCACGCCAATCTTCATTCGAATCTGGTTGATGAAAATCAAAATGGTTTTGGATTTCGAAATACTTCCCGTGAGCTTTCGAAGAGCCTGGCTCATCAAACGAGCTTGCAGACCCATATGGCTATCACCCATATTTCCTTCGATTTCGGCCTTCGGTGTAAGAGCCGCTACAGAGTCCACAATGATCATGTCGACCACACCTGATCGAATCAGAGCATCGACGATCTCAAGAGCCTCTTCACCCGTGTCGGGCTGAGAGATCAAAAGATCCTCAACATTAACACCCAATGAGCGAGCATAAGAGACATCAATCGCATGTTCAGCATCAACAAAGGCGCAGATCCCACCGCGCTTTTGGCACTCCGCCACAGCATGCAAAGTCAGAGTGGTTTTCCCTGAAGATTCAGGTCCAAAGATTTCGACGATACGACCTCGAGGCAATCCGCCAATTCCTAGCGCGATATCGAGACCTAGCGACCCGGTGGGAACGACATCGATCGAAGGAACCAGAGCAGAACCAGCTCCCAGGCGCATGATCGAGCCCTTTCCGAACTGCTTCTCAATTCCACTGACCGCTGCTTCCAGCGCTTTTGCCTTTTCATCGCTCATTTTGGGAACGGGCTTTGCCGCTGTCACAGTCGTATTTGTCTTGTTGGGGGTTGTTGTTTGATTCGTTGCCATGTTTCCTCCTTAGCAGACCGATATTCTCACCGATGCCTGAAGGAAACCGCTTAGAGAGCGATCTGTAAAGACAAGTTTGCCCTGCTCAACAAAAAAAATTGACGCAATGAACTATCGATCGTCGTCGATTTCTTCTTCTTGAAAACCATCTCCGAATTCGTCATCTTCATCGTCATCAAACGAGTCAGCCGCCGACTCATCACCGCCAGCTTCCTCATCATCTCGATAGTCATCCTCATCCAAATCATCCTCTTCAGCGGAGGAAACGGGGCCCAGCTCATCTTCCATATCCGCCCGCTCTTCGTGCCAACGCATCTGAATGGCTTCCAAAAGGCCTTCTGAGGACTTTTTAGGATTATCTCCAAAATCAGGAAGACTCGTGATGTACTTGTGCAAATCCGTAAATCGAACCCTCAAAGGATCAACCGTCGGATGAGTATCAATCAATCGAAATGCAATTTCTTCCGTATCTGTCCACTTGAGCTTCTGCTTAGCCATATCATCCCTTTCAACGCTTAATCCGGTATACGCACAACAACGACACCGCTCTTAATACGAGACTGACACCCTAATCGACTTTTTTCGTCAAGCTTGTCGTTGGACTCTAGAAGAACTCTCTCATCTTCTGACATCGAATTCAGATTCCCCATGCCATCTTCCACAAAGACATGACAGGTCGTGCAGGCACAGTTTCCGCCGCAATCATGATCGAGAGGCAAGTTGTTCTCAATCGCACACTCCAAAACAGAAGTACCTGCGGGGACCTCAAAGGATTCATTCAGATTTTTAAAAACGATCTTTGGCATGTCTTTAGATTACAAAGAATGCGGGGCAGCGATCAACCGACCTTTTCGACAGATTGATCAACAAGCTGGACCCGCACAGACCGATTCATGATCTCTTGGGCGAGGCCCTGCGTCAAATGATCCAGCTCCTGGGTCCTAACGCTAATCAAATCCGATTTGTCGGACTTCATATCTTCTTCAAGAGCTCTCATCACCGGAGATAGAACCTGCCTTTGCGTCGCTCGATAAAAATCATCCAGAAGTGGGTTCAGCAAGGCCTTCTCAGTGGCCCTCAGAAGAGTGGCTGCTTTGTTTCGAGCCTCAACGAGCACTCTTTTTCCGAGATCTTCCTCGGCGTGGGCCCAAGCATCCGAAAGCATTTTCTCGATTTGCTCGTCCGAAAGTCCAAAACTCGGCTTCACTTCGATGGTCGACGACTCCATGGTCTTTTGATCGACCGCTGAGACCTTCAACACACCGTCGGCATTTAGATCGAAACTCACTTGAATCTTAACAGCTCCTGCAGGCATGGGAGGAATACGAAGCTTAAAGCGAGCAAGACTTCGACAATCAGAAACAAACTCTCTTTCACCCTGAACGATGTGAAAGTCCACAGCCGTTTGCTTGTCGGCATAGGTGGTGAATGTTTCTGTGGCCGATGCTGGCACCGTGGAATTTCGATGAATGATCTTGCTCACGATCCCACCCATCGTCTCAAGCCCCAAAGACAAAGGAACGACATCAAGCAACAGTGCATTCCCCACTTCACCGGACATAATCGACGCCTGCACGCAGGCACCTAGAGCTACAACTTCATCGGGATTCAACGAATGGTTGGGCTTTCGACCAAAAAGCTTCTCCAGTTCAACCTGAACTAATGGCAGCCGAGTCGAACCTCCGACGAGCAAAACATCGTCGATATCAGCAGCTGATAAATGCGCGGCTTGCAGAGTTCGTTTCACGATAGAAAGAGTTCGATCGACTAACGGCGCAAAAGCTTTTTCAACTTCAGATCGACAGATAACGCCAGACCACTGAATCCGATTTGCCCAATGGAGCTGAACAGAAACCTCCTGCTCTTGCGACAGCGCCTTTTTGATTCCCTCAGCCTGTCCACTCAACAGTACTCGATCTTCTTCGGTCGAGGGGGCACTCCCCACTTTACCAATCAAAACATCCATGAGCGCTTGATCAAGGTGATCTCCACCAAGAGCCGTATCTCCATCGGTTGCGAGCACTTCAAAAATCTGTCCGCTCACTTTGAGTATGGAGATATCAAAAGTGCCGCCCCCAAAATCATAAACAGCCACTGTTGATGGTCGATCTGATTTCCCGAATCCAAACGCTAGAGCCGCCGCCGTGGGCTCATTCACAATGCGCACGATGTCGATGCCTGCCAAGCGCCCCGCCATGACAGTGGCGGATCGCTGAGCATCGTCAAAATAAGCGGGAACAGTGACCACAGCTTTCTTTACTCGATGCCCAAGGGCATTCTCGGCGATGAAGCGACAGCGCAACAAAACAGCGGCAGCCACCTCAATCGGCGAAACCATGGCTTTGCCCACTTTCATTCGAATGATCTGATCAGTCGAAGGGGAAAAATCAAAAGGAAGATCCGAAGCAATTTTCTCAAGATCCGCCCTGCCTCGTCCCATCAACCGTTTGGTCGAAAAGAGAATTCTTTGAGGATCAATCATCTTCAGAGTCTTGGCAGCATGCCCCACCGACTGAATACGTCCCTCTTGATCAAACCCTACGACAGATGGAATCAGCGGAGATTCCCCATCGGAAAGAACTGTGGGCCGACCATCCTTCATGATGGAAACGAGAGAATGAGTCGTCCCCAGGTCAATTCCTAAGATCACTTCTTGCAGACTCATGCTGCAAGCATTCCTAAGCGTTGATCGATATCTCGAAGCATCGAGTTGCAGTAGGTATTCTCAAGGACCAGATCCTGAAGATTTCGAAGAGCCAGAAGGGTCTTCGAATCTGTCGAACCAAACGACTGCAGTCCAAGCTGATCAAACTCCGAAAAAACGTCCACCAGCCTTTGACTTCTCTCCACGCGGTCCTTCGAGAGAGTCGCCCTCAACTCTTCAAGCTTTACTCGATCATTAAGGTCCTGCAGCTCAAAATAAAAATTCGCAAGAGCGGGAGGAATCTTTGAGGACTGCGCCATTCCAAACTGACCCAAGACATAAAGGCTTCGTGTCCATGGATCTCGAAGGACTTTGTAGGCCAAGTTAATCTCAGAACTCATTTTCACAGACTGAGCTGAATTTTGATTTTTATCGGGATGATTCTTCAAAGAAAGCTCATGAAACTTGGCCTCCAGTTCGGATGAGCTCATGCCCAATCGAATCGGAGAGATGCCAAAAATTTCGTAGTAGGAGCTCATGCTGAAAAGCTCGTCCCGCAACCGCATGATTTTTTAGCATTGGGATTGTTGTAGGTGAATCCTGCTCCGTTAAGCCCATCTTGATAATCCACCTCAATTCCTCTCAGGAACAAGGCTGACTTAGGATCAACCAAAACTCGAACGCCTTCAGCATCATAGGCAATCACAGAATCACCATCAGCCGCCTTTTCTTCAAAGGCCATCTTGTAAGACATTCCAGAGCAACCACCGCCAACAACTGAGATGCGCAAAAATGAATTCGTCTTATTATCTCGCTGCATGAGCGAAGCCACGTGGGTTCGGGCCCGCGGGGTTAACTCAATGACGTTTTTTGCTTCGGACATTCTTAAGCTCCCTGTTTGTTTTTGTAATCGGTGATCGCTGCCTTAATGGCATCTTCAGCCAACACAGAGCAATGAATCTTCACGGGAGGAAGGCTCAGCTCCTCAACAATCTCGGTGTTCTTAATGCTTTCCGCCTGATCGAGCGTCTTGCCTTTGAGCCATTCAGTAGCCAATGACGATGATGCAATCGCACTGCCACACCCAAATGTTTTGAATTTGGCATCTTCAATCACATTGGTTTGAGGGTTCACTTTAATCTGAAGCTTCATCACATCTCCACACTCGGGAGCGCCAACAACGCCGGTGCCCACTTCCTTGGCTTTGCCATCAAGTGAACCAACGTTTCGAGGATTTTCAAAATGATCAATGACCTTAGATCCGTATGCCATAACTTCTCCTTAATGAGCCGTCCATTGAACGGTCTTCAAATCAATTCCCTCTTTCACCATCTCATAGAGAGGCGACATCTCTCGCAACTTGCGAACAGCCTTCACTGTTTGTTCGACAGCGCGATCAACTTCTTCCTCGGTCGTAAATCGACCCAGACCGAATCGAATACTTGAGTGAGCAAGATCCTCACCCACACCAATCGCTTTCAGAACATATGAGGGCTCAAGA
This sequence comes from uncultured Bacteriovoracaceae bacterium, assembly GCA_964655245.1. Classification (GTDB taxonomy): domain Bacteria; phylum Bdellovibrionota; class UBA2394; order UBA2394; family UBA2394; genus JBEIHI01. Next base: position 6,504 of record CAZZLQ010000053.1, on the reverse strand, counting down.
CTTGCCGATGTACACGCTGAGCCAGATGAGACAGCGATATCTGGGATCGCCATCATGAGCGCTTCACCTTCAACATAAGCAAAGCTGACGTTGAGGTTGTTTGGTAGCCGCTTTTCGGGATGACCATTGAGCTTCACTTCATCAAGCTGTTCGAAAATCTTTGCCTTCATTCGATCACGAAGAGCGGCAATTCGCTTTGACTCCTCTTGAATTGTATTCACAACAATCTCAGCCGCTTTTCCAAAACCGACGATCCCCGGAACATTGAGAGTTCCCGATCTCATTCCTCGCTCGTGGCCGCCACCAAGCATCAGAGGACTCAGACGAACTCGAGGATTTTTTCTTCGAACATACAACGCACCCACTCCCTTGGGGCCATAAATCTTGTGAGCAGTCAGAGACAAAAGATCCACATTCCAATCCTTCACACTCACCGGAACGCGACCAACGGCCTGAACGGCATCCGTATGGAAGATAATCCCTTTCTGCTTGGCCAGAGTTCCGATCTCAGCAATCGGATTAATTGTGCCAATCTCATTGTTGGCAGCCATAATGGAAATCAAAATCGTTGATGGACGAATAGCCTTTTCAACGGATTCAACGCTCACCATTCCATATTCATCAACTGGAACAATCGTGACTTCAATTCCCTGGGTCTCCAAATACTTTGCCGTATCGAGAATCGCTTTGTGTTCAACTGAAGAAACAATGATGTGGTTTCCCTTTTCGCGGTACATTTCTACAACCCCGCGCAAAGCCAAGTTGTTCGACTCGGTTGCGCCAGAAGTAAAAATAATCTCTTTTGGATCAGCATCAATCATTCGAGCAATCCACTGACGAGACTGTTCAACAGCTTCCTCCGCGCTCCAACCATACGCATGATTTCGGCTCGAAGCGTTTCCAAAAATCTCGGTGAAATAAGGAATCATCGCCTCAAGGACTTGAGGATCAACGGGAGTCGTTGCGTGATTATCCAAATAAATCACGCGTCGCTTGGAATCAAAAAGCTGCTTTACGTTTGACTCACTTTTTACCGACATCGTCTCTTCTCCACGGGGCCCATGTTTTAGCTTTGTTTGCTTGAACGCGCCTCTTCTTTCCTTTAATTGAAGAGGCAGGTTTAGGCCGCTGAGCCCCACCTTAATGGTATTAGAGTTAACGTCAACGTTAAGATTAGACTAACATAGAGGAAACCGGCTTAAAAGCCCTTAAAACTGACTTATAAGACTTTTAGACTGAGTTTATGGCAACACGATCTCCTTCAAAAACAAGCCCCCTTAGGCCCTATGTTGAGCAGTTTCAATCCCTGCGCTGGGGTGAGGCTAAGGCAGCCCGGATCACGGAACCTGCGGTTTTGATCCATGGCGGTCTCGGCGATCAACTCGCTCGAAGGGTTCAGATCGTCAAGGCGCTTCAACGAATCGGTAAAGCGATTCAACCCCTCCTCAAATCAGACAAGGCAGCCGCTCAACTCGCAGTTGCCGCCGTTGGGCATCTGGAAGACGAACCAATCTTCAACGCGGGCTTTGGAGCTCGCCTTCAGCAAGATGGCGTCCCTCGACTGTCCTCATCCGTGATGGATGGGGCACGTCGACGATTCTCTTCTGTCTCAAATGTTTTGGCTCAGCGACATCCAAGCCTTATTGCTCTTTCACTTCAGGAGAAGCGAGATCGCAATCTTTGCTCCCACGAAGCCTCTCTCTATGCATACTCCCAAGGATTCACTCCAGAGCATGTTGAAACTCTGGATCGAGTTCTTGAGTACCGCCGCAAGCTCGAAGGTAAGACAGGCACGGTTGGCGCAGTCGTTCTCGATCGGAATATGCAAACAGCGGCCTGCACATCAACCGGCGGACGGGGCTTTGAAGTTCCTGGGCGAATTTCCGACTCTTGTACTTCAGCTGGAAACTTTGCATCCGGTTTTGCTGCCGTTTCCTGCACAGGAGTTGGCGAGGAGATTGTTGAGGCAGCTCTTGCCTCAAGCATCGTCACTCGAGTGGAAGATGGATTCGATCTCTCCGAAGCTGTGACTCGAAGCTTTCGCGCCCATCAAAGCAAAACCTTTGGAGTCATTTCGCTGGATCAGTTTGGGAATGCTTGTGTTTACGCTACCAAGGGAGCGCTTTCGTTTGCACTCATTACTCGAGATCAAGTTTCTGTTGGGCTACTTCCGCAAGACTGGGCTCGGATCTGTCGAAAGAGCCGCTGACGAAAAGAATCGATGCACCAGCGGTAATCGTCGGCCAATACCAAATGCTTTTTGAGAAACCTTTAGTCCCAAGGGCATTTGATATCTCTTATACTCATTGCGCTCGATCCACTTGAGCACCTGATTCACTTCCGATTTTTCAAATCCAAGCGCGACAATCTCATCACCGGTTTTGAACTTTTCTAAGATTAACTCCAACATGGAATCTAATCGATCATAAGGCGGAAGAGTATCTTGATCCGTTTGGTTGAGGCGAAGCTCAGCTGAGGGAGCTTTGGTGAAGACGCGCTCAGGAATTCGATCGGATCGTCGGTTCGCCTCTCGGGCGAGTTCATAAACCTGAGTCTTGTAGACATCAGCGATGGGCGCGAGACCCCCGTTCATATCCCCGTACAAAGTACAGTATCCCGTGGCGAGCTCGCTCTTGTTTCCAGTGGTCAAAAGCAGGCAATTAAACTTGTTCGACAGGCCCATCAAAATCATCCCTCGGGCTCTCGACTGTAAATTCTCCTCAGCCACACCCGGCTCTGTTCCCTCGAATGCCTTTCCGAGAGTTTGCAAAGATGCCGAAAAAATAGCTTCAATAGGCAAGAAGTGAATCGGATTCTGTAACTTACGAGCTGTATAGATGGCATCTTCGTTGCTTGCTGGAGATGTATAGCGCGATGGCATCAACACTCCGATCACGTTTGGAGCTCCAAGAGCGTCCGCCGCAAGACAAGAAATGAGCGCAGAATCAATCCCACCGCTCATTCCCAGAATCACCGAACTAAAACCCTGCTTCCCACAATAGTCACGAATCCCCAACACAAGCGCATCATACAAATCAGAGATAGTCCCCGTGGGAAGAGCCGAAGATCCACCTGGCTTCTCTGAATCCACAATCACGTTGGCCTCGTCAAATGCCGGAAGAAGATCGGTCATCTCACCGGCAGCAGAAAAGAAGCAGCTCCGTCCATCAAAGATGAGCGAATCATTGGCTCCCACTGAATTCACATAAAGCAGCGGAACACCATGCCGCTTGGCGAGGCCCGAGAGCATCTTTGCTTTAGCTGCTACTTTCTTAAGCTCATAGGGTGAGGCTGAAATATTGATATGCAGATCACAACCCTTCACATCACTCAGCGGCTGTTGGTCATACCGATTGTGTAACTGCGTTTGAACCTCATCATTCCAGATGTCCTCACAGACCGTGATGAAAATCTTCTTTCCATTGATGAGAATTGCCTTTGACTCCCGACCTGATTCAAAAAATCGATCCTCATCAAAAACATCGTAGCTCGGAAGTAGGCGCTTAAAATATCTTTCAACAACTCGACCACCCGAAACAAAGTAGGCAGCATTTCGAAGCGGTCGGCCCTTCTGCTGATTCTTCTCTACACCACCGATAATGAAAGACTTTTTCGGATGGGAAGCAGCTAGACTTTGCAATACCGCTTCGGACTTCTCCGCAAACTCTGGGTATTCCAAAAGATCCTGTGGCGGATATCCACAAATCGCACACTCTGGGAAAACAAAAAGGTCTGCTTCTGATTCGGAAAGAGCAGCAGCGATTTTTCGCTGATTTGCCTGAAAATCACCGACGGTAGAATTGATTTGGCAGACCTGGATTTTCACAACTTTATTTAACGTCAGCTACGGCCTTATTGCCAGCATCAGAATAATCGAAATTCTCCTCGAACAAGCGCGCTGCATAGCCCCCAAGCGAAATAAGCTCATCAAAAGTACCCCGCTCTACGATCTCCCCGTTGCGATAGACCAACATTTGATGACATCGCCGAACAGTGCTGAGCCGATGAGCAATCACAAAAACAGTCATGTCTCGATAGGTTGGCGAATTCCACAAAGCCTCCAAAGCTCGCTGGATTCTCCATTCGGTATTGGAATCGATGTAGGCAGTGGCCTCATCAAAAATCAGTAACCGAGGTTTCCTCAGCAAGGCTCGCGCCAAGCTCAGCAGCTGTCTCTGACCCGAGGACAAGTGAGCCGCCCGCTCCGCCAAAATCTCATCCAATCCCTTCGGCAACGTCTTAGCCCAAGCTTTCAACTGCACGAGCTCAAGGACCTCCCAAATTTGCTCATCAGTAACAGTGGAGTAGAACGCAAGGTTTTCTCGCAAGCTCATCGAGAACAAAAAAACATCCTGCGAAACCCAACCGAGTTGCGACCTAAGCGAATGAACACGATAGTCCTGAATGTTACGCCCATTGATCAAAACGCTCCCCGATGATGATTCATAGAACCGCATCACCAAAGAACATGTACTGGTCTTACCGGAACCCGTCTCACCAATCAGAGCCACTCTCTGGCCAGGCTTAACGTGAAAGGAAACATTATGAAGAGCCGGCTTTTGAGAACTCTGATAGGTCAAGCTGACATTTCGAAACTCAATCTCAATAGGCCGATCAATCTCAAGAAGACCCTCATCGGGCTCACTGTTCAGATCGGAAATTTCGAGCAGCCGATCAACAGAGGCCATTGCCTGCTGAAACACCGAATACTTTTCGGAAAAATCCCGAATGGGCCAAGAGAAGTAAGCAGCGTATCCGAGGAATGCAACAACTTCCCCAATACTCATTGAGTTTCGATAGACCATCCAACCACCAACCCCAACAATCATGGCATCCATGATCGCCGTAATGAATGGCACCGCAGGGTTGAGAAGAGCGTACTCTCGAACAGCTTGAGTAAACCGCTTCGCCAACCTTCTCGAATGAGATGAAAACTCCCTCTCTACCACGGAGAAGGCCGAGAGATTTCTGACATCTCTTGCGCCAGAGAGAATATCGGCTGCATAAGAATTAAGAGATGAAAGTGCCTGACGCTGAAACCCGAAACGTCTGCGAATCCGCACATGAAAAATAGCCGTCAACCAGATCATGATGGGAATGATGCTCATCGCGAGCAAAGCGAGCTTCCAATTAAGGACAAACATCGCAACGATCACACCCACGAGCATGAATGAATTCCCAATCAATGGGACAAGCGCCGTTGTGAACAACTCTTGAACAGCATTGACGTCACTCGTCAGCCGAGTTGTCAAACGGCCCGAGGACATCTTATCAAAAAAGCTCAGGGGGTAACTGAGAACCTTCTTCAAAAGCTGATCTCTAAAGTCCACAAGGATCTGAAGCCCAAGCAGGCTCAAAGAGTAGGTCGTAAAGGCACTGAGTAAAAACAAAATACATTTGATTCCCAACACAGCGATCGCCAACTTCCACGTCAGCGACCAATCCTTCACGATCAAGCCCTGATCAATGAGAAGCCCAAACAAATAAGGAGTCCAAACGGTGAAATAAGCTGGAAGCAAAACGATGATAACTGCCAGCCAGACCTGTGCCCGATAGGGCCGAAGCAATGAGGTCACTTTTTGAAGAGCCGTCACGCGCTTCATGCGACACCTCGATCGACCGGGCTACTACCGACACCCTGAATCTCAAGAAGAGATTTGAGGAAGGCACTTTCTCGGATCGCTTGATCATAGGGACTACAGGTTTGCACGCCACCCCCCTCAAGAACGAGCACTCGGTTGCAGCTTCGCAAGGTTTCAAGACGTTGGCTGACAAGCACAACCGAGGCGCTTGTGCTGATTCTCGTTTTGAGGACTGACAAGAGCTTGTGCTCTGTCTCGACATCAACATGAGAGAAGAGATCATCAAAAAGATAAACGGACCGCTTGCGAATAAATGCACGCCCCAAAGAGAGCCTCTGTTTCTGTCCTCCCGACAAATTGAGGCCTCGTTCTCCCAACTTCGTCTCAAGCCCTCCTCGATCAGCAAGAGCCTCTAGATCAAATGAAAGATCTTTGAGCAACGCCCAAAGCTCGTCGTTCGGAAGCGGATGACTTAAGCCCAAATTGAGATTTTTTCGTACAGATGTAGAGAACAGAAATGTCTCCTGTGGCACATAGAGAATGTGCTCGACAATCTCTTGTGCACTCATTGCACGCATGGATTTCTCACCAAAATAAATCTGTCCCGATCGAGGATCTCTCTGGCGAGAGAGCAGCTCGAGCAAAATAGTCTTGCCCGAACCCACCGATCCCGTGACACCGAGCCACTCTCCCCGCTTCAAATCAAAACTCAAATCGGAGAGCAGCTGCTCTTGCTGATCCTCGAATCCATAACTTAACTGATTCACGGTCATACATGCTGAGGTTTGAATGCTTGGCTGGTTGGCCTCAGACTTCAGGGGGTTCTCCGTCGCTCTAAAGTGAAGCACCCGTCTCTCAGCTGCTCTTGCGGATCGAAAAGTTTGAATGAACCATCCCATGGCCATCATCGGCCAATCCATCT
>CAZZLQ010000052.1:0-16024 GCA_964655245.1 uncultured Bacteriovoracaceae bacterium | reverse complement strand
TGGCGAAGAATAAGAACCTCGACAAAGCAGACAACAAGGCACTTCAGGGTATTTTGAAAAATGCTCAGGATGTCTATGACAAATCGCTCAAAGGCCAGAAGCCTCAGCTCAAGATGCCCGTTCGAAGCCTCAGCAACGTGCGTTACGAAAAGAAAGAGGGCTTTCTTGCGCTGAAGAATCAATTGAAGATCAGAACCCTGACCTACAATACGGTGAAGAGTTTTGCTCAAACTCTCAAGATGATGGCTATCTCCAAAGAGCTGATTGAGACCAACGACCACGCTTCGAAGAGGGAAACCTATTATATTTCCAAGAACTGGGGGCCTGCTCGTTTTGATGAACAACCTGAGTCCGATACGGTGATGGATGATATCGAAGCCATGATGTGCGTCAACCGCGAGCAGCTTCGCTTCTTGCCCGAGGAAAAGGGTGGCGAAGTGGCAGGCCAATTGATCGTCGTTGATCGAGATCGAGATACGGGCAAGCCACTAAGAATTGACTGCACGGGATTTGGATCAGGCGCTTACTCCATTCCCATCTCAGTGGAGCATTTGGAGTTTCAAACGAAGGCCAAGTTCATTCTGTGCATCGAAACGGCCGGTATGTTTCAGCGACTCGTCGCTCACAACTACTGGAGAAAGGCGAATTGCATTTTGATCTCGATGGGAGGAGTTCCCACTCGTGCGACTCGACGCTTTGTCCGAAGACTTGCCGACACGATGAGAATTCCGGTCTACGCATTTGTCGATGGTGATCCGTACGGATTTGCCAACATCTATCGGACTCTTAAAGTCGGCTCCGGAAATGCGGCCCACATCAATGAGTTTTTCTGCGTGCCCTCGGCTACCTTCTTGGGAGTCACACCCCAGGACATTATTGACTACAAACTTCCAACGCACCCTCTGAAGGACGTCGATATTAAGCGAGCAAGAGATGCGATCAAGAACGATCCTTTTTTCAGATTTCACAAGGATTGGGTAAATGCCATTGAGCAGATGGTGAAAATGGGAGTTCGTGCTGAACAGCAAGCTCTAGCCAAACATGGTCTCAATTATGTGATCGAAGAGTACCTGCCTCAGAAGATCAAAAAGGCGAATAAATTTTTGCCGTAAGGGAGTTTGGTGATTCGAGGGGGGCTCAAAAAGGATCAGTGGTCATGGGTTCTCATTGATGTTGGGAATTCAGCTTTTGCTACAACCATTCTTGCAGCCCTCTTCCCGGTCTATCTCCCATCTCTCCTTCCCCCTGAAGGAGTCACACTCTCTATTTTGGGGATGAGCTGGACGACGTCGGCTTCCTCTCTTTGGGGATACACGGTCTCAGCGAGTTTGATCTTAACGCTCATCATCAGCCTACTGCTTGGCGCTTGGGCCGATCGATCGGGATACAGAAAATTTTTTCTCGCCGCGTTCACGCTCCTCGGAGTCCTTGCGACTTTTGGACTTGGTGCTTTTGACTCCTGGAAACTGGCTCTTGGGAGCTTCGTCTTTGCGAATGTTGGATTTAGTGGAAGCAACATCTTCTACAACTCACTCATCGATTCAGTGGGAAAACAAGATGAGTACCATTCTCTATCTCTGAAAGCATTTGCTTGGGGATACGTCGGCGGAGGACTTTTGCTCGCCATCAACCTTTTGCTCATCATGAAGTTTGATTGGTTTGGATTTGAAACGCAAAAAGCTGCCGTTCAGTTAAGCTTCCAATCAGTAAGCATTTGGTGGGCCGCATTTACAATCCCCGCCCTACTTTGGATTCACGAAAAAGCCCCCGACACCAAGTCAGACTTTAGTCTGCGCCGGGAGCTCTCCGACCTCAAGAAGATGGTTAAACACGTGGCCTCCTCTCGAAACATGCTGCTCTTCATGATCGCCTTTGCGCTTTTCAATGATGGTATTCAAACAGTGATCTCCATGGCCTCCATTTATGGCAAGGAGAGCCTTCAATTGGCGGAATCCACCCTGATTGGAACGCTCCTGATTGTTCAGTTCCTAGGCCTTCCCTTCACCCTGTTGATGACGAAGGCGGCCAAGGTGTTTGGCGCTAAGCAAGTCCTCATGGGCTCCCTGCTTGCTTGGATTGGAATCATCGTCTTTGCGCTGACCATGCGGACCAATACGGATTTTCTGATTCTGGGGGTTCTGGTTTCGATTGTTCTAGGAGTCTCCCAAGCCCTCCCAAGATCGATTTTTGCCTCCTTCATTCCCCAAAGCCAAATGGCTGAATATTTCTCGTTTTTTGCTCTTTCCGGAAAGATGACCTCGATTTTAGGTCCTTCCATCTTTGCCTTTGTCAAAGACGCCACCGGAAATCCTCGAATGTCGATTTTGGCTTTGGGCATCCTTTTTGTGGCGGGAACAAGCCTCTTAGGATTTGTTTCGGTTGATCCTCGCAAAGTCGATCGCTAATGTCTCTCCATGAAAAACTTCAAACATCTTTTGGTTTTCTTAGGGATTATCATCGTTGGGTTTTCGGGCTGTAAGCGCCGAAGTGGTGCCGCCTCGGGCGAGTATGCTGCTTATGAAGGTCCAGTCGTCAAGAATGACTGGAAGGTCCAGTGGCTGACCGCAAATCCAGAGGGTCTTAATCCCATCGTCGGCAACGATGGCTACGCTCGAGATGTCTATCAGAACATCTTTGATACCCTTGTTACATTTGATGTGGAATCTGGAGAGCCTAAACCTCGAGTGGCTGAGCGCTGGGAAATCTCCAAAGATGAGCTCACCTACGATTTCTATTTGCGAAAAGACGTGAAGTTTCACGATGGCAAACCGCTCACAGCTGAGGACATCAAATTCACCTATGACATTTTGATGAATCCAAAAACAGATTCAGCAGCACTTCGAAACTATCTTGCTGATATCAAAGAGTGCCAAGTGATCGGCCCTCATCACGTTCGATACACCATGAAGCGAACATACTTCCGAAATCTGATCATGCTGGGTCTCATTGAGATTTTGCCCAAGCACGTTTATTCAACGGGAGACATTAACACTCATCCCGCGAATCGAGCTCCCGTTGGAAGTGGCCCCTATAAATTTTCCAAATGGGATTCAGGTCGAAGCATTGAACTCGATTTGAACTTGGAATATTGGGGTAACCAAGTCGATTATTTCAAAGACCAAAACAATTTCAAACGCATCTTGTTTCGCGTGATCACTGACCAAGCGGTCGCCGCGCTTGCCCTCAAAAAAGGGGACATTGATGTGTTGGAGCCTACCCCCACCCAGTTTCTGAAGGACTTCAAAGGTCCTGAGTTTGAAAAGTCATTCTATCGCATCAAGTACAGCACCGCTGATGGAAACGGCTACCGCTACATCGCCTGGAACTTGAAGAAGCCACTGTTTCAATCCAAAGAAGTGCGACAAGCCTTGGCGTATGCAATGCCACGAGATCAGATCAACAAATCAATGTTTGAAGATTTGTTAACTCCCTCCGTTGGCCCCTTCCCGGTGGGAAGTCCCAAAGTCGATCCGTCCGTCACAGCCATCTCCTACAACAAAGAGAAAGCCATTGAGCTGCTCGCTCAAGCGGGATGGAAGACAAAGGGCAGCGACGGAATTTTGACCAAGGGGAACGAACGACTGAGCTTCCAAATTCTCTTTGGAGCGGGCTCTGCTGAAGGTGAGCGAATTGCTTTGATCTATCAGCAGTCGCTTCGTGACATTGGCGTCGAAATGAACATCCGCACCCTAGAGTGGACGGTCTTTTTGAAGCAGCGCCAAGAGAGAAAATTCGATGCGCTCATGATGAGCTGGACCTCTTCACTTGACTCGGATCCCTATCAGATCTGGCACTCCTCCCAAGAGAAAGACGGCGGATCAAATGCTGGCGCTTATGCGAACAAACGAGTCGATGAGATCATGGAAAAGGCTCGACTGACATTGGATCGCGAAGCTCGAAACAAACTCTACCAGGAAATGTCCGTGATTATTGCGGACGAGCAGCCCTATTTGTTTCTGTTTGAGCGACCTCATTTGTTTGTTGGAACGAAGCGCTTTGAGCGAGTTCTTCCCGTGGGATTACTGGGCTTAGATCCAGCCCGTTGGTTCACACCTCCAGGCAGAGAAGTGTTTAAAGGCGCTCAATTGGCGAAATAGGAAATCTGACTTTGCAAGCTTACTTCATTAAGAGAATCGGGCTGCTGTTTTTCACTTTGTTTGGAATTACAGTGGTGTCGTTTGTCATTCTCCAGTTAGCTCCCGGTTCTCCGATCGACGCCAAAATGGGTCGATCCACCGAGGGAAGCTTGTCGGACAGATCGGCTATTTCTGAGGAGCAGAGGCTACAGCTCCTCAAAGAGTTCAATCTCGATAAGCCCATTCACGAGCAGTACCTGCTGTGGGTGGGCAAAATCGTTCGTCTTGATTTTGGCACATCGTTTAACGATCGACGTCCCGTCATCGACAAGATTGCAGAGAGAATTCCTGTCTCTTTGACTTTTGGATTGTCCTCAATTCTCGTAGCGCTCCTGATTGGAATTCCTTTGGGACTCTTTAGCGGCGCTCGGCAGAACACTCTCTGGGACCGAGGCATCGCTTTTGGAGTGATTGCTATGTACTCGCTGCCGACCTACGTGGTCGGAATTTTACTTCTGACTTTTTTGGCAGGCCCTGAGTTTCTGGATATTTTTCCGCTCGGAGGAATCCAGTCGGATGATTATCAGTATCTTTCAGGTTTAGAGCAAATCGTGGATCGTCTCTCCCACTTTTTACTCCCCTGCATTTGCTACTCACTGGGCACGCTCGCCTTCATTACTCAGCAACAACGAGCCAGCATTCTTGAAGTCCTCAATCAGGATTACGTTCGAACTGCTCGAGCCAAGGGCCTTTCCGAATCCAAAGTTTTTTTGAAACATGCTTTTCGAAACTCTCTCATCCCGATTGTCACCATCATCGGCGCCATGATCCCAAGCATTTTGGGCGGTGGAGTCATTGTTGAAAGCTTGTTTTCCATTCCAGGGCTTGGATTGCTAGCTTTTGATGCACTCCTTCAACGAGACTACCCTGTGATTATGGCCAACTTCACGATCGTTGCCTTTCTTTCTTTGTTTGGAATTTTTCTGTCGGACCTACTTTATGTTTTAGTAGATCCACGAATTGACTTTGAGGGCCGCTAATCAATGAAGAGATTGGGATTGATGACATGGATCGCTGGAGCTTTAGTGGCAATGTTCATTCTTATGGCCCTATTCGCTCCTTGGATTGCCCATGAAGGTGGTCCACTGATTCCCCATGGTCCAGATGTGAAAGCTATCGGAACCCAGTTTATCTCAAACTTACAGCCTCCGTCTGCGGAGCATTTTCTGGGCTCTGACTATGTTGGCCGAGATATTGCCGCTCGACTGATTCACGGCATTCGAAATTCACTGTTCTTCTCTTTCAGCGTGGTTTTGATTTGTATGCTCATCGGATGCACTATTGGCGGAATCATGGGATTCTTCGGTGGCTGGATGGATTTGTTCCTTTCTCGACTCATGGAGATTGTTGGCAACTTTCCTATTTTTCTTCTGCAGCTGACCTTGCTTGCTTTTTTTGATCAAAGTTACGGCATCTTGCTCTTCGTCATGTGTCTCGCAGGCTGGATTCCCTACTGTCGATTTACTCGAGCTGAGTTCTTGAGGCTGAGAAATCAGGAGTTTGTTCAAGCCGCCGTCAGTCTAGGGGCCTCGCGAAGACGCGTGTTCTTTCGTCACTTGCTTCCCAATTCGCTCACTCCGCTTTTGATTTATTTTCCATTTGATCTCTCATCGACCATCATCGTGCTTGGGGCTCTATCCTTCTTAGGATTCGGAGAGCCCATCAATGTGGCCAGCTTGGGAGAGCTCATGCGACAGGCGAAGAATCACTTCCAAGAAGCCTGGTGGTTAGCTGTGTTCCCAGGCTTAACCTTGTTTCTCTTCACACTATCCCTGGCACTCTTTGGCTCAGCCCTCCGAGATTGGCTTGACCCTCGAAACGCCTCCAACCGGTAAGTGAGACACTAGCGCCTCAAGGCGTCGTTTTCTGCCATTCGAGGCTCATCGGTAAGCCTATGAATTTGCTTGATTAGAAGGCCCCCCGGGCTCCAATCTGATCGGCACGGACCTTGCTGAGGAAACGATATGGACTTGTGGCAGTTGATCAGATCTCTAGGCTTCCATTGCTTTATCGCATTCACCACATGCTTACCCTTCCAGACAAATGCGGAGGAAGCCGCACCAGAGAAGTGCGTCGATGCCGTCAAAACGGTTTCCCATTTTCAACTCATTTCCAATTTGGCTCAATCCATTAAGAGTTTCACTCGGCATCTTCAGGACCCACAGTTCGCTGGAGCGACCGTGGTGGAAAATCTGAATAATTTTGGAAACTTCGTTCAAAAGAACAATGACTACCTGAAGGATTTCCACAGGGACTTCGACAAGATGATGAAGTCCTTCGAAGCTCTCAAAGGCCAAAAGCTTACAGAGCGAGAAGCCAAGTTGGCCTTTGCTCTCGTTTTGGATCAGGTCATCCTCAGCCGAAGCTTCGTCACTTCTTACTATGCCGCACAACGAACCCTTAAGTTAGTCGACCGAACGGTTGTTCCAGATAATCGGTATTACAGCACTGAAGAAGCTGACATAGCCGTCTTTGCCATCTTAAGCGAGTCATCACGAATCATTAATATGGATCTCGATGAAGATGATCTTCCCCCCGAACAAAAGAAGATCTCGCTCGAAGTAGCGGCCGATCGCATCGTCGAGGCACTCGTCAGCAATCCCTTTCACCCGGACAGCTTGATGGAGGGGGTCCAAATGACGAACAAACTCTTCAGTACAGATCCTGCAGTAAAAGCTCAGGCCGAAGAATGGCTCAAGGCCAAAACCGAACGAGCTCAACGCCTGCGAGGCCCCTTTCGACAAAGTTGGCTTAAGAGCCCCACCGAAAAGAAATGATTTGATTGAAGGCTGTAAGCCGGGTTCTGTCCTTTTGCCTCTCGGCAAAAGTGATAACCATCAATCTAGGCGTTCAGTTACCCAAACGCTCAAGCGACCGACCTTGATCACATCATCTACCTCTTGCGAGATAGTGAACCACAGCGAGTCCACTGTGAGAACCTCGTGAAGAGGCCCTTGCGACCACCATTTGGTCTTGCACCCCATAGGGTTTTGCGACTCATCAGTCACCTGACAAGTCCGTGAGCTCTTACCTCGCGTTTTCACCCTTACCTGATCTTGCATCACTGCAAGCCATCGGCGGTATATTCTCTGTGCCACTTTCCGTGCTCTTATCTCTGTCGATTTAAGAGCCCAGGCCGTTAGCCTGTATGGAGACTCTCATCCCACCGCAGCCTTTAACAGCTGCAGCAGAAATCGGTGCCCGGACTTTCCTCTCGAGAAGACTTATCAGGGCCTTCTCCAGCGGTTATCCGCCATCAATCAAATCGAGAACTTCATAGCAGGGTTAGAAGACCCTCTCAAGTGGCCGTTTGGGCAGCAGTAGAGCCTGTAGAAGCCATAAACTGAGGCCTTAAGGCCTCGGGGACTTCCTCAAAGGGAAACAGAATCCGTGAGCAGCTAGAGCACGTAATGATTTCATTCATTCGAGACAGCTTCATGCAAGTCTGAGGGGGAATCGTCACATGACAGCCGGTGCACGTGCCATCTTTGAGAAGCGATAAGCCGCTTCCCTTCCGGATACGTTGAACTCGTTCATACAGAGAAAAAACCACATCATCGACTTGGCTAATGAAGCTATCACGCTGGGTCTCAAGACTCTCAATGCTCGTCTTCACGGAGACAAGCCGCTCCTCTCGTGAACCCAACTTCGTTTTTAACTCAGCATCGAGTTTTGAAAACTCGGCCAGTTTTTCATCTCGCACCTGACTCTTTTGAGCAGCGACCGCAGCCTTCTCATCGAGCGCGGCTTTTCCCTCAGCTAGCTTCTTTTGGAAATTTTCGACTTCTTTGTTTGCTGAAAACTCTTCCTTAGTGTTTCTAAGCTCCCGACGCTTACCTTCAGCGCGCTTGATATCTTCGTTCAACGTCAGCATACGCAGCTCAATCGCTCGCCGTTCACGATCAATATCTCGGAACTGTTTATCAGCTGCTTTGGCAGCTCGATCTAACTCAGCCACTTTGTTTTGAAGTTGGAGAAGATCAGGAGGCAGGGTGGAAACCTCTGATTTAAACTTAAACAACTGAGCATCGATATCTTGAAGCTTCAAAAGTGATTCGACAGACCGCTTGAGCACATCGGGCTTAATTTCCACAGCTTTCTCCTTGTTGCTCCCATAAAACGAGCAAACGACTCAAAGCTCAAGCTGAAACTTTGGGTGATTTAAGACGGCCGAAACAGGCTTGAGGGGCGCCAAGCGGTCAGGGCAAAGTGGGCCCACCAGGATTTGAACCTGGGACCAACCGGTTATGAGCCGGCCGCTCTAACCACTGAGCTATAGGCCCTCAACACTTAGCTAGTGCTATTACTATTGTTGTTGTTCCCGAGAACAGACTCAATAAAAGTCTTCAATTTCTTCGCTCGAGAGGGATGTCGCAGTTTACGCAGAGCCTTGGCCTCAATCTGACGAATACGCTCCCGGGTGACCTCAAAGTCCTGACCCACTTCTTCCAAAGTATGATCCGACTTCTCGCCAATTCCAAATCGCATTCGAAGCACTTTCTCCTCACGAGGAGCTAAAGTAGCCAAAACCTTACGGGTTTGAGCGGACAAATTGTAGTTCACAACCGCATCAGACGGTGACGTCGCATTCACATCTTCGATGAAATCTCCAAGGTGTGAGTCTTCTTCTTCTCCGATCGGAGTATCCAAAGAAATAGGTTCTTTTGCGATCTTCAAAACCTTTCGAACTTTGGCCAAAGGCATTTCCATCTTTTCAGCAATCTCCTCAGGGGTCGGCTCTCGACCAAGCTCCTGAACCAAATGCCGAGAAGTTCGAATCAACTTGTTGATCGTTTCGATCATGTGAACGGGAATACGAATGGTTCGAGCCTGGTCAGCGATCGCTCGTGTAATCGCCTGACGAATCCACCAGGTGGCATAGGTGGAGAACTTGTATCCCCGACGATATTCAAACTTATCAACGGCCTTCATCAAACCGATGTTTCCCTCTTGGATCAGATCCAAGAACTGAAGCCCTCGATTCGTGTACTTCTTGGCGATACTCACAACCAATCGCAAGTTTGCTTCCACCAGCTCAGATTTAGCTCGTTCTGCTTTGAGCTCTCCGTTTTTGACCAGCTTGTGAATTCGCTTGATCTCACCGGAGTCCAAGTGAACTTCATCTTCGATCATTCGAATCCGCTTTGCAGCGGCTTTGTAATTTTCAATATTGAGAGCTAGAGCTTCGGGCTCCACTTTGAGCTTTTGAGAAACTTTCTTGGGATCTTCCTTACCCTTATCAAGAGTCACAACGAGCTCTTTGATCTCATCTTCAGTCAAATGCAGCGCTCGCTCAACAGCGGTCACAAGCTGTTGAGACTTCTCAATACGGCTGACAAGGTTCTTCAACTTGGCAGAAATCTTGTTGATGAACTTTCGGTTGAGATCGATCTCTTTGAGAACCTCAAAAATATCATCGCGGATTTTTTCGATTTTCTTTTTTGCATCTTCAGAGAGCTTTTTTCCAGCAGCAGCCACAGGACCGCGGATATCATTCAACTCACCATACTTACGACGAGCCTTGGCAATCAACTTGAGCACTCGATCCGTCTGAGCCTGCTCATTGAACTGCTCTTGCTGAGAATCATCATAACCTCGAATGACATCGCCCACGCGAATCGTCTTTCGCTTCAATCGATCCTCAAGGTTGAGAATTTCTTTGATACCGAAATCAGATCTCAAAACAACGCTGAGGACTTCGCTTTCGCCCTCTTCAATTCTCTTGGCGATTTCAACTTCACCATCTCGAGTCAGAAGAGAGACTTGACCCATTTTTCGCAGATACATTCGAATGGGATCATTGCTTCGAACGGCTGAATCATCTTCTTCTTCGTCATCTTCGAAATCAATAGCAGGCTCTTCACCAGCTGCCGCTCCTGACTTGGCCTTGGGCTTGTAGTCCTCAGCATCATCAACAACTTCAATGTCCATCTCATCAAGCATGAGCATGACATCGTCAATGTCCTCTTCAGAGGTCATTTCCGCAGGAAGAACGTCGTTTACTTCTTCAAATGTGAGGTAGCCTTTCTCTTTTCCAATATGAATCAGCTGTTTCACTTCTTTAAGATCTTTTTGACCTTTACGAGTGGCCATTTTGGATTTGGCAACTATTGCGTCTTCAGACTTTTCCTCGGCAACGGCCTTGCCCTTCTTCAGAAGCTCTTTCTCTTTGGAGGCATCCTTAAAAAGTTTTTTGACTGAGTCTTTCTGAGCCGCGACTGTCTTTGCAGAAGCTTTCTTGTCAGAAGACTTCACATTCACAATTTTTTTAATTGCTGGCTTCTTACCAGTTTTAGCTTTTTCAATTTTTTTAGCTTTCATTTTTGCTTTCATAAGAAGTCCTTCCCTAAGAATTGATCGAATCTATTGCCCCTTCATCGGAGGCCGCTTTAATAACACGAGCAAGATCACGTTTTTGTGCGAGCAACTCTTTCACGCGCACCATGTTTTGAGATTTTTCGGCTTCCATCAGCTCTTGCTGAATTCTCTGACTGAAGTCCTTGTAAAATTCCTTTCTCAATCCTCGAAGCAGATCACTCCACACACGAACCAAATCAACGCCATTACCGGCTGGCAAGTCTTCCATTGCCCATCGATGAACTGCATCCCGCACAAGCGGATCTTGCATTTCAGGATCCTCGAGATTGAGCCATTCAAGACGACTTAGCTGTCTTGCCTCAAGGCCGTTTTGGGCCAATTTACTGAGTAGCTGGCCCCAGATGCTCTTCAAACTTAGGTAGGGAACCGCGTCCGTCAAGGCCCCCTGAGCACGATCGGCATACTGAATCCAATATTTGAGCATTTCCCGCTCCCAGCGCCCCTCAGAGCCCTGAGCGGCCTTTGATTGGGGTCTGAGCGGCTCCATGGCTCGAGAATCCTGCTTGGGAGGCTTCATGAGCAGCGATTCACTCAGATCAAACCGCTTGGCGAGCTCCTTTTTATACAGAGTTTTTTCGATCTCATCGGGCATCTGATCCAACATCTTGATGAGCTCACTAAACTTTCGAGCTCGTTGGACCGGCTCCTTTTCAGATAAAACATTCTTTTGAACCAGATAATCGACAGCTGACACAGAGGCTTCAAAAGCTGCTTTGAGACCCTTTTTGAGCTCTTCGGGCTTTTCATTGTCCTGATGAAGGAAAGCATCGGGATCCTTGCCAATGGGCAAAATCACGACCTTAGCTTCCAGCCCCTCACGCAAGAGATTGCCCAAGTTCCGCTCGGTGGCCAAAACCCCCGCGTTGTCAGCATCGTAAAGCGATATCACACGATTGCTCCATTTTTTGAGGAGTCTAATCTGATCAGAGGTCAAAGACGTCCCCATGGCTCCGAGGGCATTAGTCACCCCGAATTCATGTAAGGCCATAACATCTAAATACCCCTCGACGAGCACTGAATACCCCTTTTTCGCGACGGTAGAGGGAGCAAGATGCATGCCATACAAAAGACGGCTTTTATCGAACAATAGGCTCTTTGGAGAATTGAGGTATTTGGGCTCCTCAGAACCGAGGCTGCGGCCTCCAAAACCTCTAGGGCGGCCCTTTTCGTCCATAATCGGGAACATCAATCGCCCTCTAAACCGATCGTAGAAGTCCCCCCCCTGACTGCGACCTAAAACGCCCAACTGGGTCGCCAAATCCCGCGAAAGCCCCTCTTTCTGCAATCTCTTGGCGATTAGATCGGGAGCCCCCAAATGCGCCCCCAATCGAAAGGCTTCAACAATCTTAGTGGGGATCTTTCGGTGCTTCACATAGTCGCGAAAATCCTGCCCATCCTTGGAATGCAGCTGCTCCTCAAAACTATCTGCCACAATCTCCAGAATCTTAAGACCCTCATCCCATGACGGATCGGAATGAAACGAGTCGACTTTGATTCCGGCTCGTTTCCCCAGCTCCTCAAGCGATTGCTGGAAGTCCCAACGAAAGTAGAGCTGAACAAACTTAAAGACATCTCCGCCCACATGACATCCAAAGCAGTAAAATAACTGCTTCATGGGGCTTACTGAAAATGAACCAGATTTTTCGGAGTGAAATGGGCATAAACCAAAATAGTTTGCACCCTTCTTTTTGAGGGGAACGACTTCGCCAATCACTTGAGCGATATCCAAAGACTGTCGAATGGAATCTATGATTTCCGACTTCAAATGAACCCCTCAAATTTTAAAAAAACACTTAGGAAGAAAGAGCGGATTTGACCAGTTCTGTCACTTCTTTGCCGTCGGCTCTGCCACTGACCTTGGGCTTGAGCTCTTTCATCACCTTTCCCAAATCCTGCGGAGTCTTTGCTCCAGAGGCAGAAATAGCCTCTGCAATAAGCGCTTTGAGCTGCTCAGCTGAGAGCTGTTGGGGCAAAAAGGATTGAATCACCGACAACTCGTATTTCTCTTTTGCAGCAGCTTCAGGCCGACCAAACTTTTCATATTGCTCGATGGATTCACGACGCTGTTTGATCATCGTGTTGAAGACAGCGATAGCCTCTTCTTCGGAAACACCGGCCTGCTTTTTCTCAACTTCTTTGTAGGTCAAAGCAGACTTCATCGCTCGAAGGACATCCATCTTTACTTGATCCTTCGCGCGAACAGCGTCTTTGAGTTCAGTCGTGATTCTATCGGCGAATGCGATCATCGGGGACGTTTTTGACCACGCTTTTGGGCAGCAATCTTTTTGCGCTTTCGTTTGATCGAGGGCTTTTCATAGTGCTCTCGTTTGCGAAGCTCGGTCAAAATTCCAGCCTTCTCGACAATTTTTTTGAATCGCTTAAGAGCCCCTTCAAAGGACTCACCATCTCGTATACGGACTCCAGTCATGCGCGTTAAGCTAGGTGGCCTAAAAGGGTTAAGTCAAGGCTAGAAGGCCCCAAAAAGGGGCCTTTAGCCGACTTTCCTAGAGGGGGAGACTGAGGGAGCCTAAGCCCGTGGCGGGATTGCTAAGACTGCGGGATAGAACCTGACCCTCATTCAGGAAGTAATAGGCATTAGAACCCTTTAAGATTCGATCAACATAATGAGTTGTCGAAACGCTCGAAACAGGCACTACGGCGGAGGACGTGATCTGAAAGACCTGGACCTTGTTGGCCACGGTCAAATCACTCCAAAACCGCCCCGCAAACCCAAAGTTTGCAGTGCTTGTGGGCAAAAACAGCAACCCAGCCGCCGCATCGTAGAGATATGACTTATAACCTTCATTGCGAAACAAGGGATTCACAGCCGCTGAAAAGGTGTTGGCCGTACCAATGATCTGCCGATTGATCAGCTGGGCACTGGAGCTAAAGAGACTCACATGAATGCCCTCCACATTCCCGTCCGGAGCCTCTCGCCCAAGAGCCAGAACATGGCCCGAGGGAGTTTCATGCATCCATTGGGAGTACCCATCGATCTTGAGCTCACCCACCACCCGAGGTGATGCGAAATTGGTGATATCAAACGAATAGAGCGGGTCCGAGAAAATCACGACATCGGAGGTCACAGCATAAGCATGTGAGCCACCGAACATAGCACTGAATAGGCGCTCATTTACTCCGAGTCGGTCGATCCGCTGGGTTTCAACCAAAGCACCACTCTCCAGTCGAAGGGTCGTTAGAATCGTCTGTTGCGCGGGCTGAGATTCGCTGCTGGCGGTTGCAACATCATTCCTACCAATCATTCCCCTCGGAGTTTCGACATCATAGGAGAACACATTCACATAGTCGCCCTGTGAGGCCATGGAGAACTGACTGATAACGGTTCCATCGATCAAGCCCGCTGCCTTGATCTGCAATAACTGGTTCTGCTCCTTGGCCATCACGATCAAAGACTTTGATCGATTGGCAGGAGAAATGATGGGATCCGGAGCACCCATGGGAATCAGTTCAATCGCCGGCTCTGAATCCAGTTCGAATGCCAACAGAAAGCTCTCTTCCGTCGCTCTCAAAACTGAGCTCGCTCCGATGATCGAAAACTGCTGATTCAAGGGCTCAGTGGGATTCCCCGTCGAGATCGAATGAATGTGCGAAATCGTCGGATAGTTGGCAATCGCATTCGAAGAAACATAGTAAAGCTCATTGCACTCACAGGATTGATCTTGAAAACTTCCCGACTTCACCGTGCCTAAGGAGGCTTCAGCGCTTGCGACGCCCGCTACGAGCTCCGGGTACTTTGCCGTCAGCAGGTAGATTCGTGATTCATCTGCAGAAACTCGAAGCTGCTCAAAGGAGCCGTCAATTAAATGAGATGTGACTTTGTTGTAGGGCGCACTGAGGCTGTAAACATCGACAAAAACCTGTGAGGTCTGAGCGTATGAGGAGCCCACGACATAAAGATGTCCGCTCACAATCACAATCTGATGGAGCATGCCAGACAGATTGGCTGAGTAGTCGATGGTTTTAAGAACTGACATTGATGCGGGATTCGCGATGTTGATCAGATGAACTTTTCCATACTGAAGGCTGACCAGAATACTGCCTTCGATCTTGGCGACGTCCCCCTCTTCTAGTCCTGCCTGAGCTTGGGACTGCGAGCTGCGCCCGGCCTCAGCGCTCGGATTGACAGGGCTTCCACCATTTTGAAGAAGATCTGGATCCGATAGTTTGGCTGAAACTTCTCGATAGTAAGCCGACACTTCAGCGCAGTTTCGAAACTGATTGAGCTCAACGGTGACTCGGCCGCCGGATCCACAAGCCGTGATCAATAAAAGAGCGGCAGCTGAGAGATAAGCGCGTTTGATGAAATGAGATGTAAGTGACATAAATGACTTCCTTCTTTCATTTGCACTTACCTCCTTACTCTTTACTCACTCACGAAACATCTTAGGGGCACGCATCGAACTCACAGCTTGCTCCCTGCCGGTAAACAAGCGTGCCATCAGGACAAACGAACGGATCGGGATCGCAGGCAGCATTTTGCCCACCGTCAGGAATCGGTGAATTCCCGGGATTTCCCGTCGCGGTTCCTCCGCAGCTCGATAGGAGCGCAATGGACAAACCGATCAGCAATAATCGAGCTAACCACTTCATCGCTTTTCCTCCTTCTTTCGACGGCTGAGAGGAAAAACCTGAAGATTGATCTGCAAAACTTCATTTTTGTTTTCCTTTGAAGAATCCAGCCAAGACAGCAAAGAATTTCGAAACTCTGTCACGCGCCGCTTGAGCTCCTTCATCTGCTGTGAGCTGACAGCGACAGTCACGGAACTGATATCCCGATCAGTTGCAGCAACAGAGTCCAGGGCCTCGTCGGCCATTCGAAGCATTTCCTTATGGTAGTTTGAAACAGCGAGAGATGACACCTCAGGTGATGTGGACATGCTAGATTCCGCCAGAGACAGCTTGCCATTCACTCGCCTTAAAAAGCCAAGCTTCAAAAGCAATTCAATCCCTTCGCGGACTTCTTTCTCACTCACCTGATGACGAAGCCTTTCGGCAATCCAATGGGGATCCTCTCTAAAGTCGGCGGTATCCACCAGCTCTCGTAGAGCAATATGGTAGGGCTTCGAGTAATACTCAAACTGATCGGGAACAATCATTCGGATTTTTCGATACTGCCGATGCTGCAGCATTCTTTCAAACTGCTCGTTTTTCTCCTCGGTCGTGTAGGCTTGATTGAATCGAACGAGACTGTCGAGAAAGCTGGTCTCAGACTTAGTCAGTCGAAATGCGCCTGCCACGCGCTCCACGCTTTCATGGGATAAGTTGCGCTTGCCGTCATAAACCAACTGAAGAAAGTTCGGCGAACTAAAGCCAGCCAATCGCGAAAATGTTCGAAACGAATACGATGCGTTTGTCGCTTTGAGGTAGGCAAAGTGATCACGAAGAAAAGCGCGATAATCAGAGTACTGAAAAATCGACGGTCGCTTCTTTAAATTCTGCAAATCATCGCGGCCCATGGCCCCTCCTGATTCGAGAATACAGCAACTCAC
>CAZZLQ010000051.1:0-16030 GCA_964655245.1 uncultured Bacteriovoracaceae bacterium | reverse complement strand
TATGCCCTCTGATAATCTCTATTTATTCAATTATTTCAATAACTTAGATCGTCAAAAGCACGACATCTGAATCGCTTGCAAGGCCATGAAGCGACAGATTTTGTCACTTCATCTGCTCTCTGGCCTTGAGCCATATCCCTCGCCAGCATTTCCTTGATGATTGAAAAAACTCTGACATGATCAAAGCTCATGAAGTGGCGCTTGCTCATTGGAATTCTTAGCCTCATCGGCGTGTTCGCTGCCATGAAGTACCTGCCCGACTTTAAACGCTCAGCCACTCGCTCCGCAGGCAACCAAGCTGTTGAAGAACCCCTCATCGGCACCAAACACGGAGACTCCATCAATATCGACTGGCGGATTTTGCGCGAGCTCAACCTAGACTCAGGCCTTCCCTCCGCTCGGCTCGGAGAACTCCAAGGTCGCCAGGTGAGAATCCCCGGATTCGTTGTTCCACTGGAGGATGCCATCAAAAGAGTCTCGGAGTTTTTGTTTGTTCCCACCTTCCAGGCCTGCATCCATGTTCCGCCTCCTCCGCCCAATCAAATGATTTACGTCAAGATGAAGGAACCCTTTGAGATGGATTGGAATTTTCGAGCATTCTGGCTTGAGGGAATTTTGAGAATTCAGCTTAAAATGAGCGCGTACGGAGCCGTCTCCTACGAAATGGAAGGGCTCAAAGTAACGCCTTATAAAAAAGACTGAGTCTGAAGAAAGGAAGAAGTTATGTTTAAATCATCGACACCTATTTTTGCCACCGCACTGATGCTTTTGAGTGCAAATGCTTTTGCCGGAAAAGCTCACGAACATGGAGTGGCTCAACTCTATTTGGCCCCTCTTGAGAAATCTCTCAGCGTCACACTCATCTCCCCTGCCGATAATCTGCTGGGCTTTGAGAATGCTCCCTCCAATGATAAGCAAAAAAAGATTCAAGTAGATACGGAAGCGACACTTCGAAGCAAGGTGGCTGAGCTCTTTGCTCTTTCGGCGGATCTTGAATGCCAATGGAAGGTCGATCGATTCATGGATGGATTAGGTCAAAAGAAGCAAGGTGGTCATCGCGACTACCTTGTTCAGTGGACTGCTGAATGCAAACGTCCTCTGAATGGCAAAATCAGCATTCATCTGGGAAAGCGCTTCACTCGCATTCACCAGCTCAATGTCTCCGTTCTCAAAGAGAAGAACCAAACCTCTGTGCAACTTAAGGCCGCTCAAGGAGATGTCAGTTTTTAGAAGTCTGACGGTTTTAAATGACTCAACCCATCATCGACATTCAAGATCTTCGTTTTGCCTATCCTGAATCGGGGTTTCGGCTCTCCATTGAGGAGTTTCAAATGATGAGGGGCGAGCGGATTTTTTTGCACGGGCCCAGTGGAAGCGGCAAATCAACATTTCTCAATTTGATTTGCGGTCTCTTGCAGCCTTCGTCAGGCAAACTCCAAGTCCTCGATCTCGATATGCTCCAGGCCTCTCCTTCCCGACGAGATCAGTTTCGCTCAGATCATCTCGGCTGCATCTTTCAGCAGTTCAATCTGATCCCTTATCTAAGCGCCGAAGAAAATATTCTTATCAGCGCTTGGAACTCACCCAGACGCTGGAGAAAAGACCGCTTTGCAAGCCCGCAGGAAGAAGCTCGATTTTTGGCCAAACGTCTGGACGTCAGTGAGATCCTGGGACAGACGTCTTCCAAAATCAGCGTGGGCCAACAACAACGGATTGCTGCCGCTCGCTCGTTTATGGGCGCGCCCGAGTTGATCATTGCCGATGAGCCAACGTCGGCATTAGATGTCGAGCGCCAAGCGGGTTTCATCAAACTTCTCATTGAACTCGCCAGTGATTTCGAGATGGCTCTGCTGTTTGTCAGCCACAATCACGAACTCAGTTCTCATTTTGAACGAAAACTCGACTTCCAAGTTGTCTCGGGAGACCTCAAGACATGATCGGAAAGCTCGCCTGGAAATCTCTTCTCTATCGTCGATGGATCTCACTCCTGCTTGTCTTGTCATTGGGATCAAGCGTCTTCCTGGCTCTTTCCGTTGAGCGCATTCGATGGGGAGCACGAGAAAGCTTCTCCGAAGTCATCAGCCAGGTCGATCTGTTGGTCGGCGCCCGTACCGGGCCCATTAACTTGCTGCTCTATACTGTTTTTGGAATGGGCAATGCGACGAATACGATTTCGTCTGCGTCCTACGACAAACTCAGCACTCACCCCGGAGTGGAGTGGACGATTCCGTTTTCGATGGGCGACTCTCATAAGGGATTTCGAGTCATTGCGACCTCCGAAGCCTTCTACAAACATTACAGGTTTCGCGGGGATCGCAAGCTTGAGCTTCGTTCTGGCTCCATTCCTGTCGGTCTCGGAGACGTTGTCCTCGGATCTCAGGTTGCTCAGGACCTCGGCTACAAGGTTGGGGATCAGATTGTTTTGTCCCATGGAATGTCGGGCGAAGGACCGGACGTCTATCAGCACGAAGACAAGCCCTTTACGGTGGTCGGAATTCTCAAGACATCGGCAACACCCGTCGACTGGTCTCTCTATATCACTCTCGAGGGCATGGAATGGATCCACGAGGGTTGGGAGGGAGGCCCAAGCGCCTCGAAGCCTTCCTCGCTGACGAGCTTCTTGGTGCGAATGAAGAATCGAATTGATTCTGTTTATTTTCAGCGCGATATCAATGAATTCAAAGATGAGCCTCTGATGGCTATTGCTCCAGGGGTAACTCTCATGGAGTTTTGGAATTCGTTTCGCTTTTTTGAGAAGTCGCTTCAATTCATTTCTGTTTTTGTTGCGCTCATCTCACTCCTTGGATTGTTTGTTGTCTTGATGATTTCCATTGAGCTTCGCCAAAGAGAAATGCTGATTTTGCGAACGATTGGACTGAGTGCTCAGCGAATCTTTGGCCTCGTTCTAGCAGAGGTGACGGTTCTTACTCTCGCAGGAATTCTTCTCGGCCTTCTCTGCATGCTCGCAGGTTTCTTTGCCATGAGAGGTCCCCTCGAAGCTGCTACAGGACTTGCGATCAGTTTGACGGCGCCCTCGAGCTTTGATGTAGGCTTTTTGATTTCCCTATTGATTCTGTCTTTAGCGAGCGCTTTGTGGCCCGCATGGCGGCTCTATCGTCAGAGTTTGCTCTGACGCATTTTGGGTCAGCTCTGGCAAAAATGTCCGACAATTCCTGTTCACTCCCTCTCTAAGGGCGTTATTTCCATTCCAAACAGGTTCACTAAGCCTGGAACACTGTTTGCTACATAATGCATGGACGTGGTGGGGAAAGCTTATGGATGGAACTGCGCCGCTTTTCCCAATTGGGTTTTACGCTGACAGAATTCATGGCTGTTGCTCTCATCAGCTTAGTGTTGATGGTGGGTTCCATGATTTGGCTGAGGTCTCAAACAGACCCTCAGATTCTGGAAGGCACCAAGCAATCTCTTGCCCAGAAACAGCAGCTCATCATTGATCGCCTAAGAACTGATCTCAACAATGCCGTGCCAGTCACCGGTCGAATGGCCTTCTTTACTGGAGCCAACAAACCTTTCTATCCCGGCCTCATGCGAATCGAATTTGACGGCCGAGCGGCCGGACCTCGACAAGACACTGAAAAATTCGATGGAGTTCGAATCCTCAGCAACGGCGGTCTTGGATTTCGAGTTAACATTGACGCGCAAGCTATTGCGATCGACAAAAAGATTGTCGCTCGAAATCCCATCAAGGATCGTCTCATCGGATCCCAAGCCAGCAGCCTCACTCAGGAAGAAATTTTTACTCGAAACTCGTTCCGATTCATCAAATCCTTGATTCAAAGCTCAGAATCGAAATTGGTTTATACGAACAACTCACAGTTTTCAAACGTCGCTCGTCTGACAGGACCGATCGCCAACATTTCCTCCAGCCTTCCCGATCCGGACAAGGAATATGAAATTCCCGTCGACGAGATGGTGTCCCAGATTGAGTACTCAGCTGATGTCACCAGCCTCTCTCCCCTCTTTGCGATTGAGTGGGTCGTTGAGGATATCGACGGAGTGGGTCGACTGATTCGAAGAGAACGACAGATTGATCCAGACGCTGAAAATCCCATCCTGAGAGAAGAAACGATTGCAGAGAACTTGAGAACCTTCCGGATCGACTACGCCTTTGCCAATCGTCGACCGGATCGTGAATCTGCAGAGGAAAGCATCGACTGGCCCTCTCCCAATCAATTCTTCTCACATATTCGAGATCCCGAGTATGTCTCGGCAACCCCCGAAGCCAACGCACAGCCCTTTCTCAGCTGGGACCACACCAACGTTCCAAGACCCGGCGCTTGTACTGGGGAGGACTGCTGTGTGAACGAAACCTCTTGTATTCATTGGGGAGACGTTCACTCCTTGAGACTTGAGCTTCAGTATGGAGAGGCCATGAAGATTCGAAATCCTCGACTCGTGGCCAGCACGGGAAATCTCGCGTTTGACTCCGCTGAGAATGAACTCGTCTGGACAGACTCGTTGATTCTTTATCCCGCTCAGTACTCTGTTCAAGGCAATGTCGCTGAGTCCGGCGCCTTGGACACCCAAACAGGCAATGAGTGCACTCGCCAGATGAGCAATCGATGCGGGCGAAATCCGAACTGTGAATTTGAGGGGGATGATCCTCAGTCTCCCGATTGGAGGGGATACGGAGATCCCAATTCATACTACTGCATTTGTGGCATGGGCCTTAATGGAGATCCCGATGACTTCTTAGCTCCTGAAACACTCAGTGGACAAGCCGCTATTGCAGGCCTCCTGACAAGCTCCAATGGATCCTTTGTTGATGAATCAAGTTTCTACCCCAACAACACAGCAACAGCTCTGACATCAATCAATAACGCCATCGATCAGCGCCTCCTTGCGTGTCTCAGTCACTTTGATGCCACCAAGGCTGAGGGAGCTTGGCTTGCGTCACGGCACCCCCTCGCAGCACTACTCAACAACCAATGTTTAGATTCCCCTGATATCATTCGAAGAAAAGCAACACTAGAGGAGATGAACAATGCGGCGATGCGCTATCCCCAATGGGTCTATGAAAGAAACAACTTCAACATCCCAGGAGTCAGCTCAAGCAGTACTCGCGGAGATGGGCTCGAAGCTCTCAAACAAGCCATGGAACCCCCATCAAGCGAAAGTCTTATGCTCGGACGGGGAGAGACGGTTCGAAACTATATTTCGTGTGCTAACTTCCAAGTCTGCGATGGGCCGCTTCGAGAAGTCCTAGCCCGATACGGATCTGCGCCTTTTCGAAGAAACAATATCACCTCGACACCAGCTTCTGGAAATCCACTAACAGCGTTTCTTCCTAAACCCTTTCGAAATCACTGCGGCTGCTTGAGGACGGATAGCGAGGCAAGCGCTGATGCAGATCGTGGAGATAGCCAGCGGACTTACCTTAACTACGACTACAATTTAAGATGCAATATTGACCTACGACCCATCAACGTCACAACAAGCACAACGAACCCAACGGCCAACAACAGTACGCCTGTCAGCTTTTTTGTTCGCAACAACAACCAGACTCAGATTGTGGATCGCCCTTTCTGTCGTGAAACATGGAGATGGAATGAGATTCAAGCGCAAGCCAGAACATTCAGCTCAAGTAATGTCTCAAGCGGCGATGATCGAATCACTATCTCCACTCATCTCCTCGAAACTGGCTCGCGAGTCAACTTTACCACCGGGACTTCCTTGCCGGGGGGAATTTCTGCAGGGACTTCCTACTTTGTGAGAGTTCTCAGTCGATCTCAATTCCAGCTGCATACTTCAGCAAATGATGCCTTCGCAAACATCAATCGGGTCAATATCACAAGCGGAGGTTCAGGAACTCTCAATCTCTCCGATGCTAGCGCCACCCACATCGCAAAAGTATACAGGGTCTATGACGGCGATGACAATCAGTCTCAAGCCCTCAACGATTGGCAAGAAGCTCTCACCTGCGAATGTTACGCGAGACGTTTTGAGCAAAATCCCTGGATGAGTACTGCGGTCGCAGGATCGCAGCCGACTTACATTCCGCAGGAGCTGATCCCCACTCTCAATGGCTTTTCAGGACGAGGGGATTTGGTTGATTTGCGACTCCCTGAGCAACCCCCCCAAATTCAAAGCTTCATCTTTAATCCTGATGATGTGGATGCTGATCACGATGAGATTGAAATCGACGCTCTGGAGAATTGGTCATTTCCAGACGGCACAGCCATTCGGTTCTCATCCACAGGAACTCTCCCAGGAGGGCTTAACCTGGGAATCACCTACTATCTCAATCGAGATGAGCCCGATGACAAGGAATTCACCGTTCACATTGCAACACCCGTCAACAGCTCAAACCGAGTAGACATTCGAGGAGAGGGCAACGGAACCCACACGCTCATCATCGTGCAACAAGCGACTGGTGGATCCTGCGGTTTTCAATCCAGTCAAAGTGTTGAGGGAATCACAACATCCTCCGATCAATTCCCCTTCGGCATTTTGTATGGAAACAATCAATACCCATGGGCTGTTCAAGCTCAAGCAACCCAAGGATTTTCGGGAGGCAGCTGGTCGGTCTCTTCAGCAACAGTCAGTCCAAATTCCTCGCGCCTTGCTTCGGGCAACCTAGGCGCCAATCGTATCTCTGTGCGCTACTTCGACAGTTCTGGAGACAACCTGCTGACGAATTCAGGCGCAATCGATGATCAACCGGAGACGCCCCTAGGATTTTGTTCCCCCGTCATTTGTGCACCGGGTGCAGCGGGAAGCAACTGTCGAAGCCAAGCCAACCGATGGTACAACGACGATGGCGATGACGATGAGGATAATGATGAAGATGACTCGAACAACGATGAGCCTCTTGCTCGTCGCTACCCCATGATCAACCGAGCCCCAGCCACTCAATCCCCCAAAATGATTCCGAACTACTCAAGCGCGGTTGGGGCGTGTACAGATCCTCGAAACACTTTTGCAGCTCGCCGAGCTCGTGGAGAGATTACCGAATCTCAAATGCAACAAGGCTACCAAGCGCTTCGAAGCCTCTACAATCAAAGTGGAACCTGCGGAGATCGATCCTCTTACTGCAGTCCTCTTTGCGGAGAGGGCTTAACTGATCAGCAATTGGTCTGGTTAGGCGTTACGCAAGTGCGAAACGTGATTGAGCAAAAGTTTAATGGGAATCTTTCGGCAACCACTTGGGATCAGTTAACATCAACGGTGGATCAGCGAACCTCTAACCACAGCCTCTGCGGCCAAAGTTCAACGAGCAACCAAACAAGAAATGTTTTGCTGGCTCAGTGAAAGGACGGAATCTTATGAGGAGTCTTCACAAAACAAAACGTTCAAGTCTGCGCGGTGGAGCTCTACCTTTTGCTTTGATGCTGTTGATGGTCGCAACTCTCATGATGAGCTCTTCACTGAAGTCTTCAATGGATTGGGGCTCCTTGGTTCGAACCAAGCTGAGAGCCTCTTCTCTTGAACTGAAAATCAAAGACCACTTCACCAACATTCAACAGAATCTCACGAATCAGATCAGCGTTTGGATGAAGGTACGAAGCGTTTGTGATTCCAATGGCCTGACCCCTTCAGCCTGCCAGTCCCAAGCCGGAAGCCTTGCAAGCCTTTCGTTTTTGACAACAGCACAGAGGAGCTTTGTTGCCCAAGCCGCATCAGGACTTCTTCCCCAGGAATCTCTCAATCAGTCCTACCAGCCGATTGGCGCCGAAAGCTTTAAATGGACTCAAAGCTGCATTGAAAATTGCAAAACAGATCCCAACACCTACCCCAAGCGTTTTGTGATTCAGGTCTCCGCTGTGGATCTCGGAGACAAGGGTACCGAAGTCTCCGCTTCGGGCGTCATTGAAATCACGCAGGAAGCCCTCTCCGATTACTCCGTCCTGGCACTCGGCATCTCTGGAAATCTCACATGGAACCTTCACGAAGATGTTTGGCCTTCGTTTCCTATGGCGACCCTCGCTGCAGGAACCCATGGACGCGTCGGCATCTTTTTTGACAACTCAAGTTTGGCGAGCTTCTCAGCAGGAAATCAGCTGCTTCCTGCCCCCGCTCAGCTCCCTGCAAGTCAGATTGGATCTCTGCGTTTTTTTACAGGCACATCTGAAACAGTCACTATTCGGAATCTACAAACCAATGTCCCTATGGAGCGCATCTATCTCGACCATGCCGGTGACGCCGCAGGCAACGGAAGTACGGGAGGAGGCGCCAATCCCACTCGTGTGGCCATGCTGGGACCTATCAACGCAGCCACCAGCCCCGCTGATGACGTTAATCTTAGCCTACGAACAACGGCCGAGCAGGATCTCAACACCATTCGTCAAAAGGACACTGTAACCAACAGTACTGAGACCAACTGCAATGCCACAGACTCGGTCGCCTGGAGACGGCCGGCTCTTGCTGAGCTGAAGATGTGGTGCGATGGCTCCTCATGCCAGCTACAAATGAGAGAGTGGCGCCGTCGCTCAGAAAACTCAACAACTCTCAGGGAGTGCCAGAAAAAGACCTACTCCAGCTCTCAAGAAGCTCTTCATAATAGAATCATTTACACCAGCGCCTCGCGAGTGAATGTCATAGGATCCGGATATGACGGAAGTCACAGTGACGATGACGATGAAGACAACTCGAGTGGATCATCCAATGGAGCTCCTCAATTTAGTAACGCCAATTTCACCATCATCGCTGAGGGATCTTTTTATCTCAACCAATCACCTCAGCGAAGAGGGCCCGCTCCCTCAGGACTTAAACTCGGCAATATCGCATTCGTAAGTCTTAGCGATCATGCTATTCGGCTGACTAAAGATTTCAAAACCTTAAGAGGGAATACCTTAGAGCAGCTGGCCGCTTCGGGGCTTCCTCATTCATCTCCCCATGAGGTGACGGTCAGTATTCCGATTGGTGCCATCACAACAGCACCCGGAAAGGCTCCTATCTTTATGGACCGACAGCTCCTAACAAACACAAACCTCAAACCCCTAGGAACCATCAAGACCGAGGGACCTCTTTGGGGCTATCAATTGAGCGCTCTTCGAATGGTTCAGCAGCAGGTTCAAACCTCTAGTGCGATCCTGACAGGATTCACAAAAACTGAAACGAGCTATCCGCAGCGATGGCTTCTGGCTTCTCCTCCCGGCCTAAACATTCGCACCTCGGGTATGCATTCCTCAGCGATTGCCAGTTTTTCGATTACCCGAAAAACTCTCAAGAGCTTGATGGCCGAACGCCAAGTCCCCTGGGTTGAGAACAACTAAACGGATACGAATCAATCTTTGTACTTAGGCAAAGCCCAGCCCTGAAGCTTCGACATGAACATATAATTAGTCATGTCCAGCTGAACAGGAGTCACAGAAATTCTCAGCTGATCAGCAGCCTCACAATCAGTGCCCGGCTCAACATGACTGCCGACATTAGGACCACCAATCCAATAATAAGGCCGGCCCCTCGGATCTAGCTTTTCTTCAACTACATCCGAGTAAATTCGCTTACCCATTCGACACACCACGGCACGGCGCTCCCCCATTTCCGTTTCGGAAGGGACATTCACATTCAAGAGTGTCCCTGGCGCGAGTCCATGTTCAGCCACTTGCTCAGCCAAAAACTTCGCATAGTCAGCAGCCGCTTCAAACTTAAGCTCGTCGGTTTTTTGATGAGGAACCGCAGAAAACGCAATGGCAGGAACCCCCAGCAAGACAGCTTCCAAAGCCGCCGACACAGTCCCTGAATACGTCACATCATCTCCCAGGTTCGCTCCCCGGTTGATTCCCGAAACCACAAGATCCGGCTTTCGAGGCAGAAGACGATTGATCGCCAAGTTCACGCAATCGGTTGGCGTGCCGTCCACCATAAACTCGCGCTCTCGATTATTCACGCGACGAGCCCGCAGAGGCCGGTGAAGAGTCAGTGAGTGCCCACTGGCTGACTGCTCTCGATCAGGAGCAACGACCCAAACTTCTCCCAACTCACGCATTCGATTGGCAAGAGCTTTAATTCCTTCAGAAAAGAAACCATCATCATTGGAGACGAGAATCAACACGACTGAACCCTTCCTTGTTCAAAGCATCCAGGCTTCGAACTGCCTGACCCCCAGTATAAAGGAATTCAATCTCGTCTGTATAGCGCTCAACAAGGACGCGCCGCTTGATTTTGAGCGAGGGAGTCATCTCCCCTGAATCCACAGACCAGGCCCGAGCAGTCCAGCCCACAGCTTTTAGTTGCTGATAAGGTGCCAATTGAGCATTAACACCAGACAGCAGGACTTCTAAATCCTTATCTGAACCCTGAAGACGATCCACCGATGCAATCGCCACGCAGTAGGGGCGATTTTCTCCCAGCACAATCGCTTCACGAATCATGGGATGGGACTTGAGAAAATTCTCAGCCACTTGCGGAGCAATGTATTTGCCACCGGAATTCTTGAAGAGATTCTTTTTGCGATCAGTAATGAACAATCGGCCGCTGTCATCAAAGTGCCCCACATCTCCCGTATGAAACCACCCATCTTTGACTACCTCATCAGTCCATTCCTGATGCTTGTAGTAGCCCAAAAAATGAAAGGGAGCCTTCAGGCTAATCTCTCCATCGGCTTCAATTCGAGATTCGACTCCTGGATAGAGTTTCCCACAAGAGCCAAATGTCACCTCGCCGGGACGAGTCAGTGAAGAAACACAAAGCGTTTCTGTCAGCCCATAGGCCTCATGAACAAGAATGCCGAGATCTTTGAGAGCTTCACCAGTCTCAACAGAAAGCTTGGCTGCTCCCGAAAAGCAAAGTCGCGCGCGATCCAGTCCCAATTTTCGAGCGACAATCCGTCCCATGAACTTACTCAAAAAGGACTGTGGAAGAAATCGTGACAATTGTCGCAAAGCCTTTTTCTGCGAAAGCTCCTTTTGAATTCGAAAGCGAATCAAATCCCAAATACGCGGGACCGCCAAAAAAATCGTCGGCTGAATCTGAGGCAGAACATTCACGACTCGATCGACCTTATCGACAAAGAAAATACTTCCTCCCGCAATGAGCCCCCCAAACTCGACCAACATTCTTTCGGCCACATGAGACAGGGGTAGATAGCTCACAAAGCGATCCTGGGAATTGAGATTGATGATCTCATTAGCCGACTCCAAGGCTCCAACAATATTCTCGATGGAGTGCATGACACCTTTGGGGTGTCCCAAGGTGCCGCTCGTATAAATGATCGTCGCTAAATGAGACAGAGAGGGCTGAGTAAAACTAAACGTCTCGAGCATATCCGCCGATCGATTTTCCAAATCCGCAAATGAAATCTGAGCCACTCGAAGCTGAGGAATCTCAGATTCCGTCACCAAAAGTTTCATCTCAGACTCAGCCACAATCCATTCGATCTCAGACAAATGCGAGGCTTGATAAAGAGGAACCGAGATCAATCCCAACGCCAAGCAAGCCCAATCCGCACACACCCATTCAATCCCGTTATATCCGCGGATGCCCACTCGATCGCCGGGCCGAAGACCCAGCGACTGAAACAAATTCGCATACTGATGGACCTTCGTCAGAGTCTCAAGCCATGTCAGCGAATGGAATTCCTCAAACGAACGACCACCCAACTTCAATGCCGACAAGGCAAGCGCCTCCGGACGCTCTTCGGCGTGGTCACGCAGTATCCAATAAGGATGAATATGCATCTCTCTAGATAATCCCTTTCTTCCGTTTCCATCTATGAAAAAAGGTGTGAATGGAAGGCCTCGATATGCAGGATTTGCAGCCGAAAGCCATTTAAACCGCTTTAAAGCGGTATTGAGCAAGGGACATTTTTTGCAACTGGGGATGGTATGACGAGCATTCGTGGCAAAATCAGCGCCCTCTCGGCGTTTCTCTCATTGGGTTTGATCAACTGTGGTGGCAGCGAGATGGAGCCTGAAGCTCCGCGAACAATTCTGCCCAACACTCCCCCCCCTCCAAACACCAATCCCCCAACCGGCGGCGGTGGCGGTGGCGGTGGAACTATTCCCAACTGTGAGGCTTATGCTACATCGGCTAACCTTGATCTCGATCAAGACGGTGCTCGCGACATTTTGGAGCTAAACGGAAATCCTGATCCCACAAACACCCAGATCAAGTACCGATCCGACCCTTTGGTCGCCGACACTGATGGCGATGGTCGAAACGACGGGGAAGAAATCGCAAACAAAAAAGTGACGGGAATCATGGTGAATGATCTTTTACGTACCTCGGTTGCCACGAATCCAGCTCAGCGTGATTGGATTGTTCTAGTTCATGCACGCGGAGGCGCTGACGGCCAGCCCCTTCAAGGAAACACGGGAAATGGCTGGAACAGTTTTGCAAACATCGGTGGATGCTCTGAAGCCTCCGATGTCTGCCAGCGAAAGAAAGTCAAAAAGCTACCAGGCGAAGATCAATTCATCGTGCGATACATCGAAACTCTCAACATCGTCAAAAAGGATCTCCTCACGACGACTTTTTCGGCATCACTCTACCCCAACTTGATTTCACCCTTTGCCTCTGGGGACAACATCAACTGCTGGTCAGGAGGAACAAACCAAGGCGGTTGTATTGGGCCCAAAGGTGAAACAACAACCGCAAGTTCAGTTCAGAATTGCCTTGCGAATGGTGATCAACCCGCACCTCCATCAGGCGGCTACACTTCAAACCACTATGTCAATGCGTGCGCCACGCGCAGAAACTCTCTGATCGCAAGATTCAACAGCACCGGCAGTCGAGATATGGCAGCAGCACACTTTGGCCCCGCCACCTCAACGACTGCTCCTTGGACATTACCTTTTCGGGTAGGAAGCATCCCTGAGCAAAACACCATCACGAACGTTCAAGTCGGCGCCACCGGAATGAAGTGGACTTACAATATGAATTCCTCACACGACACCTACAATCAACCGATTCTTCGTAGTCAGGATCAAAACGGCAGTAATCCCATCAATGATAACGGCGGTTTTTTAACATTGATCCTTGCGTTTAATAATCCCGATCTCACAGCGACCTACAAGATTCCTGTCAGTGCTGCTGAACAGGCCGATCAGCTGGCTCAGAAAAGAGCGTATTTTACTTACCTCCTGAGCCAACCCGCTCACGCCGGAAAGTGTACAAACATTTAGATTATCCTGCGATCTGCTTAAGAAACTGAGTCGCGAGAGCCAAGATGAAGAAAAATCCACAGGCGTCAGTGACAAAGGTCAGGATGCCTGAGGACGCGAGCGCTGGATCAATTCGAAATCGTCTCAGAATCAACGGAACCATTCCTCCGACACAAACAGAAAGAATAGTATTCAACGTCAGAGCAGCTCCCACCACGACTCCCAAAACAATATTTTTCTGCCAAAGGGCCGCCACCGTTCCCAAGATAGCACCGATAAACACGCCCAACCAAACACCCAGTCGAGCCTCGTTCCAAAACACCATCCAATAGTCTTTGGGCTTGATCAACCCGAGCGTCAGCTCTCGAATCGAAACCGCAAGCGCCTGATTACCCGAGACTCCCCCCATATCCGAAATGATCGGCAAGAAGAGGGCCAGCGCCACGACGGACGAAAGCGTGTCTGAGTAAGCCCCAATGACGGAGGCTGACACCAAGTTAAGACCAATCTTAAGAATCAAAAATGATAATCGGCGCAATGTTCGCACTCGAGTGGGCAAAGAACGAAGCTCTTCCCCTCCCATGATACCGCTCGCTGCCAAAAAGTTACGATCTGCTTTTGATTCCATGGCGTCACGAAAAGCAGCTCTTTGCAAAACTCCGACGAGTTTTCCCTGATCATCGACGACGGGCACTCCATAGAAATCATGCTTCTCAAAAACTTCTCTCAGCTCATCCAAAGTCGCAGCGGCATTCACCTTCACGGGTGAGCCATTCATCAATGTACTCACTCGCACATCATTGGGAGCGAGCAACAAATCTCTCAGGCGCACCACGCCTAGCAACGTATTGGTGCGGTTGATGACATAAGCGTAGAGAACATCATAGCCTGCGTAGACTTCCGCGTTTTGGCGCAAGTTATCCAAAATATCTTTGACCGTCAGATCCTCAAAGAACGACAGAAACTCCGTGACCATGATACCCCCCGCGGTATCGGACGGATACTCCATGAGTCGTCTCGCGTCTTGCGCTTCCTGAGGATCCATCTCTTGCAGAATCCCCTCAGCTTCTTCACGTGGCAGCTGAGCCAAGATGTCAGCCTGCTGATCGGAGGGTAATTCTTCCACAATCGCAGCCGCTGTATTTTCAGGAAGGTCATCAATGAGGTCGGCGGCCTGAGCTTCAGGCAGATCCTCGATCAGTTCAGCAGCCTCTACCGGTGATAGCAAAACGAACAGACGCTTTTGAGTCTCCTCATCGAGACGAGAAATCGCTCGTGCTGTGTCTCCCGCACTAAGCGTATCCAAAAAGCTGTTCAGCCCCAAAACGTTGCCCGACTCAACGATCTCTTTGAGTTGAATCCACGACTCTCGCTGATTGTGCTCTTGCTCCACGAGACACCTTCCTCTGACGGCAGTTACTCTAAGGACGGCCGACGAGTTTACATATTACCGAATCCCCACACACCAATTGGTCACCACGATCGGCGACAGGAATCTCGATCTACTCACTCAATTTTTAAAGATTTTTACCAAAAGTGTCTGCTGTTTTGATGAACAAATTTTTGGCTCCGTCGATTTGGAGATCTGTCCATTTCAAGAGCTCAGCAAAATGATTGTGAGCCCAGAGCCACTGTCCACTCCAAGAATAAGATTCAGGCAGAACGTCCAGGGAATGTAACCCATGCATGCCCGCTGAACTCGCAGCTCCCAAGATCAGCAACGCTCCCACGGACTTTGCCACCCGCGAATAAAACAAGTGACGAGCATTCCGTCGAACAACAAGCTGAGCCTCTGAAAGAGTGCCCAAGACCTTGTCCACATAAACGGCTTTTTGACGTTTCTCCCATTTGGCCAATTCTGAACCAAAAATCCATTCCACAAAAATCTGTGCGGCCGCTTCGCGAGATCTCGCCTCATAAGTAGCCGCCTCAAAAAAACGGACAAACACCGCAGACACTCCCGCGTAGTTTTGAAGAACAATACGATTTTTGGACGATCGGGGGTTTAAAGGCAAAGGCACTCCCAGTGAAACACTCGAAATAGCGGCTCTCAACTCGCCAAGATAACCACGCTCTTCCTCTGAGGCTCTTGAATAGGCTTGATCAAGTTTCAAAAATCGAGGATCCGTCGCTCGCTTCGTCAATCGCTCATGGACGGTCTGCTGAGCTGCACTCACTGCAGGCAACTGCCCCTTCGCGTCGAGCGCCAGATCAGAGTCGGTTGTCAAAAATCGAGTGAGAGCCTCTCGAGCGGCTCGGGGAATGTCGATAGCATCTTGACCCCACTTTCCAAGAAGTAAATGCTTTCGATACACATCACCAATCAACAGATAGTCGCTCACCGAGGCTGTCAGCTTGGCCGCTTTGATCTCAGCAAGAATCTGCTGAAAACGCCCCCCAACACTTGAGTCGCTCAAGACATTGGACCGCAGATGATTCACCATGACCTGCACCGTGCGGTAGTAGCGAGCTTGCTCCGACTGCCACTGATTCGACGCTGCCGAGTCTTTTCCGGCAGCCTTGGATGAGCTCAGAATCTCCGCGACGCCGAGACCTTCAAGGAATAGAGTAGCTAAATCATCGGGCTTAAGCCCAATGATACGGCTTTCGATTTTTCTCAAATCATCGATTCGGTTCTGGAGCGGCAGCAGGGCGTATGCACGAGCGCCCATCTTGAGCAGATGAACTTTCTCAAACTCCAATTCGTGGATTGTCATTCCGATACGCTGACGCAACTTTCGGTATCCCTTTTGCACGGCCTCCTTAAGATTGAGCTCACCGTTTGAAATCGCCCGCGTGAGCTCTTGAAGAGCGATAAGATCAATGGGGCTAAAATCAGAAAACGCAACCTCACTAGTCTCACCCGACTCGTCCAGGCGATTCTTGAGGCGCTCCACCAACGAAATCAGCGCGAGGTCAGTGTCGGAGAGATTGGCCGCTTGCCCAGTGGAGTCTGTCCGAGA
>CAZZLQ010000050.1:0-17433 GCA_964655245.1 uncultured Bacteriovoracaceae bacterium | reverse complement strand
CCTCCAATTTGCGCTCCAACATCAAGCGCATGATGCTTTCAAGCCCTCTTTTGGGCTTCTCTGATTTGAGTCCCAATCAAGAGACGTGGTTTGTAAAAAATTTAGCGGCGTATATTTTGCTCATTCATGCCGCTCCCGAAATTAATTCTCGAGTGCAGGAACAGATGAAGGCTGGCGTCGCTCAGCTGAGCGTCCGCGATATCGTTCGTCAGGTGATTGATGAAATGTTTGGGAAGAAGGACCCGAAGACTCGTGAGATCTTAGGGGGTCTTGATGGCGTCAGACCTGAGGAGAGAAGAGATGCGGCTCAGGAGCGTTCTGCGTTTACCGAGCGAGGAGCGCGATGGATTGAAGATAAACTCATTTATTATGTTGCCGTGAATACCTTTGGCCCTCTCTTTGATAAGCGACTGGATGCGGGCTCTGTTTTCATTTCCCGCGATATGCTCGTTCGACAAGTTGTGCCTCAGTTGCCCGAGGATGAGTTTCAGATTATCTCACGAGTTCTGTCAGCGGCTCCGAGCTTCAAACAGCCTTATGGGCAAGAGCTGGGTCGGGGCTCCTGGGCGATTGAGCACCCTTATAAACTGTTGGCTCAGATGGTTCACATCACCAAGGTTCATGCCCAAAAGATTCGGCAGGCCGGACGGGAGCAAGATTTCCTGAAGCGTTATGCGGAGTGGGGCGCTGATCTTGAGAATATTTTGCTCAATATGCATTTCATCGCTGCAGGCCATATGGGTGCCTATCAACTTCGGTCCGAAGTCATCTATCGAATTCTATCCACCGATGGTGTGCCACAAGACATGCTCAAAAAGTTTTTGAGTACATGGTTTTGGTCAGACAACGATGGATTTGTTTATGATGAGAAGAACCCCTTCCACCGCGCGGGGCTGACAGCCAACCAAGCAGATACCTTAGAGGCCTTGGGTTACATTACGATTCCTAAAGCGGGAATGAATCTTCCGAGTAAATTCAAGCTTCGCTTGAAGCGGGAAGTCAGCTTTGTTCCAAAAGATGGATTTGCAGAGTTAGATAAAAATCGAGGCTCGTCTCGAGGTCGCACGGCTTCGGACTTTATTCGCAGTCCTGGAGACTCTATTTCATCGGTTGAGTTCAAAAGACATTATGCCAAAGTCACTATTTGGGATCACCGTGGAAAGAATGTAACGGAAGATGTTCGTCTGAAGGATCTGGTCCACGACTTGATCCACCATGTTCCCGGAGAGTTCGATGGTATTTTTGCCATCAATCCTCCAGCTCTTCATCAAAAGAAATTACAACGACTGGCATTGCAGAAGAAAAAGCGAGAGCGGCAGCGTCAGGAACAAGATCAAGATCGACGTGTGGAAGCTCGCGCTCAAAGCTTTGCGACAACGATTGAGGTTTTGCGAAGCCAAGACCCTGAAGCCCTTCAAGATTTGGAAGGGGAGTTTGGAATTACCGAGGCTGAGATCAATCGGATGTTGGCATCGACTGATCCGGAGGAGTGGCGCTCCTTTTTGAAAGATCGAGCGAAGTTGATTTCGAGACTTCAAAATATCTCATCGGCTCGCAGAGCCGCTTATAAAGTGATTCCTGCCTCTCAGCTTTCAGCAGAAGAGTTGAAGCTCAGAATCTCCGAGGATCGGATCTCTGAAGTTCGAGCCAACGACATGCAGGCGTTTCAGCTTGAAGTCGAGGGACGACAAGAGAGAAATGCTCAGAAGGAATCTGCCTATCTTGAGAAAGTTTTGGATTTCCTGGCCAATGCGCCCAAGAAATGGAGCTTCTTGCACTCATGGTCTCACGATGCTTTGATTGGGTTTCAGTTGGCTCGGGAGTATTTGGGTGAGGACGCTGTTTGGAAGGCAGTCCAGGACTGGGGTGCTTCAGCTGTTGTTTTTGAAACGCTCTACGGTGGAAGTTTTTCTTTCCCTTTTGATGGGCAAGAGCGTTTTGAAGCTTTTGAAGGTCTTTGCTTGTTCGTGATGGATCTGTCGGATGGCCGTGGAGACTCGGCACGATCGGTCATCTTCGCATTGGGTCGAGATTCCGTGAAGGTTCAAAACTACTTCCGATGGATTCGGGAAGGGACACGAGCGGGGGTGAGAGGCCTAAAGAAGATTGCCTCTGATGCAGGCAAGGGATCTTCGTATGTGCTCGGTAACTATGCGCAGTTAGAGATCGCCATGGTCGGTCGCCATCTTGAGTCTCGAGGATTCAAGTCAGGAAGTGTCGGGCTTGAGAACATTGCTGGATTTGAAGTTCCTGTGATGTCGGGCACTCGGTTGCGAGTGGTGGACTTGCTTTTGAAGACGGGCGAGTCCATTGAGATAAAGAACTACTCTCCCGAGTCTTATTTGGAATTCCTACCGCAGATTTTGTCTCAGTTTGAGGCGGATGTTCGACTCCATAAGAAAGATATTCAAAAGATGTATTGGGTTTTTCGAGGTGTGGAAGTGGACTTCCGTGGAACCTTGGAGAAATTCAAAGAGGTCCTCCGAAAAGCGGGGTTCAAAGAAAAGGCGATTAAGAAATTTATCGAGAAGAATCTCATTTTCCTCGGCTTGAGTGGCTCCTATGAACGCTACCGCAATACAGGAATGTCAGAGGCCCGATTGCAGGCCGCCCAGCTTTTGAATGAGAAATACTACAAAGAGCATAAGATTCTTGAATCCTCTCCTGTGGATGAAGCGCTTGAGCTTCCGAAAGTAGTTTTCAATAACGAATTGCTGCTGAACTGGGCTGGTCCGAACCAGGAAGGTGCTGATTTTGGACGCGAGATGATCGCGTTGTTGAAGAAGGCAAAGAAGTCGGTTCATCTTGTGATGTACGATTTAGAAGATGAGGGGATTGTCAGTGAGCTGATTTCCGCTGCAAAACGATTGGGCCCAGATCAAGTCCAGATTGTTTTGGAAGGCTCCAACTATCGAGATCTTCCGTGGAAAACGGTTGATGAGGTCAATGCATGGCTCAAGACGCTGCCTCTAGATGAACAGCGCGATTTCTTGTTTGAAAATGCCGACGGCGCTCAGTCCTTGCTGCCTGAGCACTTCGAGCGACTCCAGTTGAGAGTTTCATCGCGCCACAAACAGCTGGGAAGGCTGCGACGAGCCAAGATCAAGCCTGTTTTGATTCCGAAACGCAAGATGGCCATCATGCACATCAAGTACCTCACTGTTGACGCGGCGGAGGCCGTCGTCACATCGGCGAACGCAACAACCTCTGATATTTACGGGGACTTTGTTGGAAATCAAAAAATGGCCGAAGCCAACGTGAACTTCATGCTGCGCTTCACAGAGCGAGAGATCGTGGAAAATCTCGATCAGGAGTTTGCTTTATTGCATGAGGGGTGGGCGACCAAGACGTCGCGAGAATCATGGCCTCAGGCTAGAACCTTCACGGATAAGACGGGAGCCTCTTGGACCATAGGCTTTGCGCCCTTTGCTGGATCTGGAGATGTTGCTGATATGTTGCAAAAGTCTCTTGAGGGAATTCAGTTGAAATCGATTTATGCTCAGCAGTTTGTTTTCAGTGATTCCAAGCTAGCTGGTATTTTGCAAAAGCAGATTGCGGCGGGGGCCAAACGTCACATGATTTTTGATGATCATTTCTCGACGGAGCCTTATTCGAAGGCCCCATTTTTTATGGGACTTTTAGCGAGGGACTTCCGAGGTGATCTTCAGTCAGATCGTGGAACTGGGCAGGCACTTATTCCGATGGGTCTTCAGAAAGATGAAGTTGTGGCGACATGGAACGGTCGAGTGGACGAAACAAAAAATCTTGAAGCCAAGATGCATATGAAGTTTCTCGCCGGGCAAGGGGTTGATGCCAAGGGCAAGCCCATCTATTGGCTCGTCTTTGGTAGCGGAAACTCAAGCTTTGCTGGATTGTCAGGGGGCAATAATGAGATTTGGATGATTCACAAGACTCAGGATCCGCGTCTCTTTAATCAGATGGTGGAGCATTTTGAAAATCGTTTGAAGGATAAACAAACCCGGGATCTGAGAGTCGACTTTGCCAAGGCCCTTGCGCAAAGTCTCGTTGATCCAAGGGGTTCTCGTCGAGCGATTGAATATTTGCATGCGGATGCTGTGGGCAATCGCCTCGCTGATCGATTGACGGCAGATCCTACCGCGGATTTTGAAGCGTGGATTTCGGGGCAGATTACGCTTGAGGAGTTGCTCAATCGAGTTCTGAAGCTGACTCATTTGAGAATGAGGCCTCAATCACTCCTGATGCTTTCAGCATTCAAGGCGATGGGTTCATCGCAAAGCGTGTTTGATTTGATTAACTTCGCGGATGTTCTGCTGGTGAAGGCCTCTCAAGCCAGTGAAGTGACTTTCTTCCTGGAAAAAGCTCTTTCTGATTCTCAGCAGCGTAAAGTGTTCCGAAAGATCGCGGAGATTTCCCAACTTCCCTTGGCTGCTCAAGCAGATGCGGTCATGGCGTTGATTGATTCGAAGCAGCTGAAACTGGACGGTGCTGATCGGGAACTCATTCGTCGCGAAAATCTTTTGGCTTTAGGGCAAAAAAAGCTGATCGAGGATTCTTTGAGAGCACAAACGGCAGATGCTGTGGGTTCGAAGAAACGACCTCAGTCAGCTTGTCGTGACAAAGTCAAATCGGCGGGGCGCGGCAAAAAGAAGTAAAACGTTTTTTCTGTTCAAGATGAATGATCCTGATAATCTATTGGGGAGTCGGACTTTCGCGTCCGGAGGATCATCATTATGCAGATTCCCTACGTCAAAATGCACGGTGCTCGTAACGACTATGTTTATATTAATTTGCTGAGCTTCAAAGCTCCTGGCCTTGAGCAAATGCCGTGGGCGGATTTGGCCAAGCTGGTGTCTGATCGTCAGCGTGGAATTGGTGCCGATGGTTTGATTCTCGTGGGCCCACCTTCGCAGTCGGGGGCTGATGCGGCCATGGTGATGTTCAATGCTGACGGTAGTGTTGGCAAAATGTGTGGGAATGGAATTCGTTGTGTCTCCAAGATTTTGGATGAAACTCTGGGTCCTAAAGAATCCTTCAAGATCTCTACCCTGTCGGGTGTGAAGGAGTGCTTTATGATGGAACGATTGAGTCCTGAAAAAGCCGTCGTTCGCGTGAACATGGGACGTCCTGCCTTTTTGCCCGATAAGATCCCGGTGTTGTTTGAGGATGTCATGGTGATGCAGGAAGAGTTTGAGGTCGCGGATCGCACCTTCAAAATCAGCTGCGTTTCAATGGGTAATCCTCATTGCGTGATTGAAGTCGAGGATCTCGAAAACTTCCCGGTGGAGAAGTACGGCCCTCTGATTGAAAAGCACGAAGCATTTCCTGAGGGCGTGAATGTTGAGTTCATTGAGATCAAAAATGGTAAAGTTTATCAGCGCACTTGGGAGCGCGGCTCGGGAGAAACCATGGCTTGCGGAACCGGAGCTTGTGCCGTTGGG
Organism: uncultured Bacteriovoracaceae bacterium; assembly: GCA_964655245.1. Taxonomy (GTDB): domain Bacteria; phylum Bdellovibrionota; class UBA2394; order UBA2394; family UBA2394; genus JBEIHI01. The sequence continues at coordinate 12,013 of CAZZLQ010000050.1, read as the reverse complement.
GTTGTGCTTATCATGGGCAGAGCGATGAAAAGCCCCGTTCAAATCAATCTACGGGGCGGAACGCTCATGGTGGAATGGGATGGGCTGAGGGAAGTTTATCTCACCGGTGAGGCTGTCACTGAATCTCGCGGAACCATTGATACCGAGAAATTCGGATTAACCGCGACAGCCTAGCGGGTTCGACTTAGTCTTGACCTTCTGCGTCGAGAGCTTCGGCAGAAGTGAAATCGTATTCGGTCTCAGCAGGAAGGCTTTTAAGCATGCTTTCCACATCGGCTCGAGTGGTAAAGCCGTGCTCGACTCGTTTTCGTTGGAGTCGAGTATCCAGTTTTGACTCGGTGCCTTCGTAAAAATAATTCTCGAACTTCTTGAGATCCTTATCCTTTTGCATGGAGAAGTCATTGCCTGGAAATGGCCTTGAGGTCAATATTTTAGAATGGGAACAAAGTCTGCCAATTCTTCGGAAAAGTCCTCTCAAACAGCATCTCATACAGTTGATTCCAGGTCGTCGGATAGCTTCTGCCGAGCCTTCTTTAACGGGCATTTGCTCGAGGATCGGCTGATTCCCTATCCTCCCGATCAAAAAGAGGCGTGGGGGCCTATCCAGGAGGCTGTAGAGCGATTTGGAGCAGAACGAGTCGACGCCAAGAAGATCGATGAAGATGCCAAGATTCCTCCTGAGCTCATTGAGGAAATGAAGCAAATGGGTCTTTTTGGAATGATTATCCCCGAAGAGCACGGCGGCTTTGGTTTGAATGCCACGGGTTACGCCAAGATCATGGAGTCTTTGGTTCGAATCGATTCCTCGCTCGCGATTACCATTGGGGCGCACCAGTCGATCGGATTGAAAGCATTGCTGTTGTTTGGAACCGATGCCCAGAAGCAAAAGTATCTTCCAAAGCTCGCCAGCGGTGAGATGATTGCAGCCTTTGCTTTGACAGAACCCTCCAGTGGTTCGGATGCTCAGTCGATTAAGACCAAAGCGGTGCTGTCCAAAGACGGCTCTCACTACGTTTTAAACGGAGGCAAGCTCTGGATCACCAATGGCGGTATTGCTGACTTCTTCACGGTCTTTGCCAAGGTGGATGTCACTCAAGATGGACAGACCAAAGAAAAGGTGACGGCCTTCATCGTCGAGAGGTCCATGGGTGTAAAAAATCTGGCGGAGGAACACAAGCTTGGCATCAAAGGAAGCTCAACCGTTCAACTCGTTTTGGAAGATGTGAAGGTGCCAGCCGAAAATATTCTGGGCGAAGTAGGCAAGGGGTTTAAGGTTGCGATGAATGTCTTGAACTCGGGCCGCTTGGGCTTGGCCTCAGGCTGCGTTGGCGCTTCCAAACAAATGATGAAGGAAGCCGTCGGCTATGCTCGGGAGCGAAAGCAGTTTGATATCCGTGTTTGCGATTTCAAAATGATCAAAGAATACATCGCCCAAATGGAGATCTCGACCTACGTCCTTGAGTCGATGGTGTATCTGACCACGTCTTGGATTGATAAGGGCGTTCATGATTACTCCATGGAATCTGCCATTTGTAAGGTCTTTGGATCTGAGACTTGTTGGGACAATGTGAATCGAGCTCTCCAGATTGCGGGCGGTAACGGCTACATGAAGGACTATCCGTATGAGCGAGCTCTTCGGGATGCCCGGATCAATCTCATTTTTGAGGGAACCAATGAGATCCTGAGACTCTTTATTGGTTTGACGGGGCTTCAGGCGGTTGCGACTGAACTCAAAGAAACAGCCTCAGCCATTCAGAGTATGTTTGTTGAGCCCATGAAGGGGTTTGGTGCGGTCTATGACTATGCAGCCAAGCGAGTTCGTCAGAACTTCTCACCCGAAATGGCTCATAAGATTCATCCGAGTTTGGATCGTCAGATTAAGCATTTGGGTCAATCGATTGCCGATTTGTCTTCATCTGCCGAAGTCCTGGTTCGAAAATACAAGCGCGATATCGTTCATGAGCAACACGAGCTGAAGCGCGTGGCCGACATCGCGATTGATATCTTCGCCATGAGCGCTGTCTTGGCTCGGGTGACCCAGGCTATTGAGAAAAAGGGCGAAAAGGAGACTCTTCATGAGCGGCAGATGGCCTCGGCCTTTTGCAGTCAGGCCCGCCGGCGAATTCGAGCCAATGTTCGGGCATTCTCTCTGAACAAGGATAAGACCATCGATGCGATCTCGGATCGGGTTGTGGAGAGGATTGGGGCCGAATAGAGGCCAAATCCTCGCCCTTTGTCCTTGACGGAGACCGGGACCTTTGGGAAATAACCGGGATGCCATCACCAACAGGGGTTACCAAGTTAGTCCGCAAAAAGAAGAAAACGCTGCAAGGTCAACGACGCAAGCGTGCTAATCGCCAAAAAGGCACCGTGAATTTCATGAAGGCTTTCCCTGGCGAGAAAAAAGCGGCCTCGAAGTAATCCATTCAAATCTTTGTTTTTAATTCCAGTTTTTTGACCGAACAAAGGCCAAGGCATTTTCTTTGGAAATGAGCCGGCCCTCGAGTTGTTCAGTCTCGACTGCTTCCAAAATCATCTTAAAGACCGGGCCAGGTTTGAAGCCTTCTGCAATGAGGTCATCACCCGAGATCAGTGCAGCGGGTTTGAGTACTTCAGGAGGCAGCTCTTTGAGTTTTTGCTCACACAATTTGTAAAGAGTCAGATTCTGATGAGAGGCCATGCAGTCGATGTAGTGCATCTTAAGATGCAAATCGAAATGCGGGTTTCTGAGAAACCTCTTCAGGGTCGACGGACGCATCTGAGGGACATCTTTGAATTTGAGGTGATCTCTCGTGAGTTCACAAACCACATCGGTCAGGGAATTGCTCGCATGAAGCCTTTTGAGAATGGCGCGAGCCATGTCAGCTCCCACGTTTTGATGGTTGTTAAATCGAATGCGATCCGGAGGTTCGTGAGAGAATGTGGGAGGCTTTCCAATGTCGTGAAGTAGGCAGCCCCAGGCCAGCTCAGCAGAGGCTCCTTCGCATTGTTTGAGCAAAAGCAAAGTGTGAACCCAAACATCACCCTCGGGATGATACTCAGCCGGCTGCAGACAGCCCTTCATCTCCAGGGCTTCAGGCAAAATCTCCCTCAAAATCCCCACATCAGCTAACTCATTCATCGCCCGGTCGGCGTTTTTGCCGGTAAGCATCTTGGTCATTTCGTCCAAGATACGCTCAGGAGAGATTTTCTTAATCAGCTGCGCCTTTTGCTGAATGGTGGCCTTCAGTTTGAGGTCCATCTCAAAATCAAAACGAGAGGCAAACCGAATGGCGCGCATCATTCGCAAATGATCTTCATCGATTCGCAAAGCTGGATCGCCAATGCTTCGGATTACTTTTGCCGCGAGATCTTTTTGCCCCCCCACCCAGTCAAAAAGTTCCTCTGAAATCGGATCAAACAGCATTCCGTTGATCGTAAAATCCCGGCGCTCAACATCCTCACGAGCCGTGGCAATCTCTACACGCTGAGGGTGGCGTCCATCCGCAATACCAATGTCTTTTCGAAAGGTGGCTACTTCCACTCGAAGTGGATTTTCCTCGTGATGTGAGATGACTAAGATGACATTGAAGGCTTCTCCGACCCGAACCGTTCTTGGAAAAATCTTTTCAATTTGATCAGGCAAGGCGTTGGTCGCAACATCAAAATCCTTGGCCACACGGCCCATCAAATGATCTCGAACACAGCCTCCAGCAAGGACGGCTTCAAATCCCGATTTTTGGAGTTTCTCGCAGATTTCGCGAGCAAAAAGATAGTCAGCAGAGGCCTTCACGTAAGCTCTGATTCTATGAACGAAGACCGCATTTGTCGATACCCTTAAGCTCCAAAAATCGCTAGGTTTTGGGCTATGAAAGACGTCTTCATTTACTCAGCAAAAAGAACACCGATTGGAAGTTTTATGGGCGCTTTGGCGGGCGTTTCAGCCCCTCAATTGGGAGCAGCCGCTGCCAAGGCTGCGCTCGCTCAATCTCAAGCAAAAGCCGAGGCCATTGACGAAGTGATTATGGGCAATGTCTTGTCTGCAGGAGTGGGTCAGGCGCCTGCTCGTCAGGTGGGCATCTATGCCGGTCTTCCCAAATCCTTTCGAGCTCTGACGATCAATAAAGTGTGCGGCTCTGGTTTGAAGTCCGTGACCACGGCCTTTGATCGAGTTTTGTTGGGCCGAGCATCGTTGGTTCTCTGCGGTGGAACGGAAAATATGTCTCAAGTGCCGTATTATCTCAAAACGGCAAGAGCCGGATTTCGAATGGGCAACCAGGAAGTCATTGATGGGATGGTCCATGATGGTCTTTGGGATGTTTACAACCAGTTCCATATGGGCAACGCGGGAGAGCTTTGCGCTAAGGAATATAAATTCACGCGTGAGGCTCAAGATGCTTTTGCATCTGACTCCTACAAAAAAGCCATGAAGGCGATTGAGAGCGGTTTGTTTAAGGATGAAATCTCCGCCGTGGAAATTGCTTCCAAAAAAGAAACAATCAAAGTGGAAATAGACGAAGAGCCGGGTCGTGGCAAAATCGAAAACTTCCCCAAGTTGAAGCCGGCGTTTGCCGCAGATGGTACGATCACAGCGGCCAATGCGAGCTCCATCAATGATGGCGCTGCGGCTATGATTGTTGGTGAGAGTGTGTCAGGGCTGAAGCCCATCGCGCGGATCATTCATGCAGCAGAGTTTGCTCAAAGCCCCGAGTGGTTTACGACGGCACCTGTGGGATCTATCAAAAAGCTTCTTTCAGAGGCGCAGCTCAAAGTTTCAGATATTGCTTCATTTGAAGTGAACGAAGCGTTTTCTGTGGTGGCGATGGCCGCTCAAAAAGATTTGGGAATTCCTGTCGAAAAGCTCAATCCTCGAGGTGGTGCTGTGGCTCTTGGACATCCGATCGGAGCCTCCGGCGCTCGACTGATGGTCACATTGCTTCACACCCTGAAGCCCAAAGAAAAGGGTGTTGTGAGTTTGTGTATCGGTGGTGGCGAAGCCATCGCTTGCTTGGTGGAAAAGATCTAAACAAGGAGGCTTTATGTCAGTGGTGAATCAGTCATTCAATTCAATCGGAGTCATTGGTTCTGGGCAAATGGGTTCTGGGATTGCTCAGGTTCTTGCCACCTATGGGATTCAGGTTGTTCTCCAGGATATCAACGCCGCGTCGTTGGACCGTGCGAAGGCAGGGATCGAAAAGAGTATTGCGAAGTTGATTGAGAAGGGGAAGATCACTGAATCGGCCTCTCAGATACTCGGTCGCATCAAGCTGACCACTTCGCTTGAGGATTTGTCTCAAGTGGAGTTGGCCATTGAAGCGGCCACCGAAAACATCTCGATTAAGAAGCAAATCTTCACCAAGCTCGACGCTTTGCTGAAGCCCACAGCGATCATCGGTACCAACACTTCTTCAATCTCGATCACTGAGCTGGCGTCGGTCACCAAGCGCCCCGACCGATTCATTGGGATTCATTTTATGAATCCTGTTCCTCTCATGAAACTCGTCGAGGTGATTGCCGGTCAGCTGACTTCCACGGAATCTCTGGACAGAATTTCGATGATGATTCAGTTGATTGAAAAAACGATGATCAAATCTCAGGATTTCCCTGGCTTTATTGTGAATCGAATCTTGATGCCCATGATTAATGAAGCTGTTTATGCGCTCTATGAAGGGGTGGGAACCAAGGAAGACATTGATCGTGGAATGAAGCTCGGAACGAATCAGCCCATGGGGCCACTTGAGCTTGCAGACTTCATTGGTTTGGACACTTGTTTGGCCATCATGGAAGTCTTGCATCACGGCCTAGGTGATTCCAAGTACCGACCCTGCCCATTGCTGAGGAATTATGTGAATGGTGGTTTGTTGGGACGAAAAGTCGGCCGAGGATTTTATGACTACTCGCAAGGAGGAAAGTAATGGGATTTGTCAGCGTTCAAAAAGAAGGCTCTGTCGCCACAATCACGATTGATCGACCTCAAGCACTCAATGCTCTTAATCAAGATGTTCTGTTGGAACTGCGAGAGACCTTTCTTAAGTGCGATGGTGTGAAGGTTGCGATTTTGACGGGTGGGGGGCCGAAGGCATTTGTCGCCGGAGCGGACATTGCTCAAATGGCGGAGTTTAATACTCTCCAGGCTCGAGCTTTTGTCGAGTTGGGACAAGCGGTGATTCGGATGATCGAGGAATCTCCGTTCATCACGATTGCCGCGGTGAATGGATTTGCTCTCGGTGGTGGGCTGGAGCTCGCGATGGCCTGCGATTTGATCTACGCATCTGACAATGCTCGCTTAGGCTTGCCTGAGACCAACCTTGGGATCATCCCAGGCTTTGGTGGAACGGTGAATCTTTCTCAGCGAATTGGTGGTCACAAGGCTCTCGAGATGATTTTGACGGGGCAGCCCTTGACGGCAGCAGATGCAAAGTCCTTGGGCCTTGTGCTCGACGTCTTTCCGCAAGCGGATCTGATGATCAAGGTGAAGGAGATTGCTGGAAAGATTGCCAAGAAGGGGACTTTTTCTTGCCTCGCGGCTCGGCGCTTAGTGCGGGGACTTGAAATGACGGATCGTGAACGTAGCTTTTTGTTGGAGCGTGAAACTTTTGCGAGCCTCTTTGCGACCCATGAGCCGAAAGAGGGCATGAAGGCATTTCTCGAGAAGCGAGAACCAAAATTTTAGTAAGGCGAGGTTGTTATGATGTTTGAATTCACAGAAGAGCAGATGGCCGTTCGAGAGATGGCGCGCGACTTTGCACAGAAGAAAGTAGCTCCCGTTGCCGATGAGCTAGATAAGAAAGCTCGATATCCCGAGGAGCTCGTTCGCGAGATGGCAGACCTCAAACTCATGGGGATGTGCGTTGAGGAGGAGTACGGGGGTGCTGGAATGGACATGGTGTCTTATGTTCTCGCACTCGAAGAGGTCTCTGAGGCCTGTGCTTCCACGGGCGTGATCATGAGCGTGAACAACTCACTCGCGTGTGAGCCGATCAAGCGCTGGGCCACAGTGGAGCAAAAGAAAAAGTTTTTGGTTCCTTTAGCAACAGGTGAGAAACTTGGTTGCTATTGTTTGACTGAACCCGAGGCCGGATCCGATGCCGCTGCTCAAAAAACTCGTGCAGTGAAGAAGGGATCATCCTTCCTTTTGACTGGAACTAAACAGTTCATCACTAACGGCTACGAAGCGGACCTGGCGATTGTGTATGCCGTTACAGATCCTGCTAAAGGAAAGAAGGGAATCACTGCCTTCATCGTGGATACAAAGACCCCTGGATTTAAGATTGCAAAAAAAGAAAGAAAGCTGGGGATTCGCGGAAGTTCCTGCGTTCAGATCTCCCTCGATCAAGTGGAAGTTCCCGCTGAGAACATTTTGGGAGTTGAAGGCGAGGGACTCAAGGTGGCGCTGAGCACCTTGGAAGTGGGTCGAATTGGAATTGCTGCTCAGGCCAATGGAATCGGTGCTGCGGCAGTGGCCTGTTCGCTCAAATATGCCAAGGAGCGAGAGCAGTTTGGAAAGCCCATTGCAGACTTGCAAGCGATTCAGTTTATGCTGGCAGACATGGCGACGCGACTTGAGGCCGCGCGTCTGCTGACCTATCGTGCCGCAGCTCTCAAGCAGCAGGGCTTAAGAACGCCGCTTGAGTCTTCTCAGGCCAAGCTCTTTGCTTCAGAAATGTGCATGAAAAACGCATGGGCTGCCGTTCAGATTCACGGTGGCTACGGCTATATTGAAGACTACATTCCTGAGCGCCTCTTCCGTGATGCCAAGATTTGTGAAATTTACGAGGGAACAAGCGAGATTCAACGGCTCGTCATTGCATCAACGGTTTTGGCTCAGTCAGCCTAGAATCAAATCTGCTGGAAGAGGATAGGTGGCCATGTGTATTCTAAAGAGACTGCTGAAGGATTAAGAAAATGAATTTCTCATTGTCTGAAGAAGAAAAGTCGATTCAGGGCTGGGCTCGAAAGTTGTCTCAGGAGATGGTCGCTCCCTTCGCTGTTCAGCATTCGCAGCAAAAGCTTAGTCCAGACTATTTGAAAACTATTTCGAGCCAAGGTCTGATGACGTTGCTGGTCCCTGAGTCCATGGGTGGAATGGGACTCTCCGCGGTTTCGTTTGCTCTTGTGATGAAAGAGATTTCAAAGGTTTGTGGTTCAACGGGAGTTTCTTTGGCGGTTTCGAATATGATCGCTGATATTTTGGTTCGAGAAGGTAGCCCGTATCAGCAGGAAAAGTTTCTTCAGCCGCTCGTCCGGGGTGAAACTCTCACGGCCAGCTTTTGTCTGACAGAGAATTCGAGTGGATCGGATGCCAGCGCTTTAAAGTCTCGAGCTGTCAAAAAGGGCAAGGGCTATGAACTGAGTGGCGAAAAGATTTATGTCACCAATGGAGCCTTTTCTCAGTTTTTCGTGGTGATGGCGCGCACCAGTGATGAGGCAGGTTCCAAGGGCGTTTCAGCTTTTTTGATTCCGCGAGATTCAAAGGGCGTCACGATGGGCAAAGAGGAAGACAAAATGGGACTGACGGGCTCTTCGACGATTCGGATGAGTTTTGAAAATGTCTTTGTTCCTGAAGAGAATCGGATTGGCGCTGAAGGCGATGGATTCAAGATTGCGATGCGCGCATTAGATGGCGGTAGAATTTCAGTTTCTTCTCAGGCTCTCGGAATCGCTGAAGCCTCTTTGGAGTTTGGAGTTCGCTATGCCAAAGAGCGCGAAGCCTTCGGTAAGCCGATTGCTGATTTTCAAGCAATCCAGTGGAAGATCGCTGATTCGGCCACTTTGCTCGCAGCGGCTGAGTTGCTCGTTCTTCAGGCCGCGTATTTGAAAGATCATCAAAAGCCTCTGACCTTGGCGGCAAGCCAAGCGAAGGTTTTTGCCACTGAGGCAGCCATTCGAGTTTGTGATGAGATGATTCAGATTCTTGGAGGTTACGGATACATTCGCGAATACCCCGTAGAAAGATTCTATCGTGATGTTCGTGTGACAGCGCTTTATGAAGGAACCTCAGAGATCCAACGTAAAGTGATAGCAAGGGAGCTTTTGAAATGAGTGAAGCGGCAACATCAATGACGCCCATTCGAGTTTTGATGGGAAAAGTGGGATTGGACGGACATGATCGCGGTGCGAAGGTGGTGATGGCTGCTTTACGAGATGCGGGAATGGAAGTGATTTACTCGGGCTTACATCAGAGCCCGGAGGCGCTGGTTCGAGCAGCTGTTGAGGAAGATGTTCATTTGATTGGAATTTCGATTCTTTCGGGAGCTCACAAAACGTTGATTCCCAAACTGATCGCAGAGCTCAAGAAGAACAAGCTCTCTCATATCCCCGTTTTTGTGGGTGGAATCATTCCTGAATCCGATGTGCGAGCTTTGAAGAAGGCTGGAGTTCGAAGAGTTTTTACCCCCGGCACCCGACTCGATGAGATTGTCGCCGGTGTGCGAGATGATGTTGTGAAAAGTAAAAAGGGGGCAAAAAAGGGGGGTAAGAAAAAATGAATTTTGAGTTGAGTGATCATCATAAGTCGATTCGTCAGTTGGCTCGAGATTTTGCTCAAAGTGAGCTGCGACCCAGAGCCTTTGAGATTGATGAAAAGGGCGATTTCATTCGAGATCTGATCCCCAAGATGGCTCAGCTTGGATTCATGGGTCTTACGGTGCCGGAGAAGTACGAAGGTGCTGGGCTTGATTTGATGTCGGCCTCGATTGTGATTGAGGAAGTCGCTCGTGAGTGCGGATCAACAGCGCTGACGCTGGTGGCGCACAACGGCCTGGGCATGAAACATATTTTGCGTTTTGGAACTGAGGCTCAGCGACAGAAATACATTCCTGATTTGGCGTCGGGCCGAAAGATTTCTGCTTGGGCTCTGACAGAGCCAGGAAGTGGTAGTGATGCCTCTGGCCTTAAGACCCGTGCTGAAGTGACCCAAGACGGTTTTGTTTTGAATGGCTCAAAAGCTTTTATCACTCACGGTTCAGTCGGTGATACTTATATCGTTCTCGCCGCGACTGATCCTGCAAAAAAGCAAAAGGGGATCTCCGCTTTTGTGATCGAAAAGGGCACTCCTGGATTTAAGCCTCTCAAGCCCGAAGATAAATTGGGATGTCGTGGATCGGATACATCACAGATTGCGCTCGATCAGGTCAAACTGGGTCGTGAGAGTTTGGTTGGAGAGCTTCATCAAGGTTTTATCGATACGCTGAAGATCCTTGACCAGGGGCGCGTGATCATTGCCTCCATGGCTCTCGGACTCGGTGAAGCTGCGTTGAGAGAGAGTATTCGATACGCAAAGGAGCGTGAGCAGTTTGGGAAGCCGATTGCGGATTTTCAAGCTATCCAGTGGAAGATTGCCAATATGGCCACAGAGCTCTCTGCGGCAAGACTTCTCATCATGAAAGCAGCCTCGATGCATGATCGAGGTGTTTCGGCGATTCAGGAGTCTTCTATGGCGAAGCTGTTTGCCTCAGAAGCGGCCTCTAGGGCTTGTACTGAAGCGATTCAGATTCATGGTGGCTATGGCTATATTCGCGAGTATCCCGTCGAGCGTTATTGGCGAGATAATCGAATCACTGAGATTGGTGAGGGGACCAGCGAAGTGCAGCGAATGATCATTGCTCGTGAGATACTCAAAAAAACGACCTGATGCGCCAATTCAGATGCTGTGCGGCATTGCACGCCTGACGTATTGAATTCATTTCTGGATCTTGAGGCTCCCCCGTATAATGATCTTCGTGGGGGATGGCATGCTTGTCGGATTGTTATTAGTAGGGCTCAATTACTCTCATCCCGACTTCGAGTTTCTTCGGCAGTTACCTCCATCGCAGACGCGCTCTGGAGAGTTCGAGGAAACATTTCGGTCTCGATCAGAAGCTCTCACTCCGTCTGAGATTGAGTATCTCCAAGATCATCAGATTCTTATCGTTCCTGGATTCTTATCGGATGTGACCACTCAAATGAAAAAGAACTTCGGCTGGATGGTTCCTGAGATGAGGAAAGATTTTGATGAGCAGTATTTGTGGCTCAAAAACAACGGTATTAAGGCCGGGCGGGTTGAGATCGAATCAGAAGCTTCCATTGAAGAAAATGCTGTTCGTGTTCGAGCGGCGATTGAGCGCTCTGAGCGACCCGTGATTTTGATGTCTCACAGTAAGGGTGGTCTGGATATTTTGGAGGCTCTTCGTGAGCGAGAGGATCTTCAGGAAAAGATTTCCGGATGGCTTGCGATTCAGTCTCCATTCTGGGGAACTCCTGTGGCTGACGTTTGGACAACTTCTGATCGTGCCAAGAAGATTGCCGATGGGGTTCTGAAGCGTCTTGGGGGATCGTCTCGATCGCTCCTCGGAATGAGGGTGGAAGAACGAGTGCCGTATATGAAGTCGCATGAACATCAGATTCGCCGGATGATGGAGGTGATTCCAACCGTCATTTATGCGAGTTGGAAACGGGATGAGCCCGGCGATTGGGATACTCCGTTTGAGCCTTACTTCCGAGATCAAATGGCAAAGGCCGAAATCAAGAGTGATGGGATTATTCCCGTCAATTCGATGCTGATCCCTGGTGCTGATTTAATTATTCGCGAGGGAACTGATCATGTGACAACCATTGGCGCTATTCAACTCAAGCCCTTTGACCGGGTGAGGTTCCTCCAAAGCCTTTTGAAGCTCATGCTTCAGAAGAAGCGAGCCTTGGCTCGTTAGAATTTCAGCCGGCTTTCAAGAACAAGTGCCGCATCTCTCAAGTTCAGAGAAACGCTCGATTTGATTTTCTCGAGGCGCTGAAGTGCCTGCTCTTTGTCTGAGACGCTCCACGAAAGTGGGTCCTGATAAAACTCTCGTAGTAACTGAGCAAATAGCTCATCAGCACTCAGTTTTCTCTTTTGTGAAATCTGATTGAGACTTTGCAGTCCCTCTTGGAGGCTTTGAAGAGAGAGGAGGGTCGAGACTGCTTTTGGATTCTCCATTTGAAGCTCAAGTACTGATTTCAAATCCCATTTTCCCTGCTGAGCGAGGCTTCTCAGCCCTTGGCCCTGCCCGGCCTTGATCGC
>CAZZLQ010000049.1:0-18210 GCA_964655245.1 uncultured Bacteriovoracaceae bacterium | reverse complement strand
GGGCTTTGATTTATCCTCTGCCTCAGGCATGGAACTCGCTTTTGATGAGCGAGCCAAATCTGAAGCGATGTCTTATCTGTTCAAAACCGAGCACTATGAGATGGTTTTGAAGTCGGGAGACATGGAACGAATCATGCCAGAGCTGACTTGGCATTTGGAAGATCCACGAGTTGGACAAAGCTATCCCAATTACTACTGCGCTCGATTGGCGAGTAAATTTGTCAAAGTGGTTTTGTCGGGCGCCGGTGGGGATGAGCTCTTTGCGGGCTATCCCTGGCGATACTATCGCGTGATTCAAAGCGCTGGCTTTGACGAGTATCGAGATACTTATTACCGTTACTGGCAACGACTCCTCAATGATTCTCAATTCTCCGCCGCTACTCAGCCGATGGCTAAGAACTTAAAAGATTTCTCGGCCAGAGATGCATTCTCTAGCGTTTTCAAGAAGCATTCGGATCATCTCACAAGGGCAGAGGACTACGTGAATCACTCCCTGTACTTTGAAGCCAAAACATTTTTGCACGGGCTCTTGCTGGTCGAAGACAAACTGAGCTTAGCTCACGGTCTCGAAACAAGAGTTCCTTTCCTCGATAATGATTTGGTTGATTTTGCGATGAGACTGCCTGCGCGTCTTAAGTTGGGAAACATCGAAAACCCGACCAAGGTGAATGAAAACGAAATCTCAAAGATCCACAGAACGAGTGATGGAAAACTCATTCTTCGAAAGCTCATGCGTCGCTATATCCCTGAGGAGGTAACCTCGAGAGAGAAGCAAGGATTCTCAGCACCAGATGCAAGCTGGTTTAGGGGGGATAGCATGAAGTATGTGGAGAAACGTCTCCTCAACGCCAAATCTCCCATTTATGAGTTTCTCGACAAAGGAACGATCACAAGCTTGGTTCAAGATCATTTGCAAGGCCGAGAAAATCGACGCCTGTTGATCTGGTCACTGTTGAGCTTTGACGAATGGTGCAGACAGTTCATCCAGACTTCCGACGTGGCATCCTCGCGTCCCAAGGTCGTCCGTACTACTCAATCGACAAACCAGCCGATTGTCGGTAACGCTTAAGTGACATGAAGCCGAATTTTCGCGTCGCATGCGTTGGCAATATGAACAATAACAGTTTCGTATTGGCCCGCCTTCTCAGACGACGAGGAATCGAAGCTCATTGCTTGAGATTTCCAAACGAACCGGCTCATTTTAATCCTCTTTGTGACACTTTCGATGAAACAGAGCTTGGCTTTGTTCGCACCCTTCCTTGGGGAGACGCATCGGAAGTCTTTAAGTTCTCTCCTGCTGAATTGCGGAGAGACATGCAGGAGTATGATTTTGTGATCGGCAATGGCCTCACTCCAGCGTTTTTCGCACGAATGGGGCGCAAGCTTGATATCTTTTCACCGTACGGATCGGACCTTTATGAGACGCCGTTTCACTCATTCTGGCGACACCCTAAAGGCTATTTTGTCAGCCGCCTTCAAAGACAGGGAATCCGTAACGCTCAGCTCATCCACGCGGAAACGGAGTACTACAATATGGGTCCGAGTCTCAAACGAATCGGACCTCGCGGCAAGATACTCAGCATTGGACTGGCAGCAATCGATGCCTATCAATACGATCCCAGCTCGATCTCAAATCACTATTCGAAGAGCAAATTCTTTCCTCAATTCAAAGCGATTCGAGATTCGAGTCATTTGATGATTTATCATCAGGCTCGGCATCTTTGGAAAACTCCAGAAGACGGAGTGACATTCAAGGGAACAGACCGACTTCTCTCAGGGTTTGCTCAGTTTCTGCGGAGTCATCCTGAATCAAAGGCAAAGCTCGTGACATTTGAGTACGGCCAGGAAGTGAATGAGTCCAAGAAGCTCATCGCTGAACTTGGAATTGAAGACGCTGTTGTTTGGATGCCTTTGATGGACCGAAAGGAGCTCATGGTAGGTCTGAGTCTTTGCGACATCGGCACCGGCGAGTTTCATACGAGCTGTTTAGGGGCGGGAGTTATTTTTGAGACACTGGCCCTTGCGAAACCATTGATGCACTATCGTGTGGACTCGGATTTCAGCCACGCTTATCCCAGTCTTTACCCAATGCTGAATGCTTGTTCTGCTGACGACGTGAATCGGCACCTCTCAGATTATTGGAAGAATTCAGAACCCTTTAAAGAGATCGGCCGCCAGGGCCGAAACTGGCTGATTCATGAGCTCAACGATCGAGTCATCGATGCCTATCTAGAGCAGATGAATTTTGTGCAGCAAAGGCAAGCAGGTTGATCCGAAATGAAGACATTTGATCATGTCATTGTCGGCGGCGGAATTCTCGGACTATCCGTTGCCAAAGCACTCGTGGAGCGTGGGTTTCGAGATGTTGCCATTCTTGAAAAAGAGACCACCCACACCGCGCATACGAGTGGACGCAACAGCGGGGTCGTTCATCAGGGCATCTACTATCCGCCCCAATCGTTAAAGGCAAAGCTCTGCATTGAAGGAGCTCGACGTCTTCGAGACTTTTGCGAGGAAAATTCTCTTCGATACGAACAAATCGGAAAGGTGATTTTGCCGTTAACGGAGAATGACAATCCTCAGCTCGACAGGCTCCTCGAGCGAGCTAAGCAAAACGGCGCCGTGGTGGAAATGCTTGATCAGAAGCAACTGCGAGAGGTGGAGCCCATCGCTCATTCACTGACAGGGCGTGCCTTGTTTTCGCCTCGCACCTCTGTTGTACGCCCCAAACAAGTTGTTGAGTCACTAGCTGCAAATCTCCTTCGAGACGGAGTCCAAGTTCTCACAGGCTCGCAAGTGATTGGGGTCAACCTAGCTCAACAGAAACTACGTACAACTCGGGAAGACCTTGGCTTTGGTCATGTTTGGAATACAGCAGGCCTTTTTGCCGATCGTTTGGCTCACATGATGGGCGTTGGTCTTGATTATTCGATTTTGCCGTTTCTGGGGGCATACTGGGAGCTCGATCCTCGCTGTGGATTTAAACCTCAACGTTTGATCTATCCATTACCCGATCTCCACATGCCCTTCTTGGGTGTGCACTTTACGAACTCAGTCGACGGGCCTGTCTACTTGGGCCCCAATGCAGCACCTCGATTTGGTCGTGAAAACTATTCAGGTCTACAAGGCGTTAAATGGGCTGATCTCGCCTCAATCACCCTGCACCTCTCGTCTATGATGCTCAAAAACTCTAATGGAATCAGGGGCTTAGCAGTGAGTGAGATCAAGCGCATGGCTCGAGGTCAAATCGCCTTTGAAGCTCAAAAAATGGTTCCTCAAATCCGAAAAGAGCATATTTTGAAATCAAAGAAAGCAGGGATGCGAGCCCAGCTCTATGACCGAAAAAGAAATGAACTTGTCATGGATTTCTTGGTACAAAGTTCTAGCGTTGCAACGAATGTTTTGAACGCTGTTTCTCCGGGTTTTACTTGTTCACTGAGCTTTGGTGCCCATGTGGTGGACCAGACCTTGAACGGAGCAAAAGAGGTGAGTGAATGGAACTCAAAGGCAAAAAGTTCTTAGTGATTGGTGGAGGGGGCCTCATTGGTTCCCACGTCGTGGATGAACTCGTCAAAGAAGACGTCAAAGAAATTGTTGTTTTTGACAACTTTTCTCGCGGAACAAAGGAAAATTTATCAGACGCTCTCCAAGATCCGCGCGTAAAGATTTTTCCCATTGGTGGCGATATTCTACACACTGATATTCTGAACGAAGCAATGAAAGGGGTTGATGGCGTGTTTCACTTGGCCGCTTTGTGGCTCCTGCATTGTCACGACTTTCCTCGATCGGCTTTTAAGGTAAACATTGAAGGCGTCTTCAATATTGTTGAAGCCATGCTCAACAACGGGGTGAAGCGCTTGGTTTTCTCATCATCAGCATCAGTTTATGGGGATGCTCTGTCAGAGCCGATGACGGAAGACCATATTTATAACAACACAAATTTTTATGGCGCCACGAAGATTGCTGGAGAACACATTTGTCGCTCTCTGCACCATCGTTATCGAAACACTCCAAAGGCTTTTGACTACGTGGGGATGAGATACATGAATGTTTACGGCGCTCGGCAAGACTACCGTGGAGCTTACATTGCTGTGATCATGAAGATTCTCGACAATTTGGACAAAGGTGAAGCCCCCGTCGTCTATGGGGATGGAAGCCAAGCCTATGACTTCATCTATGTTTCGGATTGCGGTCGAGCCAACGTTTGCGCGATGAAGTCAAACGCCACAGACGAGTTCTACAATGTTGGCACTGGAGTTAAGACAACAATCAAAGAGCTCGCCGAGACGATTCTGGAAATCACTGGCTCTCGCTTAAAGATTCGCTACGAACCGGCCGGCCCAACGTTTGTTAAAAACCGAGTGGGCTGTCCCAAAAAAGCAGAGAAGGATTTGAGTTTCGTAGCAAAAGTTCAACTACGCGAAGGATTGAGGAGATTGATCGAATGGCGGAACTCACACAAAGAAGAGACCCTGCAACGACGACTAGCAGTCGGAGCGTGACTCGAAAGGTTCCCATTTCTCTGCCCGTGACGGGAGAGGCGGAATGGCTAGCTGCTAAAGAGCCGTTGCTTTCGGGATGGCTCACGCAGGGGCCTAAGGTCGCTGAGTTTGAACGCAACTTTGCTAAACGGCACGATGTTCCTCACGCACTTGCGACAACCAGCTGTACGACCGCCCTGCATCTCATTTTGGCGGGTATGAATGTTGGTCCCGGCGACGAGGTGATTGTTCCGTCGTTTACTTGGGTAGCGACTGCCAACGTGGCGCTCTACTGCGGGGCGACTCCCATCTTGGTCGACATTGATACCAAGACTTTTAACATCGACCCACTTGCAGTGAAGAAGGCTATCTCGCCTCGAACAAAAGCCATCATCGCCGTTCATTTGTTTGGTCTTTGCGCGGATATGGATGCCCTGAGGCAAGTGGCCGGAGGCATTCCAATTATTGAAGATGCCGCATGTGCTGCCGGAGCTCGCTACAAGGGAGTCTCTGCAGGGGCTTTGGGGCTTGCTGCAGCCTTTTCATTTCATCCTCGTAAATCAATTACGACGGGTGAGGGCGGCATGGTCACCACCAAAGACAAGGCGCTCAATGAACGAATGGAAATGATGCGAAACCACGGGGCTTCGATTTCTGAAGAGCAACGCCATCATGGGCCTCAGCCTTATATTTTGCCTGACTTCAATGTCCTGGGATTCAACTACAGGATGACGGATCTTCAAGGAGCCGTAGGACTGAAACAGCTTGAGAAGCTCGACACTTTTATTTCGGAGAGAGCACGCTGGGCTGCTTACTATCGAGAGCGACTTTCTGTTATTCCTTGGCTGAAGACGCCAGAGATTCCTGCGGGCTATGAACACGGCTGGCAGTCTTTTGTTTGTATGGTTGACCCTCAAACCGCTCCTATGCCGCGAAATCAAATCATGCAAATTCTCAACGAAAAGGGAATTAGCACTCGTCCCGGAACGCATGCCATTCACTTGTTGGGGTACTATCGTGAGAAATTCGGCTACAAAGCTGCCGATCTTCCGAATGCGACGTTTGCAGACAAAAACAGCATGGCCATTCCCCTGCACAATCGCATGACCGCTGACGATTACGATTATGTCATCGATGCGCTTTTGGAATTGAATCGAGGTTAGAATGGAATCCGAAAAACAAGCTCAGACATCCAACACGTTCGACTACAAATGGAAAAAGAGAGATACGTATGAGTCGGACGCCATGCAAGCTTTTGCAAAGGAGTGGCTTAAGAGCCGCTATCAAGTTGCCGGAAAAACTCTGGCGGATTTGGTCAAGGGCAAGCGAGTCCTCGATGCGGGTTGCGGAGCAGGGCATTCCGCGATCTTACTTTTTGATGATCTACTCAATCAGTGTGAATACTGGGGTGTTGATATTTCAGGTGCAGTGGATGTGGCGGCTCAACGATTCAAAGAACGGGCTTTGAAAGGTCAGTTCCTTCAAACATCTCTTACCAATCTTCCCGATAAGCTTGGAAATTTTGATGTGATTTTTTCTGAGGGCGTTCTCCACCATACAGACTCAACTCACAATGCCGTGAAGTACC
This sequence comes from uncultured Bacteriovoracaceae bacterium, assembly GCA_964655245.1. Taxonomy (GTDB): domain Bacteria; phylum Bdellovibrionota; class UBA2394; order UBA2394; family UBA2394; genus JBEIHI01. The sequence continues at coordinate 12,141 of CAZZLQ010000049.1, read as the reverse complement.
TCTCAGGTCGGCTTAATAAGGGTGGCCTTTTGATGTTCTACATCTACAAAGTGAAGGCGCCTGTCCGAGAGTTTGTGGATGACTATATTCGCGAAAAAATTGCGCCACTTTCCAATGATGAGGCCTGGGAAGCTTTGATGCCTCTAACGGAACTTGGAAAAATTTTGGGCGAGCTCAATGTTGATGTCGAGATCAAGAAGCCCATCGACCTGCTAGAGATTCCGGCAGGAAAAGTGAATCTCCAGAGACTCTTTTATTGGTACTTCGGAAAGGCCTTTTATCGACCAGATCTAAGCTTAGACGAAATGAACCACATCAATTTTGATTGGTATCGTCCCAAGAACTGCCACCGCCACACAGAACCTGAAGTCCGTACATGGCTTAAGGATTTGGGATTGGACGTTTTGACGTTCAAAACCGAAGAAGCCGGCATGACAGTCATTGCGCAGAAATCTCACTGAGATCGACGGGAAAAGCATCTCGAGCGACTTACTGCATTGGCTTTGTGTACTTGATGTAAAAACTTTTAGTAACGAGATCGAGCTTGTAGAGTACCCAAAACAAAGGACTCAACTTTTCAAAAGTTGTCTTATACGTCGGGAATTCTCGAAATGTTCTCTTAGGCAATGTCATGAGCCGTTCAAACTCTGCATCTGAGTACTGAAGTCGCTTTTTCAGATAATCTAAAATCTCGGGATCAAAGTCAGGCCGCTTCTCAATCAGCTTTAAGCCCTCTTCGCGAGTCATTTGACCCGATCGAATCAGTGCCGAATAGCCAAGAAGTCGTCCATCGTAGCCCCAACGTCTCGGGAAGAAGTAGGAATGAAAAAACGCGGTAAAGCGATTCTCCAAGTGGTGACCACCATACCACTGCCACCCATACTCGCGAGTAAGCATTTTTTTGGCTTCTTCCTTCTGGTAGTCCATAAAGTACAGAGGGCGAACCTTGCGAATCCGACTAAAAAGCATCCACTTCAAAAACAGGTGCAAAGGCATATTCGGGTAGGTCTTCATGGGTCGCTTGCCGAACTGCTTATGAACGCTTTTGATGTACTTGCCATCCATATAGAGCCATCCAAGCGGAGAAATACCTTCCGTCCGAAACGAATGCCCCTCAAGAATCGTTTTCACTCCGAACTCCTCAGCTGCTCGATACAAGGTCACGGCCAGCCCGATATCTGTGGGCGCTTCAATATCGCAGACCCCGGCTTCTAAAAATGATCGATAAATATCATCGTACTCTCGGTTATCCACCACGATGGTATAGAGGTCGATATTATGTTTTTTGATGACTCTCTGAATATTCTCATTCGCAATCGTTGAGTTCCAAGTATTGTCAAAATGCGCAGCCAGTGGCCGCAAGCCAAGTTCCACGGCACGATGGATCAAGTAGGAGGAGTCGCAACCACCGCTGACCCCAATGATGCAGTCATACTTTTTACCTTTTCCCTCAGCCTTGATCTGATCAACAATCGCTTTGAGTCGCTTTTCGCCCTCTGCTCCAATCGGATACTCCGACTCCATTTGGTCATGGATCAGACAATATGAGCAGATTCCTTTTTCATTGAGGTTGAGTCCCGGAACTGTCTCATCGTAAAGACATCGACTGCATCGAGTTCGATGAGCTTGATCCGGCCAAGGATACTCGTATTCGGGCCTTTCAAAAGATTGCTGTTGGTAGGTTGTTCCCATGGCTCTGCACCGATTTTTAGCCCAGGCGCCTCCAGGAGGGCAATCGAAAGCGTCAAAATGACGCAGCGCGAATTGAACCGAGTCTATCCATGATCTACAATCAAGGTATTCCAAGGATTCAGAATCACATGCGGTTTGTAGTGCTCAGCGGACTCACAGTCTTTCTTAATTCCTGCCTTCCTCTCAGTGAGGAGCCTACCCAAACAGCAATGAATTGGCAGATTTCCTATGAAAGAATTTCGTCGCAGGGCTCAGCAAACGTTGTCAGTATTCAGAATATCGGCCCTGAAAGCGCGTCCTTTCTCTTAAAGTGGAATGGAGTCGACATGTCCTCAATGGATGGACTCCTGGAGGTGATTAGCCAATACGCTCCACAGGAGCCAACCCCCCACATTCAGGCGTGGAGATTTGTTCACGATTTCTCTCAACATTACTCCCCCTTGACTGAACGCAAGTGGCTTCACGAACCCGTACTTTTCTTCAATTCTGCTGGATTTGGTATTTGCGATGATTTAGCCGAACTTCTTTACCATGTTTGGACGGCCATGGGGTATGAAGCTCGGATTTGGTCCTTGAATGGTCATATTGTTCCCGAGGTGTTTGCCCAGGGAAAATGGCAGCTTCTCGACCCCGATTTTGGAACCTACTATCTTAATGACGGCGGCGAGATTGCATCGGTCAATGAGATTGCTCAGGATCCTTCGTTGATCTTCAACCCGCGTCTGGTTCTCGATTCCTACCTGTCGTCGGCCTATAGCCCTGGAGTGGCCGCCCTTTACGCTTCCACAGGTGATAATCGCTTCTGCAGCTCAAATGGAAGGCTCAGCGTTAAATGTGACCCCATCAGTCGATCGAGAAATGGAGGGTTTTTCCAGATCCCAGGTCAAAGCACACTAGAACTACCTCACCAATCAGAGGGCTATCTAACTTACGATCCAGATGTTGCTGAGATACCCGACTTTAAAATTGCGATTCTTAAAATCGCTCCAGGAGTATCGGGAAGAATCAACATTCCACTCATTCCAGTCAGCGCAACAGGATCAGGAACAGTACGGACCTCGAGAGGAAACTTTGTCGTCGGAGCACGCCTCGATCAATACTTCGCAGAACGCACTGGCTATAATCCGAGCATGTGGGTGGATGCTGGCGATGAAGGGATGGAAATCACCTTTTCTCTCAATCCCCGGATATTCAACACCGAAGACTTTGCAGGATTGATTTTGCAGTCCGATCGACCTGATCTTCTCAATGTATCAGATAGCTTAGGAACTCTTATGATGACGTCCGTCGAATTTGTAGTCGACTGAGAAGACTCATCCTCTCTTCCTTACTCCAAAGCCAACAAAACAGCCCTGCAGTTGTCATCACAACAACGGCTACTTTCAATGATATCCATCCCCAAACTGGCAACCCCGATGGAACCCACTCAAAGAGGATCACAAGAATTGAAACGCCGAGCAGCGCCAAAATCGGCTTCCGAAAAGTATAGGGAACAAAATACAGCCTTTGAGAAACAGAGATGGATCCCATCAAAACAGCAAGAGCAGCCAGCATCGAAGCAATGCTAGCGCCGGCAATTCCCAAGAGCGGAATCAAAAGATAGTTGAGTCCAATATTGAGAACTGCACCCATCACGCACAGGATCGCGCGAACACGGGTCTTTTTGGAGATCTCAATCCCGGGGCTAAACACATCAAAAGCATAGAAGATCATCATCAGAGCTAGAGGGAAGATGCACTGATAGGCCTGATGGTAGCCGGAGGCCGTCGTCAACGCGACCACCTCGCGAGCAAAAATCCCCAAGAAAAGAAGAAAGCACAAAGCAAAAGTCGAAAATATTCGAAAGATCTTGGCAATCTCCGCTGGCGTTGAGGACTCGCGGTAATAGGTAAGGATCAGGGGAGAGATCGAAGACTGCAACCCAATGAAGATAATCTGAATGATACTCGCAAACCGATAGCCGACACCATAAACACCGACATCATCCAGAGACATCAAGGATCGAATCGCCCAGCGATCAAAGAAGTTTGTCGTCAAAAGCCCTATCTGCATGATCAGCAAGGGGCTTGAGTAAGCCATCATTTCTCGAAGCTTCTTCCAATCAAAACCCAACTTGTAGTCGTGCACAACACCCGGAAGTCCCGCGATGATGCCAACCGCATATCCTAAAACACCGCCCCAAAGCAGCCCAATAACTCCCATGTCAAAGCCCAAAACAAAGAGAGCAGAAAGCAGTGAAACTAAAAGAGCCGCAAGCAATGAAATCGCAGAATAATACACAGACTGCAGCTTCCAACGCAGCTGAGTTTGAATCAGGTAAAAAATCCCCATCACGATGGTATACAAAATTCCTACCTGAAACGCTGAGACAGCTTCTGTGGATCCCGTCAGACGAAAACTCCACGGATCACTCATTGAAAACGTCACAACACCAAAGGCCCCGTACATCGTTAGAGAAAACAAAAGCATGACCGTCGCATAGTCTCGCTTCTCACTGACAGACTCAGTCCCTGAGTAGAACCGACTGAAGGCTTGCGAGATTTCCATGGGCACCAAAGTGCAAGCGATGGAAGCAAACATCATGATCATATCCATGACACCGTAATCGCTGGGGCTGAGTGCCCGAGTGTAAAACGGAATCAAAACAAAAGCGATCGCTCGAGACAGAATATGCCCGACACCGTAGACCACCGAATCTTTGAGAAATCGTTTAATCATCAAAGCCTTGAGCCAATCTTAAAATACGATGATTGATTTGTCTCTGATCGTATCGACTCTCGGCGATCTTTCGAGCAGCTTCTCCAAATTGAGAGACTAAGTGAGGCGACTGAATAAGCTTTTCCATGGCTTCAGCCAAACTGGCCGCATCTCGAACTTTGGCAACAAATCCCGTGCGACCATCCTCAACCATTTCTTTGCAGCCGGGAGCATCAGAAGTAATCACAGCTCGACCAACACTCATGGCTTCCAAAACCACTCGAGGAACACCCTCACGATAGGAGGGCAACACCACACATGATGCTTGCACAAGAGCCTCGCGAACATCAGACAAAAATCCTCGGTAGTGAATCGCGCCACGCCGAACAAAAGGCTCAAGGTCTTTCATCTTGAGAGCTGCGGGATTGCTGTCAAAGCTTCCCACAACCTCAAACTCGACCTGCGGGTACTTGGCTTTGATAATTTCCGCGGCCTCAAGAAACTCAACGAGCCCCTTGGATCGAAGCAATCGTCCAACAAAAAGGAATCGCAGCGGCTTGATTGAAACCTCACTGAATGAATAACGACTCAAATCCACTCCCGAACCCACCCATTGGCCGATTTGTTTTGGACCGATGAGACCATGCTGTTTGAAAAACTCAAGGTCAGCTTGATTTTGAAATAGCAATCGCGAATGGGCTCTCAGAGCTAGGCGATAAAGCGGAGTCAAACCCCATCGAAGTAAGCGGCTTTTAAAAGAATCACCTGAAAAAACAAAACCAAGTCCCGTCATCAAACCCGTCGTTTGAAGATGTGGCGGAACAAAGCCAAGTCGCTTGAGCAAGCCCACGTAGAAAATAGGTTTGATTGTTGTCACAATCACAAATGAGCGAGCATCAGCTTGCTTCAAGCACTTCCTCATTGAGACGATCGAACGCAGCTCTCCCCAAACATTCAAACTCGTCCGATTCAAATCAATCTCAGACATTTTGAACCGAGGAGATTCAAAGAAGTAAGGGGAGGGGCCATCCAGATCCTTGGGCACCAAAGCATGAACGTGAATATTTTGCTCCAAGGCCAATCGGATCAAATCGCCTCGAAGAGCGCCCAGTGTTGCCGCTGAATTATGCACGAGAATGAGATCTGAAATCACTTGAGCCGAGCCCACAGAATGAATCTCTTGAAATTAAACCCGATCCGCAAGCGCAGGATGATTCATTCCGAGATTGATTGAAGAATTGTGATCCGCGGGAAAAACACCTACAAGTTTACATAACATATTGAAACTCTTTGGTTTTTTAAAGACTCCCGTCTTTGCTTTGTCGACGGTTTTGAGGGAAGATTGGCCGGCAAGATGTGGTGGCAAAAGTCCTATGATGTTGTGATTGCTGGCTCGGGCCTTGGGGCTGCATCGCTCGCCTATAAACTCTCATCGGCAGGACTTAAGATACTCATTTTGGAACGTGGGGATTGGCCCAAGCGAGACGATGAAGACTGGAAAGCTGAATCGATTCTCATCAAATCACGCTACGCTCAAAAATCTGCGACATTCATTCGACAATACGAAAGCCCAAGTTCCGCTGCCGTCCACATGAATGAAAATGTGGGTGGAATGTCCGTGTTTTACGGAGGAGCGGCCTTTAGGATGCGAGAGTCTGACTTTGGATCCTGGCCTTATCGTTACGCCGAGCTTGCGCCTTTTTATGACCAGGCTGAAGAGCTTCTAGAAGTTCATGGAGCGCGGGGGGAAGACCCCCTTGAACCTCCCTCGAAGCAATCCTATCCGTTTCCGTCTCTGCAACTGAATCCACCAGCACAGCGGATTTACGATGCAGCCTCCAAGCTCGGGATGCGACCGTTTCGAACGCCATTGGCGATCAACTTCAAAAACAAAACGCGAAGTCTGTGTATTCAATGTGAAACCTGTGATGGGTATCCATGTCGATTGAACGCCAAGAATGAGGCCACAACGATTTTGGCCAAGGCTCAGGCCAGCGGAAATCTCGATATCGCCACGGGTGTTCTTGTCGACAAAGTTCATTCTCACGCGGACTCCGTTCGAAGCATCGACTGCGTTTCTCAAAAAGACGGAACCAGACATTCTATTAAATCTAAATTGTTTGTGATCAGTGCGGGGACCATTGGAAGCGCAGGGATACTTCTGCGTTCACAACTTGATTCACGATTTCCTCATGCGCGACTTATTGGAAAAAATCTCATGCGTCATGCCAACGGAATTGTCAGCGCTATTTTTCCGTTCAAAACAAATCCTCGCCGTGAGTTTCACAAACAAGTTTGTGTTTCACACTTTTATGAAGAGACAAGATCAAGCGATGGATTTGCGACAGGAATCATCCAAGACATTTATACACCCCAGTCCAAAGTGATCCGACATTTTGGCCCCAAAGGCTTAAGCTTTGTGGGAGCAGCGCTCAGCCCCTTCATCCAAAATCTTCTTTGCATCGCCGAGGATGAACCTCAAGAAAAGAACAGAGTCTTTCTCTCTTCAAAGACGGATGAGCACGGAGTTTCTCTTCTGGAAATTGAGCATTCCTATACTCAGCGCGATGAAATACGCCGGGATTTCTTGATGAGTCAGGCCAAACGCATTTTACGAAAAGCTGGCGGCATTCCCTGCAATCAAATGCTCATCAACACATTTTCCCATGCACTGGGCACAGCACGATTTGGAATATCGGATCGATCTGCGGTTCTAAATTCCCAGTGCCAGTTCTTTGGACTCAAGAATCTCTATGTGGTCGACGGAAGCTTTATGCCGACATCGGCTGGAGTGAACCCAAGTCTAACAATTGTCGCCAATGCCCTCAAAGTCGCCGAGCATCTCTCTAAGTCGAGAGAGAGCTGGAGTTGATATGCGACTGACTCTCACGATTTTGGGCTGCGGACATATCGCCAAGAATCACGCCAAAAGACTTTCATCTCAAGTGAATCTGAAGTTTTGGAGTCGCTCGCAGGAAAAAGCCAACTCGTACGCCAAGATGTTTGGCGGAGGCCTTGCTCCACAGGATCTTGAAAGCTGCGTTGCAGATCCTGAAACTTCAGGCTTCATTGTTTGTACGCCCCCAGAAAGTCATCTGCCTTTGATTGAAATGATTCTACCCACGGGAAACGCTCTCCTCGTGGAAAAACCTCTCTGCATGAGCCCTGATGAGGTACATCGAGTCGAGAAACTGAGAAATACATTTTCAAAATCTGTCTTCATGATTGCAGAAAACTATTACTACAAACCCTGCGTCAGATTTGTTCGCGAGCAGATTCAATCTGGATCCCTAGGGACAATCAAAAGTATTCGACTCAAGAAAGAATTCACTCAGATTGATCGCGGTCCCGCCGCTGAGTGGAAGTCACAGCTGGGATGCTTGCTCGAGGGTGGAATTCACTTTGTGGCTCAGCTCAATGACCTTTGCGAGGCTGCTGGGCTCAGCAATCCCAATCATCTCAGCGCTCAGTTTGCTGAATCGAAGGGGCCAGATCGAAGCAGCATCATCGACTTGGGATTCGCTCACGCAACAGCGCAGTTGCGATACTCTTGGGAAAAACCTTCTATGCTCAAGGGACTCTTTCAGCACTCTACGATTGAGGGAAGTCTTGGCCGGCTCACATTCGAATCAAATGGTCTTTATGCTTTTCAAAACTCAAGGCCGCGCTTTTTTCTCAATGACATCGCTGGCTTTGATTCCATGTTTTCGGACTTTCTTCAGAGCATTCGAACCTCAAGTGAGCCGTACTCGAACTTTCTGAGAGCTCAACGTGATCTCGACGTTATCTTTAAAGCCTATCAAGGCAGTGGTCGGGACTTCAGGGGATGGCCGAAAAAGCGCTTGGGATGAAGCCTTCAAAAGATCTGTAGACATTGATTGGGTCATCAATCCGTGATCTACTCGGACCATCATGATTTCTTACACTATTTACAATTTTCTTCATTTGTTCGGACTTGTTTTAACAACACTCTCGCTTGGATATTCGCTGTCAGCACTGAGCGGCCAAAAGAGACCTAAGTTGATTTTGGCTCTTCATGGCGTCGGTCTTTTCTTGATCCTTCTCGGCGGATTTGGAATGGCAGCCCGGCTTGGCTTCGTACGAGATTTCCCGATCTGGATTCAATACAAGATTGGCTTTTGGATTGCCGTGGGATTCCTGCCCATCATTCTTCGCCTTATCAAAGCCAAAATGATTTGGGTCATATCATCTCAGATTTTGTTTTTGCTGCTGGCTTCGATTTTTGGAATTTTTAAGCCACTTGTTTAGTTTAGCGAGCTACCGAGACGTGCTGATCTGCCGTTGAGAGTCCTTAAAAAACTCTAAGTAGGATCGGCACATCGTCTCGACAGAAAAGTTTTTTGAGCGAGCGAGGCAGGCCTCTTTCATCCCTAATCTGTTTTCAAAAGCTGCAAACCACCGCATTTGTTCAGCAAGCTCAGGAATAGTTTCAAAGAATTGTCCGGTGACCTTGGGCTCAATGAGCTCAACATTCCCACTGACGCCCTTTCGACCAATGATCGGGAGGCCCGATGCTAAAGCTTCGACAGCAGCATTCGACATCCCTTCAAAGTCGCTGGGCAAGACGAAGCAATCGCTCATCCAAAGATAGTCTGGAATCTTGGAAACATGGAGAAGCCCTGTCCAATAAGTTCCCTCTAGCTTCCCAGGGCCCGTCTTCCCATCTCGGGGGCCATCGTTTTCCCACAGGCGAAATCCATCTGTAATAAACACATCACGCTTGGGAGCTCCGATGAGAAGTAACTTATGACCTTGAGCTGCCAAGCCACTCTGCCTCCACGCCTCAAGCATATGATCCACACGCTTATGCCAGCCAATGATTCGCCCCACGTAAACAAAGACACAAGCACGAGGGCTCATGTCACCAAAAACCTCAGAGCGCTTTTGAAGTCGCAGATTCGAATCCGAAGGAGGTGTATAGCGATCAAGATCTACAGCGTTGGGAATGATCACCAAATTCTTCTCAGGAATCCCGAGCGCTTTGAGTCGCTTGGTACATTCTTGAGAAAGCGAAAGAAAAAAGATATTCGAGCGACCATTCAAAAGAAGGCGATAAAGTGATTTTCGAACCCAGGCGGGAATCTTTCGAGCATAGTCGAGATACTTGGTAGAGGTCACTCGCAGCAAAATGGGCTTTTTGATGTTTCTCAGCAACGCCAGGAAAAGGTGAGGTCGGAAATAAACCGTCTTGTCCAAAAAGTAGAGAATATCAAAGGAACTCTGATTTCGAATCAAATACTGAGTGAGATTCACCAAGCTCGGAGACCGAATAATCTGAGCCTGCGCGGAGTCCGTATTAATTGAAAGGGGCGAGGGAGCCAACGTTCCGCGGTGGATAAAAACCGTTGTTTTGATCTCATCACCATGATGAAGCGCCAGAAACTTTGTCAGACGATCAAGGTTTGTTTCGGGTCCCCCGACACAGATCTTCCCGTTGAGCCCAGGATAGGTATCAATGATCGTAACAAGCTTCATTCAACCTAAAAATCTATTCCATTGGCGGGCTAAATTAAACTACAAAGATAGTCTCAATGCGCGTTCTATTCCTGACACAAGGGGCGGTGATGCCCTCCAGCCGATTTCGAGTCTTGCAGCTTGTTCCTGCATTGGAGAAGGCGGGAATTCAATGCACTGTCTTAGCACCTAATCCAAGCGTGGGTGGAGATCTTGAAGGCTACAAACTGATTCGACCTGTGCGGGAGATTCTTCGGCCTCTCAGTGTCTTAAGCCGACTGAAAGCTCTTCCACTCATCAAGGAGCATGATGTTGTCGTCATCCAAAAGCCTCTCAATCGATTCGGCTTTGTGGCCATGGAAAGATGGATCTCGAGCCAACGTCCGACGATCTTTGATCTCGACGATGCTGTTTTTCACAATGCGTGGAATCTAGAGGGAATTCAGACCCGGCGCATCGCTCGCTGGGCACATCATATTACAGCGGGAAATCGATATATTCTCGAAGCTCTGAAACAACCCCAAAAGACATCCATCATTCCTACAGTTGTTGATGTCAATCGCTACCAGTTGAGAGCCGACCCTCAAGAGCCCTTCACTCTCGGCTGGACAGGCAGTGGAAGTAATCTCAAGGAATTGATTCTCGTCAAAGAGAGTTTGGCTGAAGTGCTTCGCCAAACAAATGGAAGACTTTTGATTATCAGCAACCAACGGCCACCTCAGGAACTTGAAGATCTTCCCATTCATTTCATCGAATGGTCTCCCCAAGTGGAAGCTTCCGGTCTTGCAGAAGTTCATGTGGGACTGATGCCGCTTCGAGACATCCCCTACAACAGAGGCAAGTGTGGATTCAAACTCCTCCAATACATGGCGCGCGGAATTCCTGTGGTGACTCATCCGATCGGTGCCAATGCTGAGATCGTTCGCGATCAAGTCGATGGCTTCTGGGCCCAGACGAGCGAGGATTGGACTCACGCTCTTCTGAAGCTCGCAGCCTCAAAGGATCTGCGAGTTCAAATGGGGGAGGCTGGGCGCAGTCGAGTCCAGGAGTTCTATTCCGTCGAAAGTGTTGTTCCAAAGCTTGTTGATATTTTCCAAAGCCTGGCCAGCTCGGCTTAGTAAAGCGTCAAAAGACTGACGCTCTTGGATGATGCTGCGGCGCACTATAGACTAGAGGTATGTGGTCGGTTTGGTTCTTCCTTCTCATTGTGTGTCCTTTGAGTGTTTACCTTGGCATTCGGATGCTTCGTCGCAGACGCGAGGAGATGACGATGCAGCAGTTTCGGTTTCCCGAAGCTCCTCATGAGCTAGATTCGAAAGCGGTCTTTGAGGCTCTCAGTAAAGTCAAACTTGAGCCTTTGGGACGCTCGGAAGACTCATCATCAATGAGTACTGAAACTTCTGGATCCCAAGGAATGCGAAGCTCTCAGCGTTAGCCAAAGAGCACACCCCATAGTGCGGCGCTCCATTAGAATTTTCATCGTTTTCACCTATTGCTCCCACTCAGATCAGCGATAAAATATCACAGTCTATCTGACATTTTTTTTGAAACCATTATCGAGAGATCTGGGGGGATCATGAAAGTAGTAAAGCAGTTATCTGGTATCACCTTGCCCTTGCTTCTTGCCGCTTGCGGTGGAGGCTCGGGAGCGAGTCTTGTTAATTTGAGCAGCTTGCCAAGTGCTTCAGGCCTTGTAGCTTCATCATCAAGCTCAACGGGAATGGGCTTTGGAGCCGTGATTGGAACTCCTCCCGTTGTTGGAGATCTTGCTCTCACCGATTTCTACGGCACTTTGTTTACTCGAATGAATGCAGGAGATGCCAACCTTGCCTGCAACCTCGAAGCCCAGGAAATGTTTGGCGGGCGAGATGGCGGAGTTGGCGGAGACACTGCCTGCTGGATGTCTCAAACAGTAGCTCGAGCTGTGAGTGACCTCACGCAAAACGGCGGAAGCATTTGCTATATGAAAGGCATGCCAACAGCTGAGTCGGGTGTGACCATTACCCCCGATCTGTCTGAGCGATCGACTTTGTTTAGTAGACAAAGCGAAGATCGAATTGTGCGAGTGAACGTCTCTCAACCCGAGGGCGACATGAGCGTGTTTATCAAAGTCTACGGATCTTCCAATGAAGATGTTGGAACTTCAAAGTACAAAGTCGATCTTTGGTTCTGCGAAGAAGGCGCTCCTACAGCGAATGGACGCGAGTCTTTTACGGTGGATACAGCCGCGAAAACATTCGCCGCCTCTGGATTGAACTCGGAAGGCGCAGGGGGATA
>CAZZLQ010000048.1:0-18298 GCA_964655245.1 uncultured Bacteriovoracaceae bacterium | reverse complement strand
ACTGAAGGCCCGGCCCCGTCCTCAAATTCGCAAAGGCGTTCTTCACCGAGGCGCACGAAAACGAGCGAGTGACTAAATCTTCTTTGACCCAATGAATGATCCCATCAACGTCTTTGACTCGATACCATCCATTCTTTTTGCCAAGCTTTTCTAGCGGAGTGTAACGAATCGCTTCCCATGTCTTGGTCCAATGAACCCCAGGACCCTGTCGCAAGTTTGCCTTCTCTTCACTCACACAAAGTCCAAAGGTCGACTTGAGAGAACCCGCCAGAACCAAAACGCTGAAAATCAGAAACCTCATGCTGATATCTTAACCTTGCTTCGGGGGTTCCTGACAAGATGAGGAATCAAGGACAACTCCAAGCTGACGAACTACCCCAGAAATCTTCTCCACGGCCTCATCCACAGAGTCGGTCACAAAAATCAGCTTAAGATCCGACTCGGCCGCCGCCCCCTCTTTGACAACCGTAAACTCCACCCAATCCATGAAGCCCTTCCAATAATCTTTGCCCACCAAGACCACAGGAAAATCGTAGATTTTTCCGGTTTGAATCAACGTCAGAGCTTCAGACATTTCATCCAGCGTACCAAAGCCACCGGGCAACATCACATAACCGTAGGAGTACTTCACCAACATGACCTTGCGGACGAAGAAATAATAAAAGTGCACCAGTTTCTTCACAAACGGGTTGGCTCTTTGCTCGTGAGGAAGATGAACACTACAACCCACACTCAGTCCCCCAGCCTCCATCGCTCCTCGATTGGCGGCTTCCATCAGACCGGGGCCGCCGCCCGTCATCACGGTAAAGCCTTTTTTCGCCAAGGCACGTCCAAGCTCTCGGCCCATCTGATAATAGGGATGCCCTTCATGGAATCGAGCCGATCCAAAGACGGTCACCGTGGGTCCGACAAAGTGCAGAACACGAAAGCCACGGATGAACTCAAGGGCTACTCGAAACACCTGAACAGCCTCCTTGATGCGAGACCCTCGACCCGCCAAAAAAATCTGCTCGTCTTCCTCAAGATTGGCCAAACGCCTGACTCGAGGAGGAGGAAAGAAAAAATGTTTATTGATAAAGCGCTTAATACCCTTGAACAAGTTCGCCAGTTCCTTCTCCACCATTGTAGTGAAAAAGCCCCAAGCGAATCAATGAAGACCCGAGGATTATTCCTCCCCAGACGACTGGCCGCCCATCTTCAGATGCTCAGAGAGAAACTCGATCTTTTGATTGATATCATTCTTCTCGAGGATGCTTTGGCGCTCATCAGAATCCTCGATGAAGAACATGGCCATTGAATCGACCATTTGTTCGGGAGATCGCATGGCCTTGAGAAACTGCATTCGTTCCGAGGGATCTTCCAAGTTTTCATCCACCCAGCTCTTGAGGATATTGCGGAATCGATGCACCCGAAACTTATTCTCGGGCTTCACTTCCTCATTTTCTTCAATGAGCGACGCCCAACACGAAAAATACGGCTTATCTTCGATGACTTCGTGCAAACGAACCTTACCCGTTCCTCGCAAGATAATGATCATGCTGCCGTCGGGATTCTGGTGCAGGATTTGAGGCTCTCCCATCCCAGCAATCAGGCCAGAAAACTTATTGGTCACCTTTCTCCCTGACTGTGCCTTCTGAGACATAACGAGTGCTATCGGTGTCCCGGTCTCTAAAGCATCTTCGACCATTTTGATATAGCGCGGCTCAAAAATATTAAGAGGAACCACAGTATGAGGATAGAAAACAATGTCCTGCAGAGGGAAAACAAAAACCTGTTGGAGGTTTGTTTTGTCCATCATCTCCAGGATAAAGGTTCCCTCGGGAAAAGCAACCTGTTCAAAAGGGACAGCAAGTCAATGACTTAGCCTGCGCAAAACATGATCCTTTCTCATCTAGCGAATCAGGGCTTGCTGCAGCTGCTCGGACAAAGCACCACTCAACGCCAAAGTCTTCCAAGCTCGATTACGAAGCTCAGCTTCTGCTGCCTCATACGCCATCTCAGAAAAACTTCGATCATCCGCAGCCTGAACCACCGAGTAAACACTCGTATCCCCAAGCTCGAATCGCTTTCTTTCAAGCACTTCTCGCTGGGACTGCATTTCATGAGCTCTCTTCAATTGATCGCGATGATTCTTGGAGGCCTTAAGACCTTCGCAATCATTAAGCCAGCGAACCACAATCTCCGATTTCTTGAGTGACGACATCGCCTTTGCAGAAAGGCTTTCGGCCACAGCCATCTCGCTTTCAGCACGCTCCTTGGCACGCATGAGTGGAATCTTCAGCTCCCCGCCAATCACCCAACCGGGGTGCTCAAACTTCAGTGAATCTCTGAATGAATCTTTGAGGCTGTCTTCGTTATTCGAGGCCCAAAGACCAGCATAAGCATCCAGCGAAAAACGAGACATCTGAGACTTCGCCTGAGCCTCTGATTGCTTAGACAGAGATCTCGATTCAAAGAGTCGACTCTCGGAGTTCTGTGAAGCCACCTGCTCGGGACTTTGCAAATCGCAGGCCTTTTGAGCTCGGTCAAAGGACTCATCAAGCTTCATGGGAATCACGGCCGGATCCACTTTCAAAAGCTCAGGAGGAAGCGAAAGACCGATCACGAGCGCTCGCCAGAGCTCTTGCAAAGATAAATGAGCACGCGAGGCCTCGACTTCAGCCGCCAAAACCGCAGACTGCACCTGAAGAGCATCGTTTTGAAGCCCACTGCCTCGAGCAACACGTCGATCCACAACTTTTTTCAGATTCAATCGTCTTTCGAGACTTCCCTGAGCGCTTTGATGCCTACGCTGAGCGAGCCATGCACCATGAAACAGCTCCACAAACTGCAAAAGCCACTTCTCGGCTTCGTTGATGACAGAAGCCTGAAGAGCCTCTGAACCCTCTTGACCCGCTCGATAGAGGGCACGACTTCCAGCGCCCAAAAAGTTCCGCCAGAGGTTTTGACGAATCTGAGCTTCGAGTCGAGAGCGCTGAAACTCAGTGGGCGCAATGGTCGTAAAACTGTATTTGTTTTTTTGCTGGGACATCGAAAGCTGAAGACTCTGCCCGAGCGGAGTTTGCCCCATCAGAGAGAGCTCCTGAGTCAGCGACTCAATCCCCGAGGGCATGAAGGGCTGAGTGGGCTCCGACCCATCATCGAGCCAGGAGATTCCTGCGGATAAGAGGGGATCATAGGTCGAAAGGCCTAGAAGAGCGGGTGATTGAACCTGGCGCTGATTTGCTTTGATGGCACGAAATGAATCTGAGGACTCAATGGCCTTTGAAATCACAAAATCCAAGGTCACCGCGCGCTCGGGAAGTTGATTGATGGCATCCTGAACAAACGAACCCACAAGAAAAACCCAGATCATCCTCCCACTTTACCCACAACCCAATATGGGGTCACGTCTCATTCCTGCACTACCTGGCACCATATCGCTTCGCCACCTCCACAGACAGGAACCGATCCGAAAGCTCCTTCTTCAACTGCTGAAGGCGGCGACTTCGAGACGCCTTAACAAGAGCCCTACGAATGGGCTCGATTGACTCATACCCCATTTGCTCAGCGATCATCTCCGACTCCCAACCCAGGAGCTTTCGTTGAGCCCAGATCTTTAGCGCGTACCCATCTCCAGCAGCCAGCTCCGCGACAAAAGATTCGATGATCTGGTGGCGCTTAACCGCAATTCTATCTGAGATCTGCACAACTCGATTTCTTCCACGATTTTGAAGCTGATCAGCCCATGCGGACTCCTCAACACACAGAGTCGGCAATTCAGTCGTCGATTTGAACGGACCAAGGCCAATCGAGAATTCCCCCGCAGAGCCGTGGATCAACTCAAAGACCCTTTCAGACTCCAGGCCGGGGGCGAGTCGAAACCAGCTCGGTACGTCCTCCCCTCGAAAAAATCGCTCGTAGAGCTTGAAGCTAGACCACTCAAAATCCTTCTCTGAAATGCAGATACCAGCTTTCACGGGGTTTTGATGAATATAAGGAACCAATGCCCGAAGGTAAGACTCATCATTCACTAGGGATGATTTAAATCGACCCCTAAACAAGGGGCCATCTGTCTTATGAAGAAAATTAAATCTCTGAACATAACTGCCCAAAAGCGTCTTAACAGCCTGAGAGAGATTCGCGTGCTGCGTATGGAGCGCGATATGCATGTGGTTATCCATAAGGCAATGAGCCACGACCTGGCATTCAAAGGCTCGGCATGTCTCAGCCAACAAATCCATGAAGTAGATCTTGTCGCTGTCATCCAAAAAAATCGCCCGTCGGTTCTGACCGCGAGTCATGACGTGATAGTAGGAATCTTCGGCTTGGAGCCTGAGTGGTCTTACCATGATACCGCTAGATGCAAGGAGTTCGCAGGCCTCGTATCGATCAAAGAACCCGCTTTTAAGAACGAGTGATCATGGAATATCTTACGATTCCCGATTGCCGGCTTCATTCGGAGGCAATCATATGGTGCCAGGTAGTGCAGGAATGAGACGTGACCCCATAAAAAAAGGGGCGGAAATTTTCCGCCCCTTTGACGAGATTCAAAAATCTCAAAAGAAAGATTACTCGAGTTCGGCTTGACTGATCATGCCTTGAGCAGAAGGAACGCTATTGTTAAACATTAAAACTCGCTGATAAAGCGAGAACACATCAGCACCACCGCCTAGGTTTCCCACGGCTATTGCACTTGCATAGTTCTGATCAGCCGCGGGCGCAGCCGCAGGTGCCCCGGTCACAGTAATACAGAGACCGGTCCCATCCGCCGCAGGTGCCGCATAACCGCCATCCGCGTCATACACCACAGCTGCATCTGCTGCGGTTGCGACAACACCATAACCAAAGTAGGTGGGAGCCGAAGAGGCAACGCCCAATGCAGACAGATTCGCCGCCCCCGCAGCAGTCGCGTCCCAAGGCGTACGAGTGTTGACCGCGGGAAGTCCCGGATAAATCCCTGAGCTCAAGAAACATGGGTTCAGCTCGTCTCCGTTGGCTGGATTGATTCGAGGACGAGTGGCAAAACCGATATTGGCTTCCACAATGTTTTTCAACATATTGGGAACCTCTGCGGTTTTACTTCGCGTGACGTAGTTGATGAACGCCGGGATAGCGACAGCGGCAAGAATACCGATGATCGCTACAACGATCATGAGCTCAATCAGGGTAAAGCCCTTTTTGTTTTTGATTTTCATTTTTGAATCTCCTTACGATTCTTTAAAGTTGTTTGTTTCATCACTTGCCTGCCGCTCTCGCCTGAAAGCGACTCTGGATTTCTCTAGCGCAAAACTTAAGCCACCCCACCACTCCTGATGCAGCGCCTCGTTAAGGCTCTGAAACCTCTCAAATTTTAACGAGAAACAAGCCCACACTCCAAGAGAAAGTTTAACGACAGAATTTGTCGCTTTTGACGCAAATTGTCATCGAGTGACAAAAATTGCCCCAGCGGACACCAAATGTCGCGTCTTAAGCTCTTCGACGCCGCGCCACCGCAAGCCGCACCCCTCGACTCAAAGGCTTCAATTCACAATCAAAGCTCATTCGCCCGAGCTTCGCCCTAAACATCCGAGCGGAGACCGCCTCGAGACTCACCTCACTGACAAGCCCTCGCCCTCGCGCTTTGACCACGGCTTCTTTCAATGCCCACAGATCCAAAGTCTTCACATCTTCGAGGCCCTCATCCTGCTTTGATGAAATTCGCCCTCGAAACGCATTCTCATTTTTGAGTCTGCGATTTTCCTGAATGTCTACGCCTACTGCTCTCTTTGCAACTGCCACGGCCATCCAAGCCCCTGAGTGACTCACACTCACTTGTTGTTTCTTGGCCGCTCCTCGCAGACGCAATCCGCCCGATGTCTTTTTGACCAATCGGACTTGCAGCGGATCACACCCCTGAGTTTTAACAACCAAGCGCTTCAATAAAATCCGAACAGCCATCGACTGATCTCTTCGAGTACGATGGCCGATCCGAGAAAGCGCTTCCTGCTCAGTCGTCGTCAAAAACTCATCTCGCTCGCGGAGACACTCGCGAGGATCACGGCAGACAGCCACGCGCACGTCTCCTAGCTGCGAGAAAGAGAGAATCTTCATTTGGCCTGAAGAGCTTTTTCAATCGCCGACACGACAGCTTCGCTGTTGGGCTTTTGCATCGAGGAAAATCGCCCCACTACTTGGCCCTTTCGATCGACCAGAAATTTCACAAAGTTCCAACCCACCCCACCTTGAAACTCTTTGGGAGACTGCTCAGTCAGATAGCGATACATGGGCTGCATTTGCTTTCCTGTCACTGGCGCTTTTTGGAAAAGTGGAAAGCTCACACCGAATCGAGATTTGCAAAACGACTGAATCTCTTCGTCCGATCCCGGCTCCTGACCCATAAAATCATTGCTCGGAAAACCCAAAACCACGAAGCCTCTATCTTTGAACTTGCTGTAAATCTCCTGGAGCTGCTCATACTGAGAGGTAAACCCACAGCGAGAAGCTGTGTTCACCACCAAAGCCACCTTGCCCTCAAACTCCTTCATCGAAATTTTCCTTTGCTCAATCGTGGTCAGTTCCATCTGATAAAGCGAGCTAACCGCTTGAAATGCCACCCAAAATCCTACTGCAAGACTCGTCATAAGATCTCCTTTTCAGCCGAGTTTATCAGCGTTATCACGATTGCCAATGCTCAATTGGACCCCCAATAAGACCCCCATCCACACCGGCTTCTCGGACAAGTATTACGCGGAAGAAGGCGGCCTGGACGAGGCACGATACGTCTATGTGGGCCAAAACAACCTCGAAGAGCGATTCGCTCAGGCGCAGACTTTTGTAGTCTCAGAGCTTGGCTTTGGAACGGGGCTCAATTTTTTGGCAACGCTTCAGGCCTGGAAAAAAACGCGAAAGAGCCCTTCACAGATTCTTCACTATATTTCCACCGAGCTCTATCCGCTGGAATCCTCTGCCATTCGAGAGGCTCTCAGCCCTTGGCCTAGCCTCACCACGGAGACAGAAGAGTTTCTGAGTGTCTATTCTCCCGTGATTCGAAACTTAGCTCTTCATCAAGATTTTGAGCGAAGTCCTGCAACGGGCATTCACCGTTTCAATATCGGGCACGGTGTGTTTTTGACATTGCTCATTGGGGATGCCCTGCCAATGCTCAAACAAGTTCAGTTTAAATCCGACGCCTGGTTTCTGGATGGATTTTCACCGCGCAAAAATCCTGCCATGTGGAGCTTGGATTTGTTTCAAGACATTGTCCGCCTCTCGAATGCCGGAGCTACGTTTGCCACATTCACAGCAGCGGGACATGTGAGACGAAACCTTCAAGAAGTCGGCTTCGATGTCCAAAAGTTCGATGGCTTCGGGCGAAAGAAAGAAATGCTCAAAGGTCGTTTACGTTCGACAGATTCCCCCTCGTCTCAAGATAAGAAAAGGCGAGCTCTTATTGTGGGAGCAGGACTCGCAGGAAGCTCAACGGCCCATGAGCTTGCAGAGAGAAACTGGGATATTGTGATCGTGGATCGACATGCTCAAATCGCTTCCGAAAGCTCAGGAAATCCCTGGGGCATGTATTACCCCCTGCTGACAAAGCATCGCTCTCCACTCGCTGAGTTTTCACTACAGGCCTACGACTACCTCCTGCGAAGACTCCACACCATGAACCCCAACAAGAAGAGCGGTGATTTTGCTCCTCATACTTTTGGCATCTTGCAGCTAAAGCGACGAGACAAAGACTTCGATCGCTATTCATCGGCCATGGAATGGGTGGAGCCCTCTGCTGCGCTGATGACACAGCACTTGCCGGATGAAGTTTCAGAACTCGCAGGAATCAGCCTCAATGAAGAGGGACTTTTCTTTCCTCAAGCCGGCTGCTTAAGACCTGCAGAGTTTTGTCGCACTCAGATTGAAAATCATTCAAACATTCGATTTATCCCGAACCTTGAAGTGACCTCTTCAAATCTTCAGTGGGACCCCTCCTCTCAAAATTGGATTTTACAGACCGCTCAAGAATCAATCACAGCAGACACCGTGGTCTTCTGTAATGCATCGAATGCCAAACAGTTTGCCTGGAGCTCTCATCTCAAGTTGGGTGTGAATCGCGGACAGCTGTGCGAGGTGAGCGCCTCCCCGTTCTCCTCTCAACTCAAAACGATCCTTGCGGGAGATTTCTACCTCACACCTGCTGATGAAGGACGGCATTTGTTAGGAGCCACCTATGATCGAGAGAATCTGGATTTAGCTGTTCGAGACTCTGACAACCTTGAGCTCCTTTCGAAAACTCCAATGGCCAGTCCTGATCTTAACTTCACGCCCGAAAGCATTGTCTCATCTCGAGTGGCTCATCGAACGTCCACCACGACAAAACTACCAATCGTTGGTCTTCTTGATTCAGCCCCAGGACCTGCGGCGGTTAACGTTGGACACGGCTCTCGAGGAATTGTGTACGCGCCCCTGGCGAGTCAGATTCTTGCCGATCTCTTATCTGAAATGCCTGTTGCGACTTCGACCTCCATGCTGGAGCTACTGAAGCCTCAATCATAAGATCATTTCGGAGATTTCCTGAAGCGCCTCGACTTCTGATCTCCAATACGCTGTTGACGTCAGATGAGGAAAGGCCCTTGGAAAAGAAGGATCATCCCAACGCCGCACCACCCAAGCTGAGTAGTGAATAATGCGAAGAGCTCTGAGCGGCTCAATCAGCGCAAAGCTTGATCGATCAAACTCACACATCGATTCATAGGAACTCAGAAGGACTTCACGCTGTCGTTCGACTTCTTCACCTCGCCCACGCAAAATCATCCAGAGGTCCTGAACGGGAGGCGCAATCATCATATCGTCGAAGTCCAAGAAAAACGGAGCTTCGTGATTCCAAAGCGTATTTCCTAAGTGGCAATCCCCATGCACGGTGCTTGCAGGAAAACTCTTCAGCAGCGGCTCTATTCGACGAATCAAATCCTCAGCGACCTTTTTGTAATGGGGCTTAAGATTTTCATCCACCAAATCTGAATCCATCAGGGTCTTGAGTGGCTCAATGGCCCAGTCGTTCACGTTGAGTCTCTTTCGAAACTTCGGAATCCAAGACTTGCCCACTTGATGAATTCGGCCCAAATAGCGCCCAAGGGTTTGAAGCTGAGAATCCGACAACTCATCTGCAAGACGGCCCCTGACTTTGGGAAAGACTCCAAAAAAAATTCCGTCAGGATTCTCAGCGAGAGTCTTCAGAGCGTTAACCACTTTACCAAAATTCGACGAATCGAGGGCCAAGGCTGAGACCACGGGGACTTCGACTTGGGTCAGACGATTGAGAAACTCATGTTCCTCACTGATTTGTTGATGCGTCCAACGCCCAGGCCGATAGAACTTGGCAACCACCGATGAATTGTCTTCAAACTCAATCTCGTAAACGCGATTCTCAAGTGAGTTCAGAGCCATCATTCGCCCCGTCGCACGCGCACCGCTCTTTGATTTTTGAAGAGCAGCCTCCACGGAATTCAAAACAGAATCAGAGGTGAGCTTAAAGAAGCTCTCTTTGAGCTGGTCTAGGTTTTGATTTTTTTCTGTCACGCTCGCCTCATTTTTTCTTCTTGGACTTGTGAGGTCTCGCACTGCCCGGCTCTGCCTCTGCTCGAGATCTTGAGGTCTTCAGCAACCAAAGGCCAACGGCAATCACCGGCAAACTTAAGAGCTGCCCCATATTCAAAGGCAAGCCCGCTTCAAAGGCCACCTGGTCTTCTTTCACAAACTCAATCACAAATCGAACAGAGAAAATCAGTATGAGCGTTAAGCCAAGCAGAGATCCCGGATAGGTCTGAGATTTCCGCTTTTGGTAGTAGGCCCACTCAATAAAAAAGATCACGAGGTAACAAAGTGCCTCGTAGAGCTGAGCAGGATGGCGCGGCACTGAATCAATTTGGGAAAACGTGACTGCCCATGGGACATCTGTGGGCTTGCCCAGAATCTCCGAATTAAAGAAATTCCCAATTCGCACAAACATCCCCGAAAGCGGCACCACAAGAGCGACACGATCAATCAACTGCCAGAAGCTTTTTCGGCCATCACGTTTGGCAAACCAAAAAACCGCAATGAAAATCCCGATCGCCCCTCCGTGACTGGCAAGTCCCCCCTTCCAGACCATCGGGATCTCCCACGGATGAGTCAGGTAATAATCCGGCTGATAGAACAAGCAGTGGCCGAGGCGCGCTCCAATGACAGTTCCCAAGATGACAGCCATCAGAAGTCCATCGGCGATATCGTTCGGCCAGCCCTCTTTTCGAAACAGCCGCCGCAAAATGAAATAGCCGGAGGCAAAGCAGAACATAAACATGACGGAGTACCATCGAAGAGCGATCTTCAAATCCAAGATAGGAATCGTCAAAGGTGAGGAAAAAATCTCAGGAGACGGGGCCCAATTCATGTGAGCATTCTACGGCCCGGCACAGGTCTTTCGCAATGAGCGAAAAAAAGGAAAGCCTTTGGGAACTCCAAAGGCTTTCAATCAGAAATCAAACTACTCAGCAGAACTAATCGTCAAAATTGACGATTTTCTTGCCGTTGTACTGTCCGGTTGTAGGACAAATTCTATGCGGCTGACGATAGAGTCCGGTGGACTTATCAAAAGAGAGTCCAGGGACATTCACTGTGTAATGTGTTCGTCGGGTCTTCGATCGACGTCTTGAAATTTTCTTCTTTGGAACTGCCATAAATCACCAATCCTTCAGTAACAATTAAGCGGCTGCGGGAGCTTTTTTCTTGCTGGGAGACTTGCTCTCAACAAACAAAACATGCTTTCGCAAAATAGGATCAAACTTCTTCAATTGAACTTTCTCGGTCACGCCTTTGCGGTTCTTTGTCTTCGTATAGAAGTAACCCGTTCCACCGGTCGAAACCAAATAAATGATATCTCGCATAAGGTCCTCTAATTACACAGTTTCACTCCCCCCTTGCAACTGGTTTGAGTGCCTCTTTGAAGGTCTAGGGGCCCCCTAGACCCGATTCGACAAGTTTACATAATTCAAGCACTTAGGGCGGGGACGAGTTACCAATCAATCGGCTGAACGCTGGTCTCGGAAACGACTCGGGAAATCCAGCGAAGCCACCAGGGGTGATCATGGGAGGCAAACTCGCGGGAGGCGATTCGCGCCCGCGTTCGCCCCAGACGGCTTCCATGAAGGAACTCGAGCCGAAAGACACTTATATATTGGAGGTTCAGATCCACCATTCCCCGCGTTCCCAGCTGGCCCTCAAGATCCACAGGCCGATGGAAGCTCACCTCCAGGTTTCCAGAGTCAAGCTCAGCAATACTGACATCCAGGAGTCCGTAGACAATCAGCTTTTGGGCATGCTGACAGAATCCGTGCTGAAAGGCCCGAAACCCTCGCCCGCGATTGAGCGGGAACACGATCTCTTTTTGAGAGAGCTTCATGGTCAAAGCGGCGCCCCGCTGCTGATCCCAGGACACGGAGACCTCTTCGATTGCCTCAATGAGTTGCGGGGTTTGAAAGGCCTGAGATGCGAGAAGCAGCCGCTTCACCGAGGGTACATCCAAGGCTTGATCGTGCGGGGAACTCACAACCTCTGCGATCCAAAACAAAAGAAAATAGAATTGCTCAAGCCGCGACACCTTCTGGGCGTCACCCAGGAAGTATTTTTCCAACTTCGCTTGCTGGGCTTTCGTGACCTTCTGAATCGCCGGCTTTTGATCCAAAGTCTTCAATTCATGAGCAGCCACCAGCAGGCTTGAGACCTCAACGCGTCCCCACTCCTCAGCACGCAAGTCCGACCGACATGCGAGAGGATTCTCTTCCGACTGAAGCCCCAGTAATGCCCATAAACTGATTTTGATGAGACTCACGCCTTAGAGTTTTTCCCTACGAAAGGCGTGCGGCATAAGCTCTCCTAAAGTGAGCATTGATTGAATGCCGCTGAGGTTGGCGAGGTAAACAGGAAAGGTATCGGCGCAAAACTCAGCCATAAATTGCAAGCATAATCCACAGGGCGTTGCTGGATTCTTGTTAGCAGTTACAACGACGATGAACTGAGGATTCATGCGGCCTTGAATCTGGGCCTTAGCGGCTACTAAAGCCGATCTTTCGGCACAAATCGTTCCACCATAACTAGCATTTTCAACATTACAACCAGCAAAAATCTTTTTTCCAATCATCAGAGCGGAGCCCACGCGATACTTTGAATAGGGCGCATGCGCTCTTAACCGCACTTTGACGGCTTCTCGGTAGGTTTTTCGAAGATCAAGAGAAATTTTGAAATTTTTTCTACTCATGTATGCAATCAGTGAACAGACTTACACTCCCTTCACGCAAATATTTTTTTCGGATTTTTTTTCGATCATTTGATTTCAAAGATGGACAAGAAAAAGCGGGCCATGAAAATATGCGAATCAGAAAGTTTAAGTTTTTAGGTGATGTCAACGATTTGAGGAGGAGGTGGACTCAAGTCGGATGAAAGCGAAATTCACCAGCGATTCAAAAGGGATGTTAGACAATGCAAGTTCTTAAGAGAGACGGCACCAAAGAAGCCGTCAAGATTGAGAAAATTCTTCACGCGGTAAACAGAGCCTGTAGAGGTCTCGACAATGTTGAGGCTCTGGATGTTGCGAAAGCAACCATCATGGGTCTGCACGATGGCAGCACCACGGAAGAACTCGACAATCTATCAATTTCAAACGCCGTGATGCTGATGGCTCACGAGCCCAACTACTCCAAAGTTGCCGCGCGCATGCTTTCGGAAACTCTTCGAAAGGAAGTCGGCCGCGATGTCGCATTTCATGAGTACCTGGAGACCGCTTCGGGCTTCGGTTTGCTCAGCGATGAGGTCGTCCAACTCGCCAAAACAGGCATTCAAGAGATTGAGTTTGGCATTCGTCACGAGCGAGACGATCTCTTTGAGTATTTTGGCCTCAAAACGATCGCTGACCGTTATCTTTTGAGACATCCCAAGACTCGTCGCGTGATTGAACGACCGCAGTGGATGTTCATGAGAGTCGCTTTGGGACTCTCCCAGTCGGTGGCTGAAGCACTCGAGTTTTACGATATTATCAGCCAATTCCTCTATATGCCGTCGACTCCCACTCTGTTTAACAGCGGAACTCGACACACTCAGATGAGCTCCTGCTATTTGCTGCGCTTGGCTGACGACAGCCTTGAGGGAATTTATAAGTCCATCACGGATTGCGCGAAGCTCTCCAAATGGTCCGGCGGACTTGGCATCGATTGGACGCCTGTGCGCGCCTCTGGATCTCTCATCAAGGGAACGAACGGCCTGAGCAATGGCGTGATTCCGTTTCTCAAAGTTTTTGATTCGTCTGTCCACGCGGTCAACCAAGGCGGCAAACGAAAAGGGGCCGCAGCCGTTTATCTCGAAAACTGGCATGCCGATATCGAAGCCTTCTTGGAACTTCGAAACAACACGGGTGCTGAGGAGAGACGAACGCACAATTTGAACTTGGCTCTTTGGGTTTCCGACTTGTTCATGAAACGAGTGGAAACAGGCGAAGACTGGAGCTTGTTCTCCCCCAATGATGTGCCAGAGCTTCTGGAAAGTTGGGGCAGCGAGTTCGAGAAGAACTACGTCGCCGCTGAGGCCAAGGGCCTTGCCATGAAAAAAGTGCCCGCACGGCTCCTCTATGCTCGCATGATGCAAACACTGGCTGAAACGGGCAACGCTTGGATGTGCTGGAAAGATCGCGCCAATGAGCGATCGGCACAAACAGCAAAGGCTGGCAATGTGATCCACTCGTCAAATCTCTGTACTGAGATTTTGGAAGTCACCTCGGCCAAAGAAACCGCTGTTTGCAATTTGGGCAGCATCAACCTGGCTGCTTATGTGGATTCAAACGGGCAGTTTGATTTCAAAAAACTTCGAGATGTAACTCGAGTTGCTTTGCGATTCTTGGATCGAGTCATCGATCGCAATTTCTACCCCACCACGGAGGCCGACAGCTCCAACCAAAAGTGGCGACCCGTGGGACTTGGCATCATGGGACTACAGGATGCATTGTTCAAAATGCGGCTCCCCTTCTCCGGCTTAGCAGCCAAGCAGCTTTCGAATCGCATTTCAGAAACGATTTATTACCATGCCCTGGAAGAAAGTTCGAAGTTGGCGGCAAGCTCAGGGTCCTTCCCAGGATTTAAGGAGTCTCGCTATGTTGATGGGCAGCTCCAACCTCATTTGGCGCGGGCATTTTCGGATGCTCAACCCGAGTATCACTTTGACTGGGATAAGCTGGGCCAAGAGATCGCCAAGAACGGACTTCGAAATTCTCTGCTCATCGCGATCGCGCCCACGGCAACGATCGCCTCGATTGTTGGCTCTTATGAAAGTATTGAGCCCCAAATTTCGAATATCTTTAAGCGAGAAACTCTTTCGGGCGAGTTTTTGCAGATTAATAAGTATCTCGTCGCTGACTTGAAGAAACTCAATTTGTGGACGGATGAGATTCGAGCCGCCATTATTGCCAACGATGGCTCACTGCAAAACGTGACGGCGATTCCGGAAGAGATTCGTGAGCTCTACCGAACGGTGTGGGAAATCTCGCAAAAAGATTTGATTGACATGGCAGCCGACCGATCCTTCTTTGTCTGCCAATCGCAGTCGCTGAATTTATTCATGCAGAATCCAAATATCGGAAAGCTTTCGTCGATGTATATGTACGCCTGGAATCGCGGAATCAAGACGACATATTATTTGCGGTCTCGAGCAAAAACGACCATTCAAAAGACGACTGTCGCCAATACGACGGCAGCGGTTGAGAATGTGGCGTGCTCACTCGAAAATCCCGAAAGCTGCGAAGCCTGTCAGTAAACTGAACAGCCCCTGAAAGGAATTTTATGAAGAAGTTACTTGAGTCTGATCTCAACCTCACCCTGCGCCCCATGGCCTATCCCCATTTTTTTCAACTCTACAAAGACTCAATCAAAAATATTTGGACTACCGATGAGCTCGATTTCTCGATCGACTACCAACATTTAAGAGACAAGATCGACAAAGACGAAGCCCATTTGATCAAACGACTCGTGGCTTTCTTCGCCACAGCGGACAATATCGTCGCTCACAATTTGGTTTTGAATTTCTACCAGCACATCAATTCGCCTGAGTACCGAATGTTTCTTGGAAAGCAGCTCTTTGATGAGATGCTCCATGTTGAGGCTTATCTGCTCTTAGTCGACAACTACATTCCGGATTTGGCCGAGCGAAAGGCCGCCTTTGACGCCTATCAAACGATCCCGTCAGTCAAAGAAAAGGCGGACTTCTGCTTCAAATATATCGACTCCATTCGAAATCTTCACACGCTGTCCAACGATGCTGACCGGCGCCAGTTTGTTGAAAACCTGATTTGCTTTGCTGCTTGCGTTGAAGGTCTCTTTTTCTTTGGATCATTCGCTTACGTTTATTTCTTGCGAAACAAAGGCTTACTGCCTGGCCTCGCCGTGGCAACCAACTGGATCTTCCGTGATGAAACCATTCACATCGAAGGGGCCATGCTTGCGATCCAGTCCATCAAACAAGAGTACCCTGAGATCTTCGATGCAGCTCTCGAACAACGCGTCCTGACCATGATTGAGGAAGCCATCAACGTTGAAATGAATTTCTGCCGAGACGCACTGTCTTTTGGTGTCACCGGCCTATCAGAGTCCATGATGCGACAGTACCTTGAGTATTGTGCTGATCTGCGACTCGTTCAGCTGGGCATGAAGAAGAAGTACAACTCTCGAAATCCTTTTACCTTTATGGTCCTTCAAGACGTTCAGCCGCTCACCAACTTCTTTGAAAAGCGAGTCACCGAATATCAAAAGGGATTCGATGTGAAAGAAGGTTCCGTGAAGTTCGACGAAGCCTTCTAGGACTCAGTCTTTGATTTTGGGGCAGTAACAGGCCCAAGGCTCGAGCTCAAAGGTACAGAGGTCTTCGTCGAGTTCAGCTTTAAAAGCCTTTTGAGGGCAGGACCATCGACATTCACTGGCCGTAGGCCGGCAACCGATGAATGCCCAAGACTGTTCATCCGAGGGGTCGTCGCACGCCATGACCTGGGAAACCTGAATCGCTGACAGCAACAGAAAACTGAGAATCCCCATATAGCCCCCCAAACCTTAAGCTTAAGGATTTGCGGAAAATGACACAAGGAAAGTGGGCATACGCTCAAAAATCTGGTGTCCTAGCGGGATGGGACTTGCAGAGGACTTTCCAACTCGATACGAACCAAAAAACGTTGAGCCCAAATGGCAGAAGTTTTGGGCAGAAAAAAAACTCTACCAGTTTAACGAGGTAGAGGGCGCCAAGAATCCCTCTAAGATCTACTCCATTGATACACCCCCACCGACCGTTTCTGGAAAGTTGCACATTGGTCACGTGTTTAGCTACACCCATACCGAAATCACTTCCCGCTTCAAACGCATGAAGGGCTTGAACGTCTACTATCCCTTTGGATATGACGACAACGGCCTGCCAACCGAGCTTTTGACCGAGAAGGATAATGGAGTCCGAGCTCATCAAGTAGAACGGTCCGAGTTTCGAAGACTATGCCGCGAAACTGGAAGCAAGTACTCTCAACTCTTTCGCGACTTGTGGATCAAACTAGGATTTAGCTGCGATTTTGACTCCGCTTATTCGACGATTTCAGCAACAAGCCAAAAGATTTCTCAGTGGTCTTTTGTTGATCTGTACAAAAAAGGCAAAGTTGAGCGCCGAAACGAACCAGCGCTCTGGTGCACAAAGCTTCAAACTTCATTTTCACAGGCCGAGATTGAAGTTGAATATATCGCAGGCCAGTTCGTTCACATTCCCTTTACGATCGAGGGACTTCCTCCCCTGCAGATTGCCACTACGCGCCCTGAGCTTCTGCCCGCCTGTGTCAGCGTCTTCGTTCATCCTGATGATGAGCGCTTCAAGCCCTACTGGGGCAAAAAGGTCAAAGTGCCCTTCTTTGGTCACGAAGTTCCCGTTTTGACTGATGACAAAGCGCAGATGGATAAGGGAACGGGTGCGGTGATGTGTTGTACGTTTGGAGATACCACCGACATTCAGTGGTGGCGTCAGCACAAACTGCCCCTCAGAGAGGCTATCAACAAGTTTGGCAAGATGACTGAGATCTGCGGACCTCTTACGGGACTCAAGATCGAGGAAGCCCGGCAAAAAATGATCGAGCTTCTGACTGAGCAAAATCTTGTTTTGAAGGTCATCCCCATCAAAGCGGAAGATCGCCCCGTCAATACTTACGAGCGATCGGGAGCACCCGTCGAATACATCGTTCAGCCTCAGTGGTTCATCAAAGTTTGTGACATCAAAGAAGAGCTCATTGAGATTGGCCGTAAGGTCAAATGGTATCCCGACTTCATGCGTGCTCGATATGAATCGTGGGTTCAAAACCTTTCCTGGGATTGGGCGATCTCTCGGCAGCGCGCGTTTGGTGTTCCCATCCCTGCTTGGGTTTCAGAAGACGGCCAGCACATTCATGTTGCTGATTTTTCTCAACTGCCTGTGGATCCACTGGAGTCCAAGCCAAGCATCCCCTGTCCGCAGGGTGAATGGAAAGGTGAAGCTGATGTGCTCGACACTTGGGCCACAAGCTCAGTGACTCCACTGATTAACGCTCGATGGACTCTCGATAATGAGCGCAAATCCTTTTTGCCGATGTCGATGCGTCCCCAAGCTCATGACATCATCCGAACGTGGGCATTCTACTCCATTGTCAAATCGTACTATCACTTCAACGATGTGCCTTGGGCGCACGCAGTGATTTCAGGACATGTCAAAAAGCCCGAAGCTAAAGTCGATGGCCAGCAAATCGCGGGCCAGCAGTTCGTCAAGAAAACCAAGATTTCCAAATCAAAAGACGGAGAGACTTATGCTCCCGATAAAATTTTGGAGCGCCAATGTGCCGATGCGATTCGGCTTTGGTCTGCAGGAGCGAGCCTTGGTGTCGACATTCTCTTTGATGAAAACGGAATGGCTGAAGCTCAAAAGTTTCTGAATAAGCTCTGGAATGCGAGTCGATTCGCCTTGATGCAAATGGAGGGCTTTACCCCCGACTCCAAAATCAAAACAGTGAATCCGGAAGATCATTGGATGCGCGCTCGCATCAAGGAAGTTCATCAAGTGGTCGAGAAGTCTGTTGAAGAATACGAACTTCATCGTGCCAAAGTTGAACTGGATAAGCTCTTTTGGATTACGTTCTGTGACAACTACATTGAGTTTGTGAAGTGCCGTGTTCAGTCAGGCTCTGCAGAGCAGAAGCAATCAGCGTTTCAGACGCTTTATGATAGCTTGCTGATGATTCTCAAAATGTATGCGCCGTATGCACCGCACATTACTGAGGAGA
>CAZZLQ010000047.1:0-19129 GCA_964655245.1 uncultured Bacteriovoracaceae bacterium | reverse complement strand
CTACAGTCGTCAGGTGAATCGAATATCGCCCGCGGTGATTGCACGATTTCAATCTTTTGAATGGCCCGGAAACGTAAGGCAACTCGAGAACCTCATCGAGCAAATGGTCGTCATGAGTAATTCTGAAACTCTTGAGTCCCAAGATCTTCCCCCTCCGCTTTCAGAGGGAGTTCCGGCCGAACCCGCGGTCATTCCACAGAGTCTTTGGGATCTTAAAAGCGCAATTCAGAAGATTACTCACTACACGGAAGAATGCCTGATCAAAAAAGCACTTCAGCATACGGGATACAACAAAACCAAAGCTGCTGAGTTACTCGGAATCAGTCGCCGAGCGCTGATCTATAAAGCGCAGGAATACCGTATTGAAAAAGTCACCGCACAAGAGCTAGAAGGAAGTGAAGATGATCCTTCTTAATGGCAAGACGGTTTCGGAATCTCGACTCAAGAAGCTCAAAGAACTCGCTGCCTTGCAATGTGGAGGGTCAAATCAGCGACCAGGACTTGCTGTGATACGGGTCGGTGAGGATCCAGCTTCTAAGATCTACGTCGGCCGCAAGGTAAGAGCCTGCCAAGATGTTGGCTTCAGCTCTTTTGAATGCTTACTTCCAGAGAGCATTACTCAAGAAGAACTCATTCAAAGCATTCAATCCTTCAATGCTCGCAAAGATACTCATGGAATCTTGGTTCAGCTTCCCCTACCAAAACACATCGACGAAGGGGCGGTCATAAGTGCTATTGCCCCCGAAAAGGACGTTGATGGCTTTCATCCCATCAATCTCGGAAAGCTTGTCGCGGGCGAAAAAGCGATGGTGCCCTGCACTCCCCTAGGGATCATGACGATGCTCAATGAATACGGAGTCGACCTCAAAGGAAGACGCGCTGTTGTGATAGGACGCTCTCGAATCGTGGGTCGCCCGATCAGCATTCTCCTTGATCAGGCTGGAGCCACAGTGACCGTGATTCACTCTCAAACTCCAAATCCAAAGACGATCTGCCGTGATGCCGACATTGTAGTGGCTGCTGCTGGTAAGGCCGGATTGGTCACATCCGATTGGATAAAGGCGGGGGCTGTTGTGATTGATGTTGGAATCAATCGCTTAGCGAGTGGAAAAATTGTTGGAGATGTCGACTTTGAGAATGTTTCGAAGACTGCTTCTCACATCACTCCCGTGCCAGGCGGAGTAGGCCCCATGACGATCTGTAGTTTATTGGAAAACACCTGGAAGAGCTTTAAGACTTTATCATCGAACGGATGATCTTTCGATCGATTGTCGGCAACAAGATATCATCAACGTCAGTCCAGGAAATCCACTGAACTTGACGGCCCGTCAGATTTTTTTTGATCAAGAAAACTTCAAAGTCCCTATCGGTCACAGAGTATTTGAATTTTTTTTCGTATACGACAGGCGCTTCTCCCTCTGCGAGGGTTTTAAACGGCAACCTGAGGAAATCCGGAAACTTTGAATCGCTCCCCGAAGGCCAAAATCCCACTCGGCCCTTTCTTTCACACCAAAAGACAATCTCAGAAATTTTTCTTCGCTTCACCCGCTTCGCCTTGAATGGAATCCGATCGACAAGTCCATCGGAATGAGCCTTGCAGGTCTTTTGAAGGGGGCAATGAGAGCAGCTCGGCTGTCGAGGCTTACAAATCAAAGCTCCGAGCTCCATCATTCCTTCGGTAAACTCACGAGAAAGTTGGGAGTCCTCAGGAATATGAGATTCGGCGATTTTCCAAAGCCGCTTGAGCACCTGCGGATCATCCACTGGGTCCTGAATTCCCTCATGACGAGCGTAGACGCGTATCAAATTTCCATCCAAAGCCGCCGTAGGAATTCTATGCGCTATCGAGAGGATCGCTCCCGCCGTATAACGACCAATCCCTGGAACCTCCAAAATCTCAGCCAATGACTTGGGCATTTTCCCCTTAAAACTCTGCATGAGAAACTGTGCGCCCAATCTCAAATTCTTGGCCCTTCGGTAATAACCAAGCCCCTGCCAGGCCTTTAGAACTTCTGACTCCTTGGACTCAGCGAGAGCCTCAACCGAGGGAAACTTCTTAAGAAATTTTTGATAAAAAGGAATCACCGTCGCAACCGTTGTTTGCTGCAACATCACCTCTGAGACCCAAATACGATAGGGATCGGAGGTTCCTCGCCATGGCAGATCCCTACGATTCTTTAGAAACCAATCAACAACGTGATCCGCGAGGGTGCGCTTCATTTAGAATGCGGAGAGTCCTGTGATTTTTTCGCCGATGATCAACTTGTGAACATCATAAGTACCTTCGTAAGTGTTCACGCTCTCGAGATTGCACATGTGCCTCATGCACTGATACTCGTCGCTCACTCCATTCGCCCCGAGAATATCTCGGGCCACTCGAGCAACATCCAATGCCATCCCGACGTTATTCATCTTTCCCATCGAAATCTGGTGAGGCTTAATCTTTCCGGCCTGCTTTAAATCGGCCAAACGATGAGCTAGTAACTGGGCCTTTGTAATCTCTGTCACCATCCAAACCAGCTTGGATTGGACCAATTGCTTCTGCGCAATCGGAGATCCAAACATCTCCCGCTCAATCGAGTAATGAAGGGCCTCGTGATAACATGCCATCGCAGCACCCAGAGCACCCCAAACAATTCCGAAACGGGCGGAGCTCAAGCAGCTCAATGCCGCCTTGAGACCTTTCGCGTCTGGGAGAATACAATCTTCACTGATCTCGCAATTTTCCATGATGAATTCAGAAGTAACTGAGCATCTCAGAGAGAGTTTTCCCGGAATATCGCGCGCAATAAATCCTTTGGTTTTTGTCGGAACGACGAACCCTTGAATCTCCCCATCCAGCTTGGCCCACACGATCGCAATATCAGCGATGCTCCCGTTCGTAATCCATCGCTTCGTACCATTCAGAACAAAGCCCTTACCTTTTCGAACAGCAGTCGTGAGCATTCCCGATGGGTTACTGCCGAAATCTGGCTCAGTCAGGCCAAAACAGCCAATCACTTCACCCTTGGCCATTGCAGGAAGATACTTCTTTTTCTGTTCCTCGGTGCCAAACGAATGAATGGGATACATGCAAAGAGAAGACTGTACAGATGCCAAAGATCTTAAGCCTGAATCTCCTCGCTCGAGCTCCATCATGATGATGCCATACTCCGTGTGGCTCATTCCCGCGCAGCCATAACCTTCAAGATTGCATCCAAAGACACCGAGTTCGCCAAGCTCAGCAATCAGATGTCGAGGAAACGTCCCCTCTTGATAATGCTTCGCCACAATGGGCATGAACTTGTCGCTCACAAACTTTCGAATGTTTTGCCGAACGGCTAGCTCTGAATCATTAAAGAGATCGTCGGTATTTAGAAAATTCACACTCTCGTAGGGTTTCATCGTTGCTCCTCGCTATCTTCCGCATGGGGAATTTCGGTGATTCGAACCTTTTCGATCTCGCCGTCCTTCACGGACAAAATAGAAAAAACATACTGTCGCCAAATGATCACAGTCTTTGGAGTTAAATGCTGATGAGTTGCATAATGCTGCAAAAAGCCGTTCAGCGTGGAATAGGACTCAGAAGTTTCAAGCTCGATTCCATACTTCGATTGCAAATCGACGATCAGCTCTCCACCATCCAACTCGACACCTGCGCCAAACATATCAACAACAGGCTTTGAAACTTGATCATCATGCTCGTCTTCGATTTCTCCGAAGACCTCTTCCAAGATATCCTCGAGTGTCACAAGGCCCACCACGTTACCCCACTCATCTTTGACAATCGCCAAGTGAATCCTGCTCGACTTCATATCATTGAGAACTCGAGAGATCATCATCGCTTCAGACACAAAGAATGCGCGCCGCAAACAAGTTCTCAGACTAAAAGTCTGAATAGCTCGGAAGCTGCCATCCTGATTCATTCCAGCCCTCAAAATTCCAAAGAGATCCCGCGCGTGAAGAAAGCCGACGATACGATCTAGGCTGCCACTAAAAACGGGGTAACGAGAGTGGTTCTCATGACGCACGATATCCAGAACTTGAGGCAAATTCGCATCAATCGAAATCGACGATATTCGATCTCGAGGAATCATGATGTCTTTGACTCTGCGTTTCGAAAACTGAAAGACCGAGGACAAAATCTTCGTCTTGTCTCGCTCAACACTGCCCTCTTTGGAGGCCAGCATCACCATGGCTTCAATATCTCCAGACTTAACGCCCTCAGATTTTTCAGATCGAAGGCCTACGGCCTTCATCAAAAATGAGAGTGAATTAGAAATCACAAGGGTAGCTGGATAAAGAACATAATCCACCGCTAGAAGCATCCGACACGCCACAGGACCCAACTGAACCGCGTAGATTCGAGCAATCATCTTTGGCAGAATCTCGCCAAACAAAAGAACAACCACCGCCAAAACAATCGTCACCGTCACGACGCTCACCTCGGGATAGTTCTTCTCCATGTAATAGGCTGTCATGGTTGCCGTGGCAGTATCACACAGCGTGTCCGCCACGAGGATCGTCGCGAGAATTCGATTGGGGTGCTGAACCCAGTCCTTCAAAGAAGACTTAAAGAAGCCTCCTTGATCAATGAGCTGATCAATCTGAAACCGAGACAAAGTGGTGAGCGCCGTCTCGACGCTAGCAAAGAACGTCGATAACACAAATGACACTAAGATGGTTGAAAGCAAGAGAGCGTCGTAATCATCAGAAATCAAATTGGGTAGTACTTCAAACATCTCTCTTGGTAATCCGTTGGTCGATCGAGTATAAAAGGTGCAATCTTGCACAGTCAAACTGAGTCAGGTGGTTTTCAAGGTTTTAAGAAAGACGTGGCATTGGAGATAAGCATTTGAAACTATTAGGATTATCCGAGCTCTCTTACGCGGTCTTCGACCTCGAAACAACCGGCCTCTACGCCCACGAAGGCGATGAGATCATTGAGATCGGGGCACTGGTCGTTGAGAATGGCACTATTCAGGAAAAAACCTTTCAAACCTTCGTCAACCCCCAAAAGCCAATCCCAGCTGCGGCATCTCAAGTCAGCGGCATCAAAGACTCCGACGTTGCGAAAGCTCCAACGATCGACAAGGTCATTGATTCGTTTCTGGAGTTCATGGGCAATAGAATCTGGGTCGCTCAAAACGCCAAGTTTGACATGAGCTTTGTTTCGAAAAAGCTTATCGATCTCCAGCGACCTCCTCGACAAAACATAGTGCTCGATACGATGGGAATGTCGAAGATCCTGTTCCCCTACGAAACCTCTCACAACCTCGATGTCATTATGGCACGTCTTGGAATCGCCAAAACAGGGGAACGACATCGGTCTTTGGACGACTCTCGCTACACAGCTCTTGCTCTGATTGAGTTCATCAAACTACTCGAGAAGCAAGGCGTAAAACATCTGACGGAGATTGAGTCAGCGTTTATTAAAACTGACAACCTGCTCAAAAGTGCGAAGCCAAAAACAAAATCTCTCTTTTGATCAGATCTTGAACTAACGGGCCTTATCCCACACGACATCGGCAACATTAGATTTTGCGTTAATCCATCGAGCGGCAACAAAGAGATAATCAGAAAGACGATTGATATAGACGACTACCTCGGGATTGCCTTTCTCCTGGTGAAAATGCGCCACGATTCCTCGCTCGGACCTCCGGCAAACAGTGCGAGCAATATGCAAACGAGCCGCAGCTTCAGACCCACCAGCCAAAATGAATTGAGTCAGTGGCTGCAAATCCTTTTCCATTTGATCGATCAACTTTTCTAATCGCTCAGCGCGATCAGACTTCACTCGCTCAATCTTTGCAGAAGCATCAAGAGGGGTAGCTAAGTCAGCACAAACCACGTGAAGATCGTGCTGAATTTGAAGGAGCTGATCTCTCAAAGTGGGCTGAGAAATCGAAACCAAGCTCAATCCAATCCATGAGTTGAGCTCATCCACATTTCCATAGGCTTCGAGATAGCTTGAGTTCTTGAGGACTCGACGTCCCGTGAACAAACCCGTCTCTCCTTCATCTCCAGTTCGAGTATAGATTTTCATCGTCTCTCCTTCATCACTTCACAATCTGTATCTTGCGCTGACCTTGCGATGAAGAGCAACATCCAAGACAGAGCTCGTTAAGATCGATCGCATCTCAGCACGAGAAATCTTTTGAGTTTGCCGCCAAAACGCCTCGCTCTCTAGTCTGATCAGTGTTTTCCATCCAATCGCTAGTGGTAACAAAGAGGCATATCTCAGTCGAAATGAGCCATACGGGATAGCGTCACAGAAGTTTGCCCCAATCTGCAGCATGCTACGAGTCTTTTGGATGTATGAAGTCACAAGTGACTTCCATCCCGCCTGCTCCCAAGGCGCCTTGACTAGGTCCAGCTGAGAAAAGAGAGAGCGAGGCAAATAGGCGCGACCCCTTTGCCAGTCCTCTTGAGCATCGCGCAAAACATTGATTCGCTGCAAAGCCTTCCCATACTCAACAGCCAGAATCTCAAAACTGGAATCCAAAGAAAACATCTGCACCCAGAACCGACCCACACAGCCGGCAATGCTTGCGCAGTACCAATCAAAAGTAGTCTCATCGCGACACCCCCAAACAGCGGATGTGTTGGTGGCAGCCCCAAAAGTATTCAAATCCCATCGCATGGCCGAAAACAAAGTCTTCAGAAGCTCATCCACTCTTAAATGATTTTGAGAATCCAAGCGGCTGTAGACCTGGAGTAAACTCGACGCACTCAAAATCAGCTCAGCCTCACTCGCTGAAACCGATCCCACAGAGCCATCAAAAATCCACACCTCGGGCTTCTTCGATAAAATAGCCGACTCGAGAGCATTCAACCACTTAAGCCGCTCGGATGTTGACCAGCGACCAGCATCAGTCAGAGTATCACCTAAGCGTGCAAGGAGATAAGCAAGACAAATCACCTCTCGTTTGGGATTCGGCAGAGCAAGCAACGAAAGCGAAAGCGATCTCGAAACAGAACGAACTAGATTGGGATTCACTCCTAAACCCATTTGACTCCCAATTCTCTCCTGACGACTGGGCTCGAGGAAAGTCTCATTTTGAAAATGCCTTTGTGTTAATCTGGTCAGCGCCTCGACGCCAAGCAGTTCGTGATTTTTATGCCTTCTGCCGTCTCGTTGACGATATTGCAGATGAAAGCCCAGCTAATCGCACCGATCGCATCAAAACGATTTCTGGCATTGAAGAATGGATTCGGGCCCAGCCGACTCTTGGGCATCCCTTTTGGGATCGATTCAGGCGAGAGCTTGATCGTGCTCAGTTCCCCTCGCAGATTCTCCTCAACATCACGCGGGGAGTCCGTCGAGACCTCAATGAAGCGGACCTTATCTTTGAATCGTGGCATGACCTCGAGGAATACATTTTTGATGTCGCAGGCAGTGTTGGCCTGGGAGTGCTTAGCATTCTTGGAACGAAGAGCAACCAAGCCCTCGAGTATGCCATTCAACTCGGTCGCTTTGTTCAATATATCAACATCATGCGGGATCTAGAGCTGGACATCGCACGCCGTAAGTTTTTCATCCCTCAAATGTTTCTCAAGGAAAGAGGCATCGCGATATCGAATACCCACCCTCATGACTTAGCCGTGATTCGGGAGGAGCTTTTTGCTCGAGCGACAGCAGCTCGGACAAAGGCGCTTCCGTTTGAAAGCTCCTGCTTAGTCCCAGAGATGATGGCTGCAATCTATCGAGAAGGTGCCATGAAGTACTGGAGGTACGGCCTGCAGAGGCGCCTCTCCAAACCAGAGAAGGCCGCAACGGCACTCCAAACTGTCATTCGGTTTTGGCTCCATCGCAAAAGCTTAAGCAGCTTAAGCGCTGAGTAATCGCTCTAAGCGCTTCACCATTCCATCAGTATCAAACTGATAATGACGATAGAGATCTTCCGGAGTGCCTGACTCCCCAAAGCTCTCCACACCAATTCGATGTAGTGCAGCTCGTCCTGGCGCTAGCGCCATGATTTCGGCAACCGCGGATCCAAGGCCCCCGATGGAGTAATGATCCTCCGCTGTCACAATCAAATCATGATTTTCAGCGAGGTGCATGATGAGTCGTTCATCAATGGGCTTCAAACTGCATGCATTCACAACAGTGAACTTCTTTCCCATCTTTTCATTCGCCTCTTTCAGAGAGTGGACCAGACCTCCGGATCCAATCAGTGCGACATCTTTGCCTTCACAAATCGTCGTCCACTTGCCAGGCAAAAACTGATAATTTTTATCAAACAAATTCGGAAGCTTTTGCCGGGTTAATCGAATGTAGCAAGGTCCGTTGTCAGCGGCCGCAAAGCGAATGACGGCTCGAGTCTCAGCATCATCGGCGGGCTGATAAATTGACATATTGGGAAGCGAACGCAACAGAGCTACGTCTTCCAGACCCATTTGAGAGTGACCATCCTCACCAATCGCAATTCCTGAATGGGTTCCAATAATTTTGACATTAGCGCGATTATAGGAAACGGACATTCGAATCTGATCGAATCGTCCTGTAATGAAACATCCGAAGCTACAAGCAAACGGGGTCTTTCCGCTCATCGCCAGTCCAGCAGCTGTGCCGATCATATTGGCCTCGGCAATTCCCATTTCAAAAAAACGATCCGGGAACTTCTTCGCAAACTTATCAGTCTTTGTAGACTTACTCAGATCGGCATCCAAAACAACAATTCGAGGATCGATCTCCCCCAGTGCCGCCAGCTCTTCACCAAAACTATCTCTTGTTGCTTTCACTTCTGAAGCTCCTTTATTGCACGCGCTAACTCATCGTCATTCGGGGCCACACCATGCCAATCAATGCCACCCTCCATAAAACTCACGCCCTTTCCTTTGATCGTGTGAGCCACAATCAATGTTGGCGAGTCCTTTTTTGTTTTCTTGAGCGCCACCTTGAGATCGTCACGACTGTGACCATCGACCTCTAACGTATTCCAGTTAAATGAACGCCATTTATCTATCAACGGCTCAAGATTCATCACGTCATCCGTGCGCCCATCGATTTGCCCGTGATTGTAATCAATGATCGCTGTCAGATTATCGAGCTTGAACTTGGGAGCACTCATCGCGGCCTCCCAAACTTGACCCTCTTGAATCTCTCCATCGCCCATCACACAATAAACGCGGTAGTCCTTGCGATCGACCTTTCCCGCCAAAGCAATGCCCTGGGCAATCGATAAACCTTGGCCCAAAGAACCCGTCGCAGCTTCCACAGCTGGCATTCGAAATCGATCCGGATGCCCCTGAAGCGGGGATCCTAATTGGCGCAAACTCATCAACCAGTCCTTTGGAAAAAATCCAGACTCGGCCAAAACAGCATAGAGCGCAGGCACGCCATGACCTTTCGAAAGGATACAACGATCGCGGTCTTCCCACTCAGGATTCTCAGGATCAAATCTCATCACATCGCCAAACAGCGTCATGAGAATCTCCAAGACGGAAAAACTCCCACCAGGATGTCCGCTTTTGGCAGAATGGATCATCTGCAATATCTTGACGCGCAACTGACGCGCGACATCGTCATTATTTTTTAAGAGTGCCTTGAAATCAGACTTGCTCGTCGTTTGAGTTTTCATAGTCTCCTGTGCTAGCCTCCCCGCTGATGGCTAAGATTTTCAATTTGTTTTCCATCAAGGACGAGCCCGGCAAAGGCTTTTCATTGGCCGAGGCCAATCGGCTCGTTCCCCTGCTGCGAAAATATACGGAAGAAGCTATCAGGGAAACAGGGAAAATCAGTGCCCAGCTTGATTTCCACGACAAAGCCTCAGACCAGTACAAAAGTCTATCGGCGGCCTATGACGATTCTGTCATGAAGTGGGCGGAAACCATGCATCGACTGGGCGGCCTGGCCAAAGGCCTTTGGACCGTCGATTTTGACAACGGTCAGTACTATTTCTGCTGGACCTACCCTGAACGAAGAATTGAGCACTTTCATCAATACGATGAAACCTTTAAGGCTCGAAAGAAGCTAGACAACTCAGCTGAATCACCGGAGGCCAGCTCTTCGAGCTGAGCACCTAAAAACTTAGTGCTGAGATAGAATTCCGGCCTGGAATGCTCGCAGTAATCCGTGCAGATCACGCAGATACAAGAGAGCATCTAGGTCGCCATCGAACTTGTTCTCAGAGATTACACTGAAGTCATCCAAACTGAGGATCATCACTTTATCGCCGGACAATTTGTCATCAGAGCGCAGATTCTTGATCGATCTTTCATACATCACCAAGACAGTGGATCCATTCAGCTCTGCGAGGTGAGCCCACTCAATGAGACCCTTGGGTTGGTATCCAACCTTGATTTCATCCCCAAACACGCCCATCAGCCTCGTGCGACTGTACTTCCAACGATCATCTCGCATACTGGGATGGATACGAGACAAGAGGTGCTCGCTTGGACCCTCAAAGGGGCTCTTCTGAAACAGAATGACATTTAGATCACGACGACCTGAAGCCTCATAAGCAATCAGACCCGAGAAGCGAGTTCCATAAAAGTCCTTTTGAATCACGCCGTCGGCTGAACTAATTTCAAGGCGGCTGTAGATGCGCTTGGAGTCAGGTGAAACTTGAGCGCGGAACTTCTTTTTGCCAAGGCCGGCCCACACACTCGAAGGCAAAGTATGAATACTGTTATTCCACTTCAACGGAATCTCGGCATCACGTCCCAGCTTTGTCTTTATAAAAATCCAAAATTGGACCGCCTCGGCCATTTCCATCAAACGACCTTTCAAAACTCCTGTCTGCCCCTGCTTTAGTTCCACGACATAGAGAAAAGGAGACCTCGAACTTAGGAAGACCAGTCGATTAGGCCCGCCGCTCTTCTTGGATGACGGCCACAAAAAAATCGAAGGAAGCGATTCATTCTCAAACTCGTGCTCAACAACAATCCTTGATTCTACGTCACCAGCCTCATTCAAAAGAACAAACCTGCTTTCCTTCCAGCCATGATGAGAGCCTCGGGGATCTTGCCAGGGGCTCAGCAGAAGCAAAGTCTTTGATTTTAACTCCACGACACCAAATGACTCAGCAGGAGCAAGATCGGAACTTAGAATCGATATCTGGTATCGACAATGCTTGCTCTCAGCTCGGTCTTTGGGAGAAGCAGAAACAAAACTCAAAAAAATGACAATAGAACCCAACACAGGAACCTCCTTACGCAACAAATGCTCAGTCGGGAATTATCATTGCCCAAAAAGCAGAGTCAACAATACTGGTCGAAGCTTTCTACTTCGAAGAAGACCAAATCACGAGCTGGCGAGCTAACTTACTGATTCCAGTAAAGATATCCGACAATGAAGCATCGTCGTACATATACGCCGGGGTCGTGACAACCAGATGATCTAAATCAACGGCAATCTCGTCGGGGCGAGTCACCATGTGCTTTGAACCCATCGATGCAATAGCTCGAGAGGCATCTGATTCGGCTCCGACAGTAAGCTTCACTCCACCATGCTTCTGGAAAGCTTTCGCGACCAGCGCAGGAGCGATGCAAATTGCACCAATCGGCTTTCGATCACGAATGAATGTCTCCAGAGCTCGCTCAACCTGAGGGTCAACCCGACAGTTCGCGCCCTCCGTCGCAAAAGTGCAAAGATTCTTGGCGGCACCAAAGCCCCCCGGAATCATCACGCCTTGAAAGTTTTCCGAATAGAGCTGATCAAGTGGCCTAATCTTTCCACGCGCAATTCGAGCCGCCTCTTGCAAGATATCTCGCTTCTTGCCCGTTGGTTCGCCGGTCAAATGATTCACCTCATCAAACTCCTTGGCGGGAGCAAAACACTCAAACTCGGCGCCATTGATACTCAGGGCTGTCAGAGCCAAAACAGCCTCTCGAATCTCCGAACCGTCCTTAAATCCACATCCTGCTAAAATGACTGCAATCTTTGGCTTCATACTCCCTGGGCTAACAAGCGATGACACACTGGAGCAAGGGACATTTGGACCATCACAAACTTTTTCTATCGAGGCGATCGATATATAGTAACAACAAAGGAGTTCTCTATGTTCAACAGGTCCAAGATTTCTCGACGAAGTTTTTCCATGAAAGCGATTGCCACGATTTCTGCTCTCTTTGCGGCTCGCCAAATTTCAGCGCAATCAATGCCTAAACCCACAGGCGGAGATCTCACAGAGTCTGATCCCGTTGCCAAGGCTCTTGGCTATCATGCTGATGCCTCCAAAGTTGATACCAAGGTATGGGCCAAGAAAGCAGGACCTGATGGAGCCAAACAAGTTTGCACGAGCTGTCAGCTTTACCAACCTCAAGCAGGTGAAACAGCAAAGGGCGGCTGCACTTTGTTTCCCAATCGCTGGGTTGCAGCCAAGGGTTGGTGTAACGGCTATATTCCTAAGGCCTAATTTGAATGATTCGATTTCTGCTGAGCTTGCTCTGCTTGATTCTTGGTACTCGACTGGTGTTGGCCTCCGAGAATCTTGTGAGCCTCTATCTTTCTTGGGGCGTAAGCCACAACGAAATGCTCGCCGCGGGATGGCTGCAAATCTTGGCAGCCATCTTTGTCTGGCTCCACCGCACTGAAGTGATTGCTATTGTGGTACTTTGGAGTTTAGCGGTGATCGCGCTCTTTACCCATTGG
Organism: uncultured Bacteriovoracaceae bacterium; assembly: GCA_964655245.1. Classification (GTDB taxonomy): domain Bacteria; phylum Bdellovibrionota; class UBA2394; order UBA2394; family UBA2394; genus JBEIHI01. The sequence goes on along the minus strand of CAZZLQ010000047.1, from coordinate 6,552 downwards.
CGACTCGATCACGAATGGAGTCTTTATATTCCAGGTGTCGCGATCAGCTCCTTGATTATCCTTAGAGCCTTCCAGGTTTTACAGCGAAAGAGCCCTCTTCCGCACGCTGGCGATCAGGTGGATGTTTTTCCACAGCAAGCCCCGCGCGAGTTTGAACGCGATGAGTTCAATCTGCATTTTGATGTGAAGGCTGATATCCAAGCCGTTGCCGACTATCTCAATCGAACCAAGACATTCACCCAGGGACAAATCCCCCCTTACCGAGTTGAATTCATTGATCCAGCGACCCACCTCAAGACGGAGAAGTTTGAAGTCGGAGTCCTCACTAATCACTTTGGACCTCTTTTGAATCTTCCGGGCAAAATCACTCAGATCGAGGGAAACCGCTATCGAGAACTTGTTTATGGATATGGCTCTTACGCCATCAGCAACCGATTGTTTCGTCCTGAGAAACTGCAGTTTTGGTTTGATTCCGACTCTTCAGCTTCAAAAACAAAGATCCATCTTCGTCTCACCACCTCTTGTCGTTACGGCTGGAAGTGGCTTTGGAAACTCGGGATGCTTAGCTTCTGGCCATCATTTGTCGCAGGAATGAAACTCTGGAGCTGGTTCTCCGGCTCAAAGAGCGCTCGATCATAAATCAAAAAAAGAAAGGGCTTCCAATTCCTTGGAAGCCCTTAAAAATTCGCGGCCTGAGCGATTCGAACGCCCGACCCTCTGGTTCGAAGCCAGATGCTCTATCCAGCTGAGCTAAGGCCGCATCTTTATAAATTTTCCGGTCTCACCTCAGCCGGATAGAGCATTCTGCTCTCTATCTCCTTTGCACGCCGGGGGCGTGACAGCTGAGCTAAGGCCGCATCAAATGCCGATGTCTTACCGAGGCTGAACGCCGTGGGCAACATTTTCCCTTAAGCAATTAGGGGAGACCTCAACAAACGAGGCAAACTCGTAAATTTCCCGTAGATTTGTGGCATTCAGGTAACTCATTCCACTGCGAATCCCCCCCACAAACTCCTGAACAATCTCTCGGGCTGGCCCCTTACAGGCCACCGTCGTTGATTCTCCTTCAGGAGCCATCCCCTCAGGCAACTGCCCTCCCCGCCATGACACTTGAGCCGATCGAGAGGCCATTCCACGATAAACTTTTCGACCATTGTGCAACTCTCCTGGAGTTTCAAGACATCCAGCCAATACATTACCAACCATCACGGTTGAGGCTCCAGCAGCCAGTGCCTTCATGGCATCCCCGCTCGTTTTGATTCCACCGTCTGCAATCACAGGAACTCCCTCTTTTCGAGCCACTTCTGCACAAACGGCAATCGCGGTTAATTGCGGCATCCCAATACCCGTGATGATTCGGGTCGTGCACATACTGCCAGGCCCAATACCGACCTTGATCGCATCTGCCCCCGCTCGAATGAGATCCTCCGCTGCTTTGGGAGTCGCGACGTTTCCAGCAATCACATCAATCTTTGAGAATTCCTTTTTCAGAAACTGAACCATCTCAATCATCGCTTCAGAATGCCCATGGGCAATATCAACGGTAAGAACCTGAGCACCCGCATCGGCGAGCACCTTGGCACGCTCTTTCGAATCTTGATTCACACCCACCGAGGCTGCGAGCGTTCCCCAACCCTCTTTGAACTTTTCACGCACTGCCCTCAATTGAGCCACTTGCTGCTCAATCGTCATGAACCGATGCAAAATCGCTGTTGCACCGATCTCATTCATTGCAAGACACATGGCCGATTCCGAGATTGTGTCCATATTGGCAGCGACCACCGGCAACTTCAATTGATGCCGCTTGGTGAACTGAGCGTCTGTGCTCACATGAAATCGACTCGCAACCGCTGATCGACAGGGAACCAACAAAACATCGTCAAACGTATAGGCTCGATCGCGCTTGGATAGCTGCTTCGCTTCAAACAAAAAGCTCATAGTGCCTCCTAAAACAACTGTGTCTTTTTGCAGATCATCGCGGCGCTTTCGCCCCATGAATCTGCGTTTAGTTCTGAGTACAACAAAACCTGTAACTGCATGGATTGAGGGTTCAATGATGTCAAAAGCTCATTCGGCTTAAAACACTCAAAGGCCTCCACACTTTTATCGCGCTTCGCAAGCGCCATCAGAGGAGCCTCCAGAAACAAATGGCCCCCCTGTTTGAGGCCTCGAGATAAGTTTTTCATCAAAGTAAGAGCCGGCTTAAAATTAACCGAAACAATTGCATCAAAACTCAAAAGCTCAGGAATAAAAAAGTCTAAGTCCTGAAGTTTCAGATTAATCTTCACCTTTGACTCATCCGCCAACCGCTGAGCGCGGTCCAAAGCTGTCTGACAGAAATCAATTCCTGTAACCTGATAGCCCTTCAGCGCAAGAGCCACAGCATTTCTTCCCTCGCCACACGCGATTTCCAAAATTTTGGCTCCGGTCGGAAGAAGATCAAGATAACTCATCAAAAACTGAGACGGCTCCTTTGAGTACAAATATCCGGACGATGATTCATATCGCTGAGCCCACCAGTCTCTTGAGTTCTCTTTCACACCAGAATTGTTGAGATTCATCGCCCCGCCCTCAAAATGCGCTTCCACAAGGAAGGTTTGCGACGAGCATTCACAAAGGTTTGTAGAACATAAACAATGCCTTCGATCTCGCGCTGATCCGCTTTCTCGACCTTGTATTTTTGATACAAATCAAACAATCGACGCCCTAAAGTGGTGTAAAGATCGGCCTGAACAACCGGCACCCGCAGGTCTCTCATCTCATAGTGCTTGCCCGGCACGAGGCCGAGTTCTTGTAGAGAATCCTTCTTTTCCATGATTGATCGCCCTAGGCTTTGTACTCGGATAAGCGATCAAATGCAAAGATGCTTTTGTGGGCGTCGCCAAAGGTAATTCCAAGGGCATAGTTACCCACTGGCTCCAAAGCTTGGATTCGGCAAGACCGCTCAAAACGAGGGTCTGAATAGTCAGGCGGGTTCTTAAACTCACGACAAACAGCGCAGGTGCAATGGGCCCGTAGCCAAGCTCCTTCGACCTGAACAGCGCGACCATCTTCCCACAAAATCTGTAGAGCCGACGGCAATTTTCTAATCTCTTTGGCCCTAACTGCCATCAATGCTCCAAAAGAAACATTTCAAATTCACTGCGCGCGCCAGCCTGGCGACGAGTATCGAGACGAACTTGATCTTCAGGAACACCCTTCCCAATCAAATAGGCACGAACAGATTCATAACGCGAATCAATGAGAGCTGCGCTTTCGCCAGGCCCCAAAAACCCTCTCAGCACCAAAGTCGTGCTGGGATTTTCTGCTAAAAATTTGCTGGTCTGATTGAGGTTCATCATCGTCTCAGCATCAAGCGAAACCTCCTGAGGACCGAATCTCAATGCACCAGGAATTTTGGTCATGGGCTTTTCGCCTAAGGCACTAGCCGCTGTTTCACGACGCCCCCCCTGAGGGCTTGCCGGCTTTGGAGCCGGAGCAGCGGGAGCCTTCACTACCGCCGGAGCTGGTGCAGGCACAGAAGGAGGAACTGGAGCAGGAGCAGCAGTCTCTGCAGGCGCTGAGGGCTTAATCTTATCCAGTGGTGCCGCGGAGGACGTCACAACGCCCTCACCGGAGGCTTGGGGCATTTTTTCAGGGCTCGATGCTTGAACTTTATTTTCTGAAGTTGTCTCTGAAGATGTTGGCGCAGAAGCCGCCACTGCCGCAGCAGGAGCCGCGTTAACAGGAGCAGCCGACTCAACGGGAGCCACAGGTGGTGGTGCAATCTGCTGAACGCCGCGCTTGCCAGCCAGGTACTTTGCCAAGGCATCTCGAGGTAACCCTCGCGCAGTTGAACCCTGAGAAGATGAACTCTGAGCAGCGGCGCTTGATGATCCCACAGCCTTTGGAGCCGGCAAGCTTAGACGCGATGCCGATACCTCGGCCGAAGATTCGGAGGCGCTGGCCGCAGAATGACTTCGACTGGAACCTCCAAGAATCTCGTCTGTGATCTTAAGAGATCGCCTGAGGCTTCGATGAGCCTTATCAAAAATCGCCTCCGAAAGAGCGTCTTCCCCGGCCTTAAACGCTTCCTGGGCCTCCCCCAATCGCTTATCCGAAGAATGTGAGGCCTGAGCCTCGAGAAGCTGCTTTTGAGCTCTCGTATAGAGCCTTTGGGCGTCCTGGGCCGCACAGCCCGCCAAAACCAGCAAAAATCCAAGACTTACAGGACCTTGCGTACTTTCCAAAATCGGCCTAAACAAGGCCCGTAAAAATCTGAAACCAATCACGTCTCATTTATATCAAGTTGAAGGGCATAAGGGCAAGGAATGGAGAGAGAAGACAAAGACAGGTTAAGTACCTTGGGGGAACTTTCCGCCATTTTAGCGCATGAGATGAAGAACCCGATGAATTCTATCATCATCAATTTGGAAACTCTTCGCTCAACAATCGTGGAGCTTACCAAGTCAGATCCCGAGCATCAGAACGCCAGCCGTGCTCGAAAATATGTCGAAGCGATTGAGGGTGAAATCCGGCGACTTGATAAAGTCCTGCGAGGTTTCCTCGACTTTGCGAACCCCTCCGAGTCTACGAAAGTGCGATTCAAGATTAATCCTGTGATCCAAAATTTGCTCGATTTTCTTCACTTGGAGTTCAAGCAGAACCAGATTCAACTTTCTCTGAATCTCTCTGATGAGGTTCCTCCGCTTTTTGGGAGTCCCGATCAGCTCAAGCAAGCACTGCTTAATTTGATGCTGAATTCGTCCCAAGCAATGCCTCGCGGAGGAACTCTGACGGTGAAGACGGAAGTTGAAGGCACTCAAGTCAGAATCATTGTTGAGGATACGGGTGTTGGAATTGATCCTTCGACAAAGGATAAAATTTTTGATCCGTATTTCACGACAAAGGCCAAAGGATCAGGTCTCGGCCTGACGATTGTTCGTCGAGTTGTTCGAGATCACGGCGGTGAAATCAAAATGAAAAGCGATTTGAACAAAGGCACTCGATTTGAAATTTCGCTTCCGGGAGCAGGGACATGATCAAAGTGACAGCTACTCAAGTGGCGAAAATGCGAGTTCTGGTTGTCGACGATGAGGACAATGCTCGAGAGGGTCTTAAGGATCTTCTTGAATCCTGGGGCTATGAGGTCATGCTTGCTGCTGATGGAAAACAGGGGCTTGAGATGATTCGAAAGTCTCAGCCCAATGTTGTACTGACGGATCTTGTGATGCCCGAAATGGATGGAATGTCCCTTCTTGAGACGGCTCGTGAGGCGAAGCTACTTCAAAATATCTCCGTCATCTTTATGTCCGCTCATGGCCGCATTGACACCGCCGTTGAGGCGATCAAAAAGGGGGCTTATGACTTTCTTACAAAGCCTCTCGATGTCGTTCGACTGAAGATTCTTCTGGAAAATCTTTCTAAGCGTCTCGTGATTGATCAGGAGCTCATTGTCCTCAAGGACAAAGTGCGTCGACTCGGAACATTTGGAAAACTCAACGGCTCAACGCCTCAGATGAAAACCATCTTTAAGCAGATCCAGATGATCGCCCCCACCTCCGCCCCCGTTCTGATTTCTGGAGAAGCCGGCACTGGTAAGGAACTTGTTGCCAAAGCCGTACACCAAAATTCAAAGCGTAAGGATAAGCCCTATATTGTGATCAACTGCAGCGCCATTCCAGAGTCTTTGCTGGAGGCCGAGCTGTTTGGCGCAGAGAAAGTTTCAGCCAATGGAAGTACTTCGACGGAGCGCGGCGCTATCGAACTTGCCGATACGGGAACTATTTTTCTTGATGAAGTTTCGGAGCTATCGCTCGACCTTCAGTCGAAGCTGCTTCGATTTATGGAGTTCGGCTCGTTTCATCGCGAGGGCGGAAAGAACGAAGTTCAAGCGGATGTTCGAGTGGTCACAGCGACAAACAAGAATCTCGATGAAGCCGTCGAAGAAGGAAGCTTCCGAGAAGACTTGTTCCATCGACTGAATGTTTTCTCACTAAAAATGCCAGCTCTTCGTGAACGTTCCGAGGATCTCCCCTTACTAGCCCAGCACTTTATCGAAGAATTCAATTTGAAGTGTGATCGACAAGTAAAGGGCCTCACTCGAGAAGCGCTGAATATCGTCAAAAAATATTCTTGGCCTGGTAACGTGCGCGAATTGAAGAACACTCTTGAACGCGCTGTGATTGTTTGTACTAGCGAATACATTGATGTAGCCGACCTTCCTGAAACTCTGACGACGAAGGCAGAGAAGACGCCGACGGTTTCTTTCCGACTGGGACAAACCATGGAAGATGTGGAGCGAGACTTTTTGTTTCATACAATCAATTTTGTTGATGGGAACAAAACGAAAGCTGCCAAGATGCTGGATATCAGTCTCAAGACCCTCCACAACAAACTGGCAAAATACAAATCAAGCATCTAGAGAGACTCCAAAAGGCTGTGTAAATTTTACATGAGCTTTAGCAGCTGAATGCATGAATCGTGAAATTTTTTCCGGATTTAGACAGCCGCGGATCGACCAAACAATTATTGTACTTAAGCCTCTTGCTGAGATGCCGATCCATTGCTATT
>CAZZLQ010000046.1:0-19778 GCA_964655245.1 uncultured Bacteriovoracaceae bacterium | reverse complement strand
TTTAATCCAATCAAAATCAACTGCTGCTTGCATTTTATAGTCCTCTATTCTGCCTAAACAATCTCGATACCCATGTTACGAGCGGTTCCTCGAACCATCGATTCAGCCTTATCAATTGTGTAGCAATTGAGGTCGGGCATTTTAATCTTGGCGATTTCTGTTACTTGAGCCTTGGTCACTTTGCCCACTTTCACTCGGTTAGGAGTTGGTGAGCCGGATTCCACTTTGGCCATTTGCTTCAAAAGAACAGAAGCAGGCGGGCTCTTCATGATGAATGTAAAAGTACGATCGTTATAGATACTAATGATAACAGGGACGATCGTTTCACCCATCTTTTGGGTCTTCGCATTGAACTGCTTGCAGAAGTCCATGATGTTGACACCATGCTGACCAAGTGCTGGTCCAACCGGAGGAGCTGGGTTTGCCTTCCCTGCCGGGATTTGAAGCTTTACGTTTGCTGTGATTTGCTTCGCCATAAAATTACCTCAACTTATGCTTTCTCTACTTGTCCAAATTCAAGATCGATCGGTGTCGATCGACCAAAGATACTAACCAAAACTTTCAGCCGGCCTTTTTCAGAATTAACCTCATCCACCACTCCGGCAAAATTTGCAAAGGGGCCTTCCTTCACTCGAACGCTCTCACCCTTCTCAAACTCAATATTTACTTTGGGCTTCATTTTGCCCTCTTTGATTTGCTGAGTGATTCGAAGAACTTCTTCTTCTGAAACAGCGGGAGGGTTCGTTCCGTTACCAACAAAACCAGACACTCGCTGAGTATTTTTCACCAGCTGCCAAGTTTCGTTGTTGAGCTCCATCTTCACAAAAATATAGCCCGGGAAAAACTTTTTTGACTTAGAGCGCTTCTCGCCCTTTTTCACTTCGACAATTGTCTCTGCCGGAATCAGAATTTCATCGAACTTCTCATCCATCTTGTTTTGACGAATACGCTCGAGCAAAGCCTCTTTAGCTTTCGCTTCAAAACCGGAATAGACATGTACGACGTACCACTGCTTTGCCATAAATCACTCGCTAAAAGAGAAGTCTCTGGAAAATCCAATTCCACAGGTTATCGACGATCAAAAGAAACACTCCAGCGATCGTCACCATGATCACCACAACAATTGTTGAGCGGGTCGTATCTTGGCGGCCTGGCCAAGTCACCTTTTTAACCTCAGCAAAAACCTCGTCACCAAAACCGACGGCCTTGGCATTATTGGCCACAACAACGAAGCCCATCAGCGCAATCGCTGTACTTGCAACGCCACCAACGACATTCCAGGAATAGTTGCCAACCCAAGATGTGACTGTTGTCGTCAAACGAAATGCATCAAGCACTGCGGTCAAAGCTTCGAAAAACAAATAGCCAAACAAAGCACTAAGAACCAAAAGCGCGAGAACAGTAAATTTTCTATAACTTGTTTCCAAGGCTCCAATCCTTTTCTCAAAATACGTCTTTAAAAAACGCGGCTTCAAAACTCCTGTTGGGGAGCAGTAAACACAGACCTTACACTCAGTTTAGAGCGCTAGATCAACCAAAAAACCCCTGAAAATGCAGGCCAGGAAGGATTCGAACCCTCGACCCTCGGTTTTGGAGACCGATGCTCTACCAACTGAGCTACTGACCTACCTCAAATGGAGCCCAGGACCGGGATTGAACCGGTGACCTCATCCTTACCAAGGATGTGCTCTACCAACTGAGCTACCTGGGCACCCTACAAAAAATCTGGAGAGGGGTGGATTCGAACCACCGAAGGCTCGCGCCAACAGATTTACAGTCTGCCCCGTTTGGCCACTTCGGTACCTCTCCACGGTTTCGTAGGCTCTTGGCCTAGTCTTATGTCAAAAATGGAGCGGGAAATGGGATTTGAACCCACGGCCCCCTGCTTGGAAGGCAGGTGCTCTACCACTGAGCTATTCCCGCGCCGATGGAGCCACCGTAGCAATGACACCTATTTCTTTTGAAGACAGTCCTGAAGCGGGACTTTGTCTTCCATCTTAATCCGAATCAGGGCGAAGTTTGGAGCCTCGGCATCAGAAACACCAACCCGGAAAAAGACGTCTACTCAAAATTCAGCTGGCGATGGGATTCGAACCCGCGACCTGCTGATTACAAATCAGCTGCTCTACCAGCTGAGCTACGCCAGCACGAAACAAAAATATACTCAAAGGAGTTATCTCAGTTTTTTCTGTGGATCAACGAGAGTCTTGTCCAGAAAATGCCCAACTGAGCAAAATTGATCCCGCTTGAGCCACATTGAGGGACTCAACCCCTTGAGACATTGGTATCTCAAGGATCTGATCGACCGACTTAAGAACCGAAGATTGAACACCAGAGCCCTCAGAGCCAACGACAACAGCCCATTTCGAGGCTGGATTCCATCTATATATAGATTGAGAGGAGCCAGCACTCAAAGCAGCTGTTTCAAAACCCTCCCTTTTAAGATCGGCCAAACAGGACCCCAATGAGGACACCTTGAGAAACTTCAATCGAAAGGCTTGCCCCGCGGAGGCTTTGACAGCCGCAGCCGTCAACTCCGCCGAGCGACGCTCTTCATGAACCAATAGGTCAACTCCAAAGGCTGCAGCCGATCTCACGAGCGCACCTAAGTTTTGAACGTCCTCCAGATGATTACACAAAACAATCCGCTTCATCTTCGCGAAGCTGACCGACTTGGGACTCAGGTAAAAATCGTGTGCACATGTAAACACAATTCCCTGATGGGACTGATTTCGCAGGGCACTAGGAAGATGCGGCTTCACAGCTAGTCGAAGACCGTACTTCTTCAAAAGGACATCGACCCAACGAGAAGCAGCATCGTTCTCCGCAAAGACCTCTTTGATGGTTACTTTTTGACTGAGCGCCTCTTCGAGAACATTTCTTCCGAAGAGCTGATAAGTTGAGCCCATGTTGACTCCCAATTCTTAGATTCTGTTAATGCCCGCCCTAAAACGACTAAAGATGAACCCGAATCTAAAGCCTCTGTCAAAGTTGCCGTTCGCTTTTGATCATGGGATTGAGCGATTCGAACTCCAGGAGTCACCAGGTAGGCTCCAGGAAAGCGCTGGCGGAGCATGCGCACCTCAAGTGGAGAGCAAACAAGACCGGCTACTCCCGAAGAAAGAGCAAGCTGACCCAAAGCTTTCACTTGCTCAGAAAGATCTCGATCGATCCCCAACTCCTTTAGATCTTTCCTCTCAAGACTCGTTAACACTGTCACCGCCACAATTTTTTGATTCTTTGACTGATGTTGCGCACAAGCTTCAAGCATGGGTCGCCCACCCGAAGCATGAACGGTTAACAGATTAACCCCCCAACTGAATGCCGTCTTCACAGACTTCTCTACAGTGTTCGGAATATCACAGTATTTCAAATCAAGAAAAACGCGGTGCCCCTCTTTAAGAATACTTTCAACAACACTCGGCCCTCGCTCAGCGAAAAGAATACTGCCCACTTTAAATCCCCAGACCTGTTTTCGAAGGCGCTTGATCCAAATTTTTGATTTTTTCCATTCATCATCAAGAGCTACGACTACTGATTGGCCTGGGGCGCCGCTGAAAGATTTCATAACTTGGGTTTATCCCAACAGGGCCTTTAGGTCGACGGGCCAGTTTAAGGAAAGAGCTGCCGCAAATTTGCCCCCAGCACCATTGCGCCATACCAATGATAATATAGAGAGAGTGACTGACGGCAGCCCCTACAAACTACTCGGTCTTGAGTCGAGTTTGAGCTCAACAGAAGTGTCCTGCTTGGATCTTCGAGAGTCTTTAATGCTAAGAGAAGGCTCGAGCCAGTTTGTGAATCTCGACGAATGGCCCATTTTGATTTTTCTCAAGGGTTTTGGCTGCTCGAAGATCGAGTTTAGAACTCAGGATACAGCTTTGATTGATGCCTGGTCTTCCCGAATTCTCGGATACGAGCAATCCTACCTTGCGGATCCAGATAGCGTAAAAGTGAATGAATGCCAGTGGGATGAAGTTGACCCACACTCAGGAATAGCACTCATTCAATGCTTCTTTGAGCGGATTGAAAATCTTCGAGCCAATCAAACGCTGCGGCCCTCCGTACCGCTGATGGAAGGGCCGATCGGAGTTTCATTATCTGCATCCATGAATTTTATTCGAGAGCTTGAAACAGAGACACCCACGGATACACTTCATCGATTCAGCTTCATCCTTAACGAGTACCGAAGCTATGGCCTGATCAACGACGCAAAGACATGGTCGATGTTGATTGGCGACGTCATGGCGGTCTGTCTCGAGTATGGACAGCTAAACAAGGCGAAGCAGATCTCAGAAGAACATAGAGATGCTCTGGCCGCCTACTGGCTTGATGTTCAACGGACCGTGCGAATCATCAGCGCCTACGATCCCAAAGTTTTTGAGCTCAACAACTGGATGAGAGTGTTTGATACATTGCCCTCATCAAGACTTATCGAAATGCTAGACTCGCTCTTGACCACTCCAGCAGGCCCTCAAACACTCAAGCTCATCAGTGCCCGAACCCATGAAAATCCGGATGAGATGATTGAAATCTGTTTCCGATCTGATGCAGCCATTCAGAAGCTTTTGCTCCAATGGCTACTCCCCCATTGGCGACCTGCTCACTTCGAAAGAGTGCTAAAGAGCCTCAATCAAAGCACCAAACGCCAAGATGCTTCTGAGATTCAAAGGTTGTGGATACTAGCGCTTGTTAGAGCCTCGAGCCGCAATGCTTATGATGAGCTGAAATCTTTCTTTCGACCGAAGCTGTTTGTTTGGAAAGATTCTAATCCGCAAAAAAATCTTCAAAAAATCATCATCCATACGCTCTCAGAAAATCCGACCTCAGAGACCCGAGAGTTTATGAAGAGTGTTCTCAAGTTCCTCAAGGGCGACCTCTCTCAACTCGCTGAGCGAATCATTCAAGGTCAGGGAGGGATAAGTTGATGAGTCGAGCAATCCAGCGCGATGTACTTTCAATCTTCGAATGCAACATCACTCAATTCGAGGCTGAGTTGCAAACGCTCGGATTGATAAAGAAATATGACGAGTATACCTATCTGCACTCTTTAAATGTGGCTCGACTTTCTGTTGCGCTCGGGAAACGGCTGGGACTAGACGGCTCACATCTTGTCGAACTTGGATGGGCCGCTCTTCTCCACGACATCGGGAAACTGCACGTTCCAATCGAAGTTTTGAACAAGGCACAGAAATTCACCGCCAATGAGTTGGCAGTTATGCAGTCACATCCAGCCGAGGCCCTTGCCGCCTTTGCGAAAAATCAGCCCGTCAACTTGCAGGGTCTGCGACGTTTGAGTGCAGCGTTTGAACATCATCAAAGATTTGATTTGAAGGGCTACCCCACTGTCGCTAAAAAACTTCACCTGCATCCCTTCAGTCGAATTGTCGCCATTGCAGACACATTTGATGCCATGACCACGGATCGAATCTACCAACGCCGAGTTCTTCCCGATGTCGCTTTGAAGCTGATGTCGCAAGGCTTTGGGACCGTTTTTGATCCAACCCTTCTTCAGGCCTTCGTCACAGCGATGGGAGCGTATCCCGTGGGCAGCCTAGTCATGCTGAGTGATCAATCAATGGCCGTCGTGATTCGCTACCCAGACAATAGCCCCGTTGATCGGCCCGAGGTAGTAAGAGTCATCCCGCAGGAACATGAGCTGCTCAACCTGATGAAAGCGGAACTTGCAGAGCTTAAGATTATTCGATCAGCGTTTCCCGAAGACCATGACGTCGATCCGTTCGCCGTTGTCGCGCACTGGCGAAGTCGAATCTCAGCGAAACCATAATCAATTCATTATCTTATGAGCCCCCTTTTGAAGGCGGCCGTACACTGCTAAAAGCCTCTGATGATCAGACCACAGACCCGCTTTTACTACGGGCCACTTTCAATTGTTTTGTCTTTTTATGTGGGCTCTTGCGGAGGATCGGCTCCCTCAAACTTGGAGAAAGTTTTTGGGGCGGAGGGCGAGTCGTACTGCGAATCTCTCAATCGAGCAGTGGAGTACTCATTGCAATCTCATCTGTCTGCAAGCGAAGAGGATCTTCCCCAGATTTATCATGATGCCATTCGTGCGACTTTAGCGATCGCTATGCCCATCCTCAGTCGAAAGGCTGCGACAGAGATACGGTCGGAGATATTGAATGAAGGCTCGGGACCGGATTCTGAGAGACTCTCTACTTGCGAAGACCTCGCTATCATCGCCCGATTGCGTGCAGCAAACCCAATCTTTCAAGGGGTTCACAATCTCGATGCAGATGATGCTCCTCATGAATCGCAGGCTCAACTACCCGGCTTAAGCTCCTTCATTGCAGAAGATGCCAAATCGAGATTCAATCTGGCACAATCGGATTCGATCTTTAAAATTTTTCTGCTGACGTTTGTTTCTCGGCTCGATTTCTTTAGTCGTTTTTCCTCGCTGTCAGATGTTTCGCTCTATTCTTATGGAGTGAAATTTGCCATCGACGCAAATGTGGCCTATGGGAAGCCACTGGGCGACTTCGTCACTGTTGAGGCGGTGGCCCCTCAGATTGATTCGATTTCACCTGGCGATCAAGTCTCTGCGATTGAGATTGATGGCGCTTGGCAACCTATTCGAGGCATGAGCTCTGAGTTTTTGAAACGCTCTTTGTATGCGAGTAAAGAAAAATCAATGACAGTTCGCATTCTATCCAAGCCTGGCGACCCCACTTCGCCTACAACTGAGGTGGACCTTGTCGGCTTTGAAGTGGAAGAGTTCGAGCGATCGGAACCACTCGTTCGCGGTGAGCTGCTGGGCGATGCCGCCTTCATTCGAATTTTCAAGTTTCAGCCCGGAACAACAGATCAACTCATTCAAGAAATCTGGAGAATTCAGAGTGAATGGGAAAAAACCAGATCCTCAGTCAATCCTTCGGAGAGGAAGGCGCCGTCTCCCGCTATTGTTCTGGACCTGCAGTTTAATCCCGGAGGCTCGCTCGACGAGGCACTCTCCCTCCTCGGATTGTTTGTGCCTTATCAGCGGGTAGGAACGATTGAAACAAAGCATTCTTCTACACCTTTGTATCCGATACCTTCGGCACATCGTTTTGAAAATCCACTCTTTGTTATTGTCAATCACGCTTCTGCGTCAGCCTCTGAGCTTGTGACTCAAGTGCTTCAAGAAACAGGTCGAGCAACCGTTATTGGCGAAAGAACATTCGGAAAAGGGATTGGCCAGCAGTCTATCTCTCTGGGCGTAGGCTCAGCCTTTGATGGACTGATTCAACTGACCACTTTTCGTTTCTTCGGACCATCCGGCAGAAACATTCAAATGAAGGGCCTCACACCAGATCTTGAGATTCAAAATTCAGAATGGCGAAAATGGCGAGATGAGGCTGAAAAGCTTTGCAATCCTGAAGATCAATCGACTCTCAAAAGCTATTGCTTTCAGAGAATGGAGGATTTGCCCCGATATCTCGGGGAAGCACGAGCCATTCCCGCAACTCAGCCGAGCGCCTCAAAATCCAAAGAGGCGGCTAACACCGAGGGAAAAAGAGTTATCGAGTTAAGCGAGTTTGCACGATTGAATTTTGAAAATCAGACGCCCACTTGGAGAGAGTCGGAATCGAATCTTCTCCAAAATGACATTGTCAGAACGAGGGCGGTCGATATCGCAAATTTGTGGGCTCTTGATCACAAGAGCCCCTAGACTGCGGAGGGAATTCCCCGGGAACAAGCCTGCCTAACGGCAAACCCCACTCAATTCCCCTTTTATCAGCCAAGCAAACGGCATGGTTTTTGCGAGTAGGGAGGATTTGAAGAGGTGAAGCGATGCAGAGGTTGATTGTTGCTCTTTGTTTAATGTCGTCTTTTTTATCCCGGAACGTAGGAGCCCTTGAGCTCAACGTTTACCCAGAACGTCTTTACCAGGATATCGAGGAGCAATCGAAACTGCTCGAGTGCGATCTCTTTGACTGGTTTCGAAAGTGCAAACAACCAAGCGCCTCAAGCTCAGCGTCGGGATATGCCGGCTTCATTACTAACGGCAGCCGAGATACCGCTGAATACATCGCAAAAAATTCGGCTCGCGATATGGCCTGTGACCAAGCACGGGAAAAAGCAAAAGCGCTCGTCCCCGAATGTCAATCCGGCTGCTACTCCCGGTTTTTCATTCTTGAAGCCTGTCAGTTTACCGATGAAGTCATCCTGTCAGGCGAGGGTGAAACAACCGAATGGTTTGAGGCATGCAGGCTCAAGTTCCCTGACTCTGATGACTGCAACCAATACAATCCTGATCAGAAGTTTTGGGCTGTGGTCAAAGTCAACGCATCCGCCCAGGTCTCAAGACTCTGCGAAAAAGAACGAAACAACTGTCAGTAACCTGTGCAAAAAGCCCCCGTCACAAGCAAGTAGTGCAGAAATTGTCTGCACTTAGCTCGCAAGATTTGCAGAGCGGCTGCCAATAATCCCCTCAAATCCCAAGAAAGTCAGACACTTGCTAAGCCCCTGCGCTGGCACTTCACTTGCAAATGAATGGTCTATCCTGGGCCAAAGGCTCAGGAGTTACCCCTAACTCTTATTACTCCCTAGGTGCCGTTGTGAGTTTCTCCCTTAGCTCACAACGGCCTCTTTATTTCTGCCCCGCAGCACCTGAAAACAAGCCTCTAATAGGCCTCTGGGCGCGTCAAACCCGCCTCAATTGTGGGATGGCGCAATCCGACGTAAAATGGTGTTAGGGTTCGTTGGGTATTTGGGGAGGACGACTTTGCGCATTAGATTGCTAGGCTGTGCTGTCACTATCGCTCTTGCGATGCCTTTGGTTTTTGCAAAGGCGAATCTGCATGAGGGCAGCGGAGATTCCCAAAAATACTATCATTTCATTCTCGGCACTTTGGCCAGCATGGAGAAGGACCCCCGTGCTGCCTTGGAGCACTTCCGAAATGCCTACCATTTGGATCCGTCCTCGACGACACTCCTTTTGAAGCAGGCTCAAGAACTCGTTGAAATGGGACAAATTGAAGCAGCCAAGTCTCTCATCGAGAACATTGCTCCTCTCCAGGGCGAAAATGTGGACTTCCATTTGCTCGTCTCACGCATCGCAGCTCAAGAGCTTGATATGAAGCGCGCTCTCGAGGCTATGGATCAAGCCACCAGTCTTTATCGCGACGACAGCAACTTCATGAAAGTCAGGGAAATGATTCTTTCGAAAGTTGCACTTCTTGCTGACTTTAAGATGTATGAGGAATGCATATCCACTTTAGAGACCTATCTAAAGGGAGACCCCAATGACGAGATTGCACACTACTTCTTAGGAAAGGTTCACAGCATCTTTCAGAACCGAGAAGCTGCCAAGAAATCATTCCGTCGAGCTCTCGAAATCCGACCAGACTTTAACGCAGCCGCCCGATCTCTTGGGCTACAACTCGAACTCGAAGGTAACATCAAAGAAGCCTTTAAGGTTTATCAAACAGCTGTTGAAAACGGATCGGCAGATGAAGAGCTCTATCAAAAACTCATCAATCTAGCCCTGATTGTTGAGGACTTTCAAACAGCGCTCAACTATCTCAAACTTTATCTGGCCCTGAACCCGTCGGATTCAGCGAGCCAACTGCGCGCCGCACTCATTCACTTCAAACTTGAGCAATATGAGGATGCGCAAAAGATTTTTGTTCAGTTGAAGTCTAGCAAAGACGTGGCTCAAGACAGAATCTCATTCTATCTTGGGGCCGTCCATGTTGAGCTCAATGAGTTTCAAAAGGCTGTGGTGGAATACAAACTTGTGGGCTCCGATTCCGATTATTATCAAGAAGCCGTACTAGAGACGGCATTGATTCTCAATCAGCGGCTGAATAAACCTCAAGAGGCGCTGGAGGTTCTAAAAGCTGCGTACAATCAACGCAATCAGGAGCCGGAGATCATCCTAGCTCTCGCCCAGCAACATGATCAGTTGAATCAAATTCAAGAAGGGCTCAGACTTCTTTTGAAAGCTGCCACTGAAGTCAAAGATCATGAAAAGATCTTGTTTATGCTCGGAGTTTTTCAAGACAAGTCGGGAAGCTTTGATGCTGCGGTCAGCACGATGAGAAAGGTGATCCAAATCAACCCCAACAATCCGCATGCTCTCAATCATATTGGCTACAGCTTTGTGGATCGAGGGACAAATCTATCGGAGGCCGAAACATTACTCACAAAGGCTGCGCAACTGGCTCCCGAGAATGGCTTCATCGTAGACTCTTTGGGATGGCTTTACTTCAAGATGGGTAAATACGGCAAAGCGGCGAAGTTACTTGAAAGAGCCAATCAGCTTTCACCGGGACAAGTTGTGATTTTGGAACATCTAGCAGATACCTATAAGAAGCTAGGAAGAGATCAGGAAGCGTTGGTCGTCTACCGACAGATCATGGAGTGGTCAAAAGTGAACACTCCAGATACTCTGTCGAAGAATGAACAAATGGATGCTGAGACTCAGGCAGTTCAGGACAGAGTGCGGACAAAGATTGTCTCGCTTGACTCCAGTCATTCTAATTAGCTTAAGCGTCCAGTCGTGCGCCTCTCGCATTAACGTTGTGGACTGGCGACCCATTGATGAATTGACGGCGGTCAATAGCTACCAAGCCTGTGAGGGCCGAGGTTGGGTCAGTGTTAGTGATCGCCAGGAATCATTCCGAACCGACTTCAAAATGAGGTTTTCCAATCGCTCTTTGAAACCCTCATTGGACCTACTCCTGCTAAACCCTTTTGGTCAGACATCAGGAAGTGTCACTCTATCGACCGATCATGTTTCTGGGATGACGACAGTGAGGGGCAGCGACTCGATCTTGCAACATCCACTCTTTGGAGAGATGCAGAAGATCTCATGGGCAGAAGAGCTAAGATTCATCTTTGGATTTCCTCTTCAGGTAAGGAGCTCCAGAGTTTCTTGGAGTCCTAGTACAAATCAGCGCAAACTTGAGAGGCAAGACGGTCGTGAGTGGATATGCCTGTTTAAGGATTCTAAACCCACTGAGTGCAACGTAAACTCAACTTGGGGCCGCGCTGAACTCAATTTTACTTCCGTACAGTGTATGGAATGAATATGATGACCCTATGGCGAAGCTGAAACTCGGAGAGTTGCTCATAGCAGAGGGAAAGATCGACCAGCTTCAGCTTCAAGCCGCTCTCGCCTTTCAGCGCAAATGGGACAAACGAATTGGACAATGCTTCATTCAACTCGGGTTCATACAGGAGATCGAGCTCTGTCAGGTCTTGGCAAAAGCCCTTCGACTCCCCATTATTGATTTGTCGAAATTGGATAGCGCTAAAATCACCAAGGATCTTTTGTCCCTTGTGAGCCTGGCAACAGCTCGGGCTCAAAGGGTGGTACCGATTGGGCTGAGAGAAATCCGCGGTAAGGTGCGACTGATCATCGCCACACCCGACCCCACCAACTACAAGGTGATTGATGAGATTCAGTTCAAAACCGGGCATCCCGTTTTGATCATGATCGCACCCGATTCAGACGTGGAATGGTACATCAGACGCTACTACCTGGGGGAAACCGATACTTTGGCCTTGAATTACGTAAGCGGGGTATCGGCGATGCCTCGTGATACCGAGGACAAACTCGAGTTAGACCCAGTTTCAAGCATCTTTTCAGACGTCGAATTCACGGGTTTCACCAATATTGGTGGAACAAATACCAAATCGGTGGGCGAACCCAAGCTTTCGAAATTGCCTAAAAGAGATCCTAGTAATAAAGATTAACATCTAAGCAAGATGCTCTTAAAGGTCGAAAATCTAGTGACAAGCTTCCAGACTCGTTCGGGAAGGGTGAAGGCTGTTGATAACGTCTCATTTGATCTTGAAGCGGGTAAAACGCTCGGGATCGTTGGCGAAAGTGGTTGCGGCAAAACAGTCACTGCACTTTCTATCATGAGACTTATTCAAGAGCCCCCCGGTCGCATTGAAAGTGGCCGCATTCTTTTGGATGGCACGGATATTCTGGCCCTCAAAAGGAGGGATATGCAAAAGATACGAGGCCGCGCTGTCTCGATGATCTTTCAAGAGCCCATGACCTCGTTGAATCCTGTCTTTACGGTTGGCGATCAGATTCAGGAAGCCATCTTGTTGCACCAATCTGTCTCCAAGCAAGAAGCTCGAAAACGCTGTCTTGAGATGATGGAGATGGTGGGCATTCCAGATGTTGAGCAACGAATTGATTACTATCCCCATCAGATGTCCGGCGGTCTTCGGCAGAGAGTGATGATCGCGATGGCTCTTTCTTGTCGTCCTAAGCTTCTTATTGCTGATGAGCCCACGACGGCACTAGACGTCACCATCCAAGCTCAGATTTTAGAACTGATTAAGAAACTTCAGAAACAGCTTCAAATGTCGATGATTATCATTACTCATGATTTTGGCGTCATTGCGGAGGTGGCGGACGAAGTGGCTGTGATGTACGCGGGAAAGATTGTGGAACGCTCGCCTGTGGCTGATATCTTTGATCACCCTCAGCACCCCTATACTGTGGCACTTCAGCAATCGATTCCAACTTTTGTGAAATCAGGAACTCCTCTTTATACAATTCCGGGCATCGTTCCCGACCTCAGCAAACTTCCTCAGGGATGTCGATTTTCCGAACGCTGCGAGCACACTCAGCCCTCGTGCTCAAAGTCGGAACCATTACTCGAGACAAAAGGATCCCAGCAGACTCATCAAAGTGCCTGCTTTCACCCGAGGAATGTGGCATGAGCAGCCTGCTTCGTCTTCATGACGTTTCTGTACACTACCCCATTCGAGGCGGAATTTGGGGAAAGACAATTGGACACGTTCAGGCTGTCAATAAAGTTAGTTTAGATGTGAGACCGGGAGAAATCTTGGGCCTTGTCGGCGAAAGTGGCTGCGGAAAATCAACACTCGGCAAAGCCCTTCTCAGACTGGTGCCCGTGAGCAATGGAGAGATCTTCTATCGAGATCAAGAGATTTCGAAATACAGCAATCGGGAATTCCGAAAGTTTCGAAAAAATATTCAGATGATCTTTCAAGATCCGTTTTCATCGCTCAATCCCAGAATGAGGATTGGACAAATTTTGTCGGAGCCATTTGTGATTCACAAGATTTGCCCCCCCAATGAGATTCGTCAAAACGTGATGGAATTGCTGAAGATTGTGGGGCTAAGACCCGAATCATATGACAAATTCCCTCATGAGTTTTCGGGCGGCCAACGTCAGCGAATCGGCATAGCACGAGCCTTAGCAGTCAAACCCGATTTCATTGTAGCCGATGAGCCCGTCTCCGCTCTCGACGTATCGATTCAATCCCAGATTCTCAACCTCCTCCAGGACTTACGAAAGCGCTTCAATCTCACACTTTTGTTTGTATCTCATGATCTCAATGTCATTCGCTATCTCTGCGATCGAGTCGTTGTGATGTATCTGGGCAGAGTCATGGAAGTTCTCGATCGAGACCAATTGACGAACTCAAAAGTTAAACTCCACCCCTATACTCAGGCTTTGCTGTCGGCGGCACCTCGAAAGCATCCGATGGAGCGGAGAGAGATTCATACTATTACTGGAGACATCCCCTCACCTGCCAATCCCCCCAAAGGCTGCGTTTTCAACACTCGATGTCCAGAGGCTACCGAACGCTGCAGAACTGAGGAGCCCAAGCTAGCGGCTGATCAAGTCTTCCAACACCAAGTGGCCTGCCACGAAAGACAGCCTTCTAAAACCTGAGCGTCCGTTGTAGGCTAAGCTCGATGGGAACGCATTCAAAGGTTTTGCTCACAGGCATCCGAGCCTCTTCAGAGATTCATCTCGGGAACTATCTTGGCGCCATGAAGCCGGCACTTCAAAGACAGAATGACTTTTCTTCGTATTTGTTTATCGCTGACTACCACGGCCTCACCACATCTCCCAAAGCACAAGAGCTCAAAGGGAATGTGCACGCTATCGCGTCGGCATGGCTGGCTGCCGGACTTGATCCTTCAAAGACAATTCTTTGGCGGCAATCGGATATTCCCGAGGTTCTGGAACTTGCTTACATCCTCGGCTGCGTTACCTCGATGGGACTTTTGGAACGCGCCCATAGCTACAAAGACGCTTTGGCAAAATCGAAAAACATTAAGCTAGGCCTGTTTTATTATCCTGTTTTGATGGCCGCTGATATTTTGCTGTTCAATGCGGATCTTGTTCCCGTGGGGAAGGATCAACTTCAACATCTCGAGATGACTCGCGATATGGCCACGTTCTTCAATGAAACCTACAGCAGTCTCTTCAAATTGCCCGAGGCATTTTCGCAAGAGAGCGTAGGACTTGTACCAGGAGTGGATGGCCGAAAGATGTCTAAGTCGTATGGCAACGGCATTGATATCTTTGCGGATGAGAAAGTTCTGAAAAAGCAAATCATGTCGATTCAGACTGATTCGAAAGCCTTAGAAGAACCAAAGGACCCAGATTCCTGCATTGTGTTTCAGATTTTTCGACTCATCGCGTCAGAGGATCGCGTTAACTCAATGGCTATGAGACTGAGTGCAGGCGGATATGGATACGGTGACGCGAAGAAGGAGCTCTTGGCTGTCATTCTAGAGGACTATGCTACGATGCGTAAAACCTACCAGGAGTGTATGAAGTCCCCGAGCGACGTCGAGTCAGAACTGCGTCGTGGAGCTGAAAAGGCACGCGCCACCGCCAGCAAAATGATAGAGCGAGTCAGAGAATCAGTCGGCATATAATAAAGGCATGAAAGCCTTTGATTTTTTGATTGGTCTCATCGTCTCGACAACCCTACTCGTCGCCTGCGGAAAGCAACCGGTCGTCACACAGGAAAGTCCACGATCATCGAATCGAGTAATGGGAGTTTATGTCGGCTCCGATGAAACGTTGAAAGCCCAGTTAAGCTCCTACTTTGTTCTGTTTCAAAAGGCTCTTCAAGAAGCCTACTACCCCCAACTAAAGAAGCTAAACTTTGTCGGCGGACCCTACCCCGATGAATCTGAAAACATGTATGAGATCGCTAAGAATCAAATCGACGATCTGTTTGTCTTCAACGTCTCTCAAAAAGACCAAGTCATTAAAGTAACTGGAAGTATCATGAGCGGCGGCAGCAATCTGAGAGTGATTAATCGGATCAATCTCGAATTCCCACAGGAAGCCTCTCCCGATCAACCCAGTGATCAACGGATGAGCTTTCAGGAGCGGTTTGTTCAGCAGATCAAGCAATCAGTCATGGCAGCCTATCCTAATCCCAATGTTTATCCCGCTTTTAACGCCTTTCAATTTGCCAACGCCCTCTACGCCAAGGCCCAGTCAGACGAAGCCTCCGCAGGCGGAAATGTCACGTGTGAAAATGCGTCTCGAACCTTGAGTCTCTACGCTAAAGTCAAAGAGATCTATGAACTGGGCCAAAAGAGATCACTCGTTAGAGCGTACGGCAGTCAAGGTGAGCAGCACGAAATCAACACTCGGCTTCAAGATGCCGAAGAAAAAACAAGGGTCGCAAACCTGTGTGCCATTGACGCCCAGAAGTCTTTCGGTCTCAGCTGGAAGTTTCAGTCCATTGATGAAAGCAATCGTCCTGCCATTCTGAAAGCTGCTGAAGTCGCAGGTCTCGAAGAGATTCTCAAAAAATACACTGACAAACCCGTTGAGCTTCAGCTTACCGGCGACCCTTCTGGTGAGATTAACTTGAATCTCGTTCTCCGATTCGATTCAAAGCGATACATCCAGTGGATTGGCAATCGAGTCCCAGATCGATATCGAAACTTTGGCGTACTTTCTCTCGACCCCTATTATGCGCTCATGCAAAAACTCGTGCTGTTCAAAAATTCTCTACCAACCGATTCGTCGCCCGCTCTCAAGCAAGGCTTCAGCTTGATGAAAATGAACATCGCACTGAATACAATCCTCAATGGAGAGGTGATCTTTGGTGTGGGCGGTACTTACAACGCGCAGGAGGGCAAAATCAGTCTCGCCTATCCCGCATCGCTCTACGTTCAGTCACCAGGCTACGAGAAAAAACTCGTTGGAAACAAGGATCAGGAGTTGTTTCAAGAAAAGACATGGCTCGCTCTCGGCTCATGTAAGTCACTCGATGGAACCGTCACTGAAGATGGACTTGTTTACAAATTTTTCGGAATCAAATGTCCAGGAGATCGAGTAACCAATGAGTGATGCCCGCTATCGATTGGTGATTCACTCTTATCCTGCGGAAGACATGATTCCTCGGATTTGTAAGCTGCTCTACGGCTCAACGGATAAGAATCTCTTGGCTTCTCTGTCGAGCCTTCCCTATATTGTGGGCCGAAGCTTCTCTCTCCGCGAGGTCGACGATATTGAAGATCTTCTCAAGCAGTGTGAGGTCGGATTCACCTTCAAATCGAGCACCGAGGGATTTCCCGACAGAAGCTTTGACCCCAAAAGACCCCATGAAAGCTCTCAAAAAACGACCGAGATTGAGCTTCCAAGCATCCGAAACATTCCCAAACGATTCATCGCCAGTGCATTGATTCTGGGCTCTCTGGCTGCAGGATTCTTTTTGATCCGCTGGGATTTTCATCTCATTCAAGACTTTAATCGTGCTCAACAAGAGGCACTCGCTGAACCGACCTACTATGCTCGAATCGCTGAGCTGACGAACTCCGTCGATGTGAAAACAAAGTCCGGAGTCACCTGGGAGCGTGCCAAGATCGAAATGAAACTCGATCAAGAGGACTCCGTTCGAACCTACGATCGTTCCACTGCAAAAGTTGATTATGCCAATGGCTCATCGATTGCGATTAAGCCTAACACGCTCATCGTCATAGGCCGAACAAATCACGAGCTCGACAAGCGAATCGATCTTGAAGACGGCTCAATTCAAACACGTTTGATGGGAAGCGCAACTCCCTATAAAATGACTATTCATACCAAGGCAGGCGTCATTGAGATTAAGGCGCCTACCAAGCCCAATCAAGAAAGTCGTCTTGAAACAAAAATTGAGGGGAAAGAATTGAAGGTCCGGGTCTCCGAGGGAACTGCGACTCTTCTTCCAAGCAATCCCAAGCTAAAGCCCGTTCAGATCGAACAACAGCAGGTGATTGCCGCCTCATCTGAGAAACTCACCAGACCCATTGTTGCCGCTCCCGTACCGAAACCTCGACCTCTTGAGTTAATCAACCCCCAAAGGGATTCACGAATTCGGATCAACCCTCAGGATGTACAACCCATTGCATTTGAATGCCAAAATCTAGGATCGGATGTTTACTACAACTGGGAGCTTGCGAGCGACGAAGCCATGCAAAACATCCTGCTCAAGCAAACAACGCAAGAGCCCCAGCTGAAAGTGAACTATCTCGACCTTGGCACAGTTTATTGGAGAGTTGTTGCCGAAAGCTACGACGTGCACTTTATCAGTCAGCCGAGAAGACTCTATGTGGAAAAACAGCACGATTAGATTTTTTATGGGCTTCACGGCTCTGCTTCTTTTGCAGGGAGCACTTCTGCTTTCCTTCTTTGCACACAGCACTTGGAAGGATTCGGAGAATGCCATCTATGAAACTCTCTTGCGTAAATCACAGCTCACAGCAGCTTTGACTGCTCAAGACTTGTTGCTCGGAGAAACACCTGACGTTTCGTCAAACAAACGACGAGCCTTTTTGTTCTCACCCAGTGAGGGTGTACTCGGCGTTAACCAAATGTCGATTGATCCATCCACTGCTCAAGGAATTTTTGAAGGATCTCCTCAGGAGTCGCTCGTCACAAAATGTAAGGCTAACGATGGGCGCGATCTTTACTGCGGGTTTTCACCAATTGAAAAGTCACGATTTTATGCCGTTGAGGCTCTCCCAAGATCTTCTCGAATCAACATATTGATCGCTCAAATGAAAAAATTGATCCCGTCATTTCTAGGACTTCTTGCACTTGCCGGTTTAGCCGCCTGGGCAGTGACCTACTATCTGCTAGCCCCTCTTCGATCAATCACACTGGCCACAAAGGCTGTCATGAAGGGACAGGCCGACCTCCGAACACTTCCCTATGGGCGCTCCGATGAGATCGGACAACTCGCCAATTCGTTCCGGGAAATGGTCATCGAACTCCAAGCGCGCGAAAAAAATCTTACGAAGGCAGGCCTCAAATTGGCGCATCAAGCGCGACTTGCCTCGATTGGTCAGATGGGGGCAAGTATTGCCCATGAAGTAAAAAATCCTCTTACATCGATGATGGGGTACGCAAAATATCTTCTCAATCGAACGTCAGACCCCGAGTTAAAAGAGGCTGCCGAAGTGATCCAGCGGGAATCCGAAAGATGTGGTCAGATCCTCACCCAAATGCTTCGCTTTTCGCGAAACGATGCAAATGAGTTCAAACTGTTCTCGGTGAAGGAAGTTGTCGAATCGAGCAAGCTGTTAACGGCTGCCGAGCTCAAGAATGCTCGAATGAATCTCTCTGTCGACTACATCAGTGAGCCCATTGTGCTGGGCAACCCGCTCCAGATCCAACAGGTGATTCTCAATCTTATTGTGAATGCGATTCAGGCCTGCTCTCCTCTGCTTGGAACCAAACCCGAAGCTTCTCAACTTAAACTGACGGTCTCGGAACAGGAAGGCCGAGTCAGAATCAGGCTCGAGGACTTTGGACCGGGCATGAATAGCGAAGTCCAAATGAGACTCTTTGAGCCCTTCTTCACAACCAAGGAGAGAGGATCTGGAACGGGCCTTGGCCTCTCGGTTGCTCTTGAGATTCTTCACTCGCACGGCGGCGACTTACAGTTTGAGAGCAGAGAGGGACGAGGGAGTGTTTTTTGGATTGATCTTCCCTTGAGCTCGGATAGTAGCGAAGCATTCACAGGAAGGAAGCACTCATGAAAGTTCTTGTTATCGATGATGAAAGCTCCCTTCTAAAGCTACTCCAGCTTTCTCTTAAATCAGATTTTGATTTGAGCCTTGCAGAAACGGGCCGTGCGGGACTCGAGCTGCTTAATCAAGATACCTTTGACTGCGTTGTCTGTGATGTAGGTCTGCCCGATCAAAGCGGGATCGAGGTTCTCAAGCAAATTCATAACCTCAACGCTGAACTTCCCATCATCATGATCACCGCTCACGGCACTATCTCATCGGCCTTATCTGCGATGAAGTCTGGCGCCTACGATTACATTCAAAAGCCTTTTGAGCCTGAGGAACTCAAGATCGTGATTCAAAGAGCGATTCACGAGCGACAGCTCTCCTCAAATCTGGCAAGGCTGCAAAGAGAGGTCTCCGAGAAGTACGACTTCTCTCGGATTATTGGTCAGGCTCAGCCCATGAGAACACTCTTTGATCGAATCAGAAAAGCGGCTGCCACAAAGAGTACCATCTTGATTCTTGGCGAGAGCGGAACAGGCAAGGAACTCATTGCGAAGTCCATTCACTTCAATAGCCCCCGAAATGAAGCACCCTTCATAGTGATTGACTGCTCAGCGATTCCATCGAATCTCTTGGAAAGTGAGCTTTTTGGACACGCTCGAGGAGCCTTCACGGGGGCGGATCGTGCAAAAAAAGGCCTCTTTGAAGAGGGTCATCGCGGAACGGTGTTCCTCGATGAGGTGGGAGAGCTCCCTCTTGATTTACAGTCCAAACTTCTGAGGGTTCTCCAGGAATCAACTATACGTCGAGTGGGCGAAAACCAGCCCATTGAGATTGATATTCGAGTCATCGCTGCCACAAATCGAAATCTGGAGGAGGAAGTGAAGGCTGGCCGCTTCCGTCAAGACTTGTTCTATCGCCTTAATGTTGTCCCCATTTCCGCACCACCCTTGCGAGAGCGCCGCGAAGACATCCCACTGCTTGCGAATCATTTCTTAAAAAAGTTTTCAAAAGACTACAG
>CAZZLQ010000045.1:0-19821 GCA_964655245.1 uncultured Bacteriovoracaceae bacterium | reverse complement strand
TGTAGGTGGATCCCATTGCGTAACTCGCATCTCATCCCACACACCTATTTTCCCCTCGGTGACAACTGAGGATTCGCCGCCCAAATCAAAGCAGCAACTCCCGCAACATGAGGAACAGCCTGCGATGTCCCCTTTTTCTTCTGATACTTGCTCACATAATTAGAGCCATTCTGGGTGCCCGGCACGATCGCATAGATGTCGTCGCCCGGGGCCATCACATGAACAGAGTTAACTCCGTAGCCAGAAAAACTTGTCTTTCGATCGTAGCGATCAGAGGCTGCCACGCAAACATTGGCAGCCAGAGCAAAGTTACAGGGATAGTATTTCTGAGCATCGTTGTTCCCGCCGTGATTTCCAGCAGAAGTGATAGGGAGATAACCAAATTGAGTGAGCTCTTGCATTGCCTCTTCAAGGAATCGTGAGTGCTGCTCGCCACCCCAAGAGTTACTGCCGATGAACTTCACATTAGGATCTTGTGCTCGACGAGCTTGCATGTCCTGCTTCATCCAGTTGATCACTCGCAGCGCGGTTTCTGAATCTCCTTGATTCTGAGCATTCAAAAATTTCCCAGCGACAATCTGAATATCGCCAGGAACAACACCGCGAATGCCGTATTTGTTGTTCCCTCTCGCAGCGATGATCGAGGCCACATGAGTTCCATGTCCATTGTCATCGATCGCCGCAGAGTTAGGATTGAATGCATTAAAACTTCCGGTAACTCGACCTTCCATATCGGGGTCTCGAGCATCGACGCCCGAATCCATGACGTAGATCACAACTTTCGCAGAGCCAGTGGCAACACCCCATGCACGAAACACATCGATGTCGGAGTAGTAGCCAGCGTTCGACTGGGGAGCAGAAGGGAGAATGGACCACTGATTTCCAATCAAAGGATCCTCGGTAAACTCCTGCTGGTTCGGAGGCAAAGAAGTATCGCTTGCAGAGAAGGGAACTTTTTCTTCCCACTCGTAGTCAGCAGGATTGAGAGACTGAACAAATTCTTGTTTTTGGGATTCATTCTCGAATCGCACCACTCGAAGATCTTTGATTCGAGTGGTTGAGGGATGCGGAATCAAGCTCAAGGCTTGAGCGGCTCCTGCCTTTTTCTTGGGTCTGAGAATAAGGCTTTGTGCATTCGTGGCAGAGACTGCCAAACACATCACCACCGAGAAACTGAAACATACTTTCCATAAGTGCAACACAAGCTCTCACAGTTCAACTTCCGTTCCGCGCTAAGTACCTGGAAGCACTGGGCTTCTGACCCCTTCGATTGGGGCATTGATGTCCCAACTCGACCCTGCCTGCCGCATCCTCTCAGTGTCGCAGTTTTGTGATACAAAACAGCCCATGAACCCAGTCCTGACGAAGTTGATGATCTTTCTCAGTCTTGCGCTGACTGGAGCCATGAAAGCTTACGGAAATGAAGGTCTCATCATTTCTGAGGTGCTCACGGTAGATTACAAAGCAGGCCAGCCCCAGATTGGCATTCAGGTTTCTCAGTCCAAGAGCAAAGAAATGCTTGGCAAAATTCTGCGCGAAAGAATTCGCTACACCTACCCAGCCTTTGCGACCGTCGCTCAGGTCGTCGAAGAACATCCAGGCTTGCCCGTGGAGATTTGGTACCAAACCAAGTCGCTTGAAAAGTTCGTCGCTGCTTATCCTGAAATGGCCGAGAAGATTCCGCAGCACCTTTCCTCCGAGTTTTTGATTCAACTCAGCGGATCCAAGGCCGATATTCTTCGCAAACTTGAGTTCGCTGTTGTCGACGAAGACCTCGACACCCTGGAAGTTCAAGGTAATCGTCTGGTTTTTGTTCGAAAAGCTCGCGATCTTCGTCCTGCGGGCCTTGCCACTCTACGAGGAACCAAGGATTTGGGCCTACCCATTGTTCAGTGGATGCTCATCTCCGATGCTTTTAGAAGAAGTATCAAGCCTGCCCTCATTGCCGTTGGTTGGATTCGTCGTGGCACTCAAGCCACTCAAGTGGCGTTGATGAGCTCGCCTGCAGAGAAGGTCAATCTTCCAGTTGCTTTGGTCGAGATTGCCAGTGTGATTGTTCTAGAAGTGATTAGCCGCAAGGTGATCAGTCACCTTGAATACAAACTTACCAAGGAACAAGCGCACGAAACACTTCTGAAACTGATACAAGAGTTCACTCGACTCGACGGAAAAACAGACGAAATGAGCGCATCTCTCAGAGCGCACTACGCTCTCGAAATTTCGCAACAGATGTCTGAGATGGTTTTTTTGACGAACTCAGGACTCTTTAAAGATTACAATAAGTATCAATCTCAAGTGATCGAACTCATCCTCAAGATGCGTCAGCTCAGAGAGCAAGAGGCCTCAGCCTTTTCTCAAACTTTCTTTTTTACAAAACCTTTCGAAAGACAAGTCCTTGTCGAAGACCGAAAGATCACTCGCTTTGAAGATCCCATGGACAAGAAGGCTCGGCGATTCGCTGAGGCTTATCACAAGAGAGATATGACTCCGCGAATCTGGGTGCCGACTTTAGCAGAGCGCGTTCGATCGCAGCTTGATACATTTATGATTCGCGTTCCGCACCCTCATTTGCGCGAGTATCAAAAGTTTCGAAAGGCTGCATTTGAGAAGATGGGATCATACGATTCCTCATCGAGTGCAAGTCTCAATCTGCGCATCGACCTCGAGCAGGATTTGCGAGATGCCTACTACCTCTACCGATTCCGAGATGACTTTGACATGATCTCAAATGAAGCTGTGTTGCGCTTGGGAACACCTCAGGCTGAAAAGAACAAAGAGTTTTTTGACTGGCTCTACCACTCACAGCCCTCCATTCTCGATGTTCTGCGAGAAGATTATGGCAAAGGATCCTTAGCCATGTTCTATGGCAGACAATCCTTGGGAATCACCGTGAAGCCGAGCACTTGGTTTGACGATCTCAGCAAAACCAAACGGATCCCTGATAACGCTGCGGATATCCTCATGCTTCACTGGAGCTTTCTCGAAAAATGCCTCGAAGATCCAAACCTCAACCATGAGGGAATTCGAATCATGCGGGATATCGCCAAACGAAAGCTCGACTGGATCCATCAATTAAACTTGAAAGCTGTGAGTAACGCCCTCATTGAGGAGATGAGAAGTCGCTGGAATCAACTTTACATTCAAGCCGGCGTCGGACTCTCCACAGAGCGATACCTAGAATTAACCCAGCCATCAGAATCCATCGACTTTGACGAGATGGACTTTGGGATGTTCCTTCAGCCGTAATGCTACACCCAAACAATCCGCCGTCCTTGACGGGTTCTACCTTGCGAACCACCGCCTTCTGAGACAACCGCTCTTGAGTTGAAGTTTCGGGAGTCGTCCACTCAGGTCTTGAATCCTGCGAACTACCTGAGGACTCTTCAATAGAGCGATCCGGCACCTCAAACTCCAAAAACGATGGCGTCTCTTGAATATCAAATGCCAAATTCATTCCCTTCACCTCAAGCTGATAACGACCAGGCTTGTCTCGCAGAATCGTGGCCGACTTCTCGCGTGAAAATTCAGACCACTCAGACCACTGATCATTCCCCAACGAGCGCACTCGCCAAGAGAAGAAAGGAGTGCCACGAGGAGAATCCCACTGAAGTGTCACAAATCGATTCGTCAGCAAAACAGGTGCTCGCTCATGAACGACAGCCAGAGGAGACCAGTCTTCTTCTTGTTGGCGCGAAGAACCATCTCGCCCCAGAATTGAATCCAAATGATCAAAAAAGCTCGGCAGCAATCCGACCGAAACTCCCAACTCCTTCTTGGTCAGACGCAAATCTAAAATTGCCCACTGGCCACCACCCCACTCCTCAGAAACATTGTTCATACTCAAAACATCCTGAGGAAACACATCTCGAAGCAGATCTTTGACGAGCTGATTTTCCGCCGCACTCATTTTGAAGAACTGTAAAGAAGACTCCTCACTCAGCTGAAATCTCTTGAGATCTTGATTCCACTTGATCTTGGGCTGAAACAAAATCGGTGTTGATTTGGACAAGACAAATTTTTCATTGCGACTTTGATAGTCGCGCGAATAAAGATCCACAGCCCCCGGCAATCGAAGCTCAATAGAGTTATCCCCCAACACAAAGCTTGATGAAAACTCAGGCCTGAACTGGGCTTTCGGCACAGAACCGTCGCGACTTTTCCACTCGGCAGTTTCTACACACGAACGACCGCTCAAATTGAGCACCTGCTCGAGCACAAGCCCAAATCCGCCACTTGCTCTCAAATCCAGAGCCAAATCTTGCCTATTACTGGCGTACCACTTTCCTCCAGTTTGAGCGGAGCGCTCGAGCGTCCAAGGCTCAGCACGAAAATTTGTAGCAGCTTCAAGCGGCTTGGCATTACTGGCAGGAAGGTCTCGAGGGGGCGTGGTCAGAAGACAGCTCGATGGAATGTCACTGAGAGCTCTTGAATCCAAAACCACCTGAAGTCCCGATTGGGAAATCCGAAAATCCGATAGCCGAGTCTGCAACAGAGCATGACCTGGTTTGGCATTCGAGTCTTTGACGGGGCTTTTCTTCCCCGTTAACTCTGTCGCAAAAGCAATATCATCCGCCAAAAATCCCGATGAAAACGCGCCCTCTAACGTTGCTGTTAGTGTGTCCGCAATAATGTCCTGAGCCCACTTGGTCAAACTCAGGGTCTGCGTCTTCGATAGCCCATTCTCAGTAGGAACCTCATCTCGATATGTCATGATGACTTTGGGAGAATCTCCCTCGGCCACAAACTTCAATTTATCCGCTAGTCCAATTCTCCAAAAACCCTCTCCGTCTTGATAGAATCGTATATCAAGCTCAAGTGACAACGGCCCCACATCGCCGCTCAACAGCTCATTTTCCTTCTTCCAATAGGCTTCACGATTTTCGTCGAGCCAATCGCCCCAACCAAAAGGCATCCAGTCCTTGAATGGGATGGGATACTTGTAAAAATCGCCGAGCGTGATGCGTCCTACACTCAAGGTCGGTCCCTTCAGAACGGCCTGGGTACATTCCAGTCGAATACGCATGATGTTTTGAAGTGGATCGAATCGAATAAGTTTCTTACGCAGCTTGAAACTCAAATGTTCAATGGCGATCTGAACAAACCATTCCGAAGTCAAATCTGCCAGGAGAGGAAGATCTTCCTCTACGGGAAATCGAACCACCACGGGATCCGGCTGTGGATCTTGTGCAGAGGCTCGCAACGCCATCAGATCTTCTTTGGAAACCACCACCTCATCACCGAAGAGCAAGCTTCGAAACAGAATGGATTTGGCATCGCTCGTGCTACTGAGAAGCTGTCGAAACGCCTCCGGCCGAGCTTCAAAATAATTGAGGAAGTTTTCCATCACGGCAGAAGTCATCTCAAAGGACAAACTGCGATTAGCCCAAGGGCTCTTGTAACCCTCTTGCTCAATCTTTCGGATGCGAGCGCGCTCAGCAATGGCCTTGGCCGTCAAGTTGACGGTGGATCGCTTGGAGCCCTTGCCAAAGTTGGCCTGATAGAGGGGCGAGCCGTTGACCAGAAGGGGGGCCCCCTCCAAATCAGTCAAAAGAATGTAAACGATCCCCTGATCGTCCTCAAAAGCAAGCGCAGGCGGCTCCGCCTGAACCTCTGCGGCCGGCCCTCCAAAAGCCTCCAGGGCTGACAATAGGCCAAATCCCAGGGCCGAAGCGCCCAGGACGAGCCGTCGAGACAAACTATGATATCCCTTGAAAATCATCGTTCTTCAGGAGGCCTTTTACTCCGGATAGCGATTCCTCAAAAGCCCTCATTTTTGCCTTTTCACGGCCCCCTAAATCCTCGTAATCTCACAGCTATTATGGAATGGGCTCACGATGAGTTTTTTAAGATGGCTCAGCGCCAATTCGATGAGGTCGCTGAATTCATTAACCTCGATAAAAACGTACGGATCCGTTTAAGGGAACCTGATCGCGCGATTTTGATCTCGGTCCCCGTGCGGATGGAAGATGGACATGTTGAAGTCTTCGATGCGTACCGAGTGCAGCACAATGACACTCGCGGACCGTACAAAGGTGGTATCCGATACGCTCCCGATGTGACTTTGGGCGAAGTTGCCGCGCTCTCCATGTGGATGACGTGGAAATGCGCTCTGATGAACCTCCCTCTTGGAGGGGGTAAGGGCGGAATTCGAATCGATCCGACCAAACGAAGTCGACTTGAGTTGCAACGTTTGACTCGACGATACACCGCCGAGCTCGTTGGATTTATCGGGCCCCAACAAGATATCCCCGCTCCTGATATGGGAACCAATGCGCAGACCATGGCTTGGTTGATGGATACTTATTCTCAGGCCAAAGGCTATGCTGTTCCTGGCGTTGTGACTGGAAAGCCAATTGAGATTGGCGGATCACTGGGTCGAGTCGAAGCAACTGGTCGCGGTGTAGCTTACACCATTATGGAAGCGGCTAAACACCTGGACATCACGTTGGGCACGGATACCAAAGTGGCAGTTCAGGGCTTTGGCAACGTTGCGACTCATGCGGCTTTGAAGCTTTCCAAGATTGGATGCAAAGTCACCCACGTCAGTGATGTGTCTGGCGGATACGTCAACACCAAGGGAATCAATATTGAAGAGGCCGTCGAGTATGCAACAAAGCACGGCAACCTCACAGGATTCAAAGGTGCTGACACCTGTACTCAGTATGACGTTTTGACGGCTCCAGCTGACATCGTCATTCCTGCTGCAACAGGAAGTCAAATCGATGAGAAAGTCGCCAAGAACATGAAGTGCCGAATCATTGCTGAAGGCGCTAATGGTCCCACCACGACTGAGGGGGATTTGGTTCTCAAAGAACGGCAAAAGGAAATCTTCGTACTTCCCGACGTTCTAGCGAATGCAGGGGGTGTGACCGTTTCCTACTTTGAATGGGTTCAGGGACTTCAGAACTTCTTCTGGAGCTCCAAAGAGATCAACCGCGAACTCGCTCGCGTCATGACGAAAGCCTTTGAAGAAGTCGTTGGCATTCAGAAAAAGCATGGCTGCTATATGAGAACGGCTGCTCAAATCGTTGGAATTGAGCGCGTCTCCAAAGCGATGTTGGCTCGAGGTCTTTATCCTTAAGGGTTTTGTTTGCTTAGCCACTGAGATGGTGGCTTAAGAGTCTGGCGAGATGGGTCACATCCTGAGCTTTTGTGATCCACTCGTCGCAGCCCTTTTCGTATCCGATGCGGACTGCGTCCTTGTCCGTAACTTCAGAAAGAATCACGACAAAGACATCTTCAAGCTTGGAATTCTTTTTGATCTTTTCGCAAAGAGTGGATGCCTCTTCGCGAAGAACTCGCTCATCCAAAACAACGCCATCCCACTCGCCGCTTTTTAAGGCTTGCTCTAAGGCAAAGCGACTATCAAAGAACAAAACTTCGGCTTTGGATTTCAATTCTTCAGACAATCCATCGGCGAGATCTTTCTTGTCCGTCACAACCGCCAACCGACGTGAGGAACGACCATTTTGCATAGCTCGATAGTCAGAGATCTTCACGACCTTCTCACCTACGAGGGACTTCAACGCTTTCCGTCGAGATTTCATATGCTTAGACTATTATAACTGAATCTAGAAACGAAACAAAAGTATCAGGCGATCCGACGCTTCTTTTCAAAATGGTCCAAGATATTAAGAGCTTCCCCAAATCGACGCATACGGTTACGGGACTCTGACGCACCGGGGATGAGAGAAAAAATGCGGTGCGAAACTTCTTGCGGAGCCCTTGCTGAACGAAACATTTGAGTAAACTGAGAGCGGAATTTCTCCCAACCCAGCTTTTCCCTCGTAAAGGGGATCAATCGATCGACCTGACCTCTTCGAACGCACTCACCCCGCATCTCGGTCAAATCAAACATGGATGGAATCGCTCGGAAGCAGGACTCCGGAAGAAACGGCAAGATCTGCTTCAACGAGTCACGACCTCTTTCAATAGCAGCCGTCCAAGTTCTGGGCTCTTCAAACGCAAGCCAAGTCCCTAAACTCAAAACAGCTTCATCTCGAAGAACATCTTTTTTGGTATGAAGAAAATGATGAGCAGGAGAACCTTCGCCCGACCTGCCCATATCAAAAACGCAAAACTCCTGAAGAGGCTCGGGCAGTTGGCTGAGCGGACACTCAATACGATCCACAAACAACCAGTACGAAAAACGATCCGCGATCGGATTCTCCATCGTCTTTGAAACCTGACGAAGAGCCCCCAAACCATTGGCAATCAAGTATCGGGCCTTTTGATCCTTACTCAATTGAAACGAAGACCAATGCCCCTTGATATCAATCGAATGAGAAACAACCTGAACACCCCACTTGCGTGCATGATCTTGAAGAAACTGATTATAAGAAGTCTTCAGACGAGGATCGACTCGATACCACTTACCGCCCCACTGCAACATGAAGCGAAACCACTCTTCAATCAAACCCTTGAGATCCGAATCACGAGTCACTCGCTCATCGGGATGCGGCTTAAGCAAAACATCCAGCTCCAGCTCAAACCATCGAGCAAAAGAGGCATCCTTCTTCATCAGTGCCAAAACGTCTGTTGCAGCTCGGCGAACCGCTGAATCCGAACGCTGACTTTGCTTGAGCTCATTGATGATACTTTGGAATGGCTCAGTGATGAGAGGAAATTCGCGTTTGACCTCATGCATCCACTGGTCAATGCCGCCCAAAGTGATGGTTCGATGTCGAGGCAGAACCAACTGGTTTTGATAAAAAGAGGAAACTAAACCGGAATCTTCTAATCGAAAAAACCCCGCTCGAAACAAAAGATCATCCAAACGCCTCGTCCCCATTTGAACGGGAAAAGTCAGCGGCATAAACTCATCGGGCGGCAGCTCGCCAAAACTCGATGACGGAACAAGGGCAACCGAGAAGCCTTTACGAACAAGCGCAGCCCCGACCCACAAACCCTCTGGCTGTTGGTCTCCAAGAATCGCAAAATCAAAGGTAACAGCTGTCATTAACCCCTTAAGGCTAGTCGGAAACTCTCATCTCTATCAAGATCGAAGACGAATTGTTGGACAAGTTCATGCTCCTGACGATGAAACTCCTGCTCAAGAGCCTCCAATCCCAGACTGAAATCTCGCTGAAAGAGCCGCTGCTTCAAGATCTCCCCCGAATCCACCTCTTCAACGACTCGATGAAGACTCACTCCCAGAACTTGTGCTTTAGCCTCATAGGCCTGACGAATGGCCTCCTTGCCTTTGAACTCAGGCAAGCGACTCGGGTGCAGATTGACCAGCGCTCCCTTCCACTGATTCAGAAAGGTGGGTCTAAGCAGCCGCATGAAACCCAGCAGAAAAATAGCGTTCACATCTCTCTGTCGCAGAAAGTCCAAAAGCCTCGCCTCATAGCCCGATTCCGAGGGAGACAGGATCAAAACCGGCTTACCAGCGTCTTTGGCTAACTGAGCCGCCGGGCAGTCACGATCTGCATGGAAGCCAACGATGGATTGATTTTGCAGGGATGATTCAAAGCTCAAAAAATTTTTGAAATTAGACCCTCGACCCGAGGCAAAAACGACCCACCGAAGCTTCATATCAAGCGCACTGACTTCTGGCCGACCACGGCAGGCTCCATTCGACCCAATTCAATCCAATCCCCTTGAGGAAGCTTCGCTCGATCCTCTTGCGAGACGACGAAGCAAAAACCAATTCCCATATTCCATGTCGAAAACGCTTCGATCTCAGACAGCTCTGCAGCACCGACAAAATCTCTCATGAGAGCCGAGGTAGGAATCTTGGCTTTCTGAATCACGGCTGCGACTTTTGTTTCATCGAAACCTCGAGGTAAATTCTCAATCAAGCCTCCGCCCGTAATATGAGAAGCGGCTTTGACAGGAACAGAGCGAAAAATTTCGAGAGCCTGACGGACATAAAGCTTTGTTGGCTCAAGCAATGCCTCGCCGAGCGATCTGCCATGACGAAGATCCGAAAGCTTCCAGCCCTGACGTTCAACGACTCGCCGAACAAGAGAATAGCCATTGGAGTGAAATCCTGAACTCGGAAGACCAAAAATCACATCACCCGCCACAACGGAATCGCGCTTCATTCGAGCATCACGCTCCATGACGCCCACTGAAAATCCGGCAAGGTCATAACGTCCCGGTTTATAAAATCCAGGCATCTCAGCCGTCTCGCCCCCAATCAAGCTGCAGTTGGACTCACGACAGGCTTCGATGATTCCAAGCAAAACCTCGTTCAGCTGCGGGCGATCAATCTTTCCAGTCGCTAAATAATCGAGAAAAACCAGGGGCTCGGCTTTGCAAGCCACCAGATCATTCACGCACATCGCCACAAGATCTTGTCCGATCTTTCGATGAGCTTGATACTCTTCCGCCAGAAGCAACTTGGTTCCAACACCATCGGTCGTGGCCACAAAGACCGGATCTTTCAGATGCTTGGGCGCACGAAAAAATCCGCCAAAGTCTCCCACTTCACTTTCGACCTCGGGACGATTTGTACTCGAAATTTTGGTTTTGAGATCTTCGATGAGATGGTCTGCGAGATCTCGATCTACTCCGGCGTCTTTATATTCCATCGATCTCTTGCCTGGACCTCTCTGCTGATCACAATGGCGACAAAATGCTCACCATGGAGTCCCCATACCGGCGCTCGGTTTCGAGCTTCCAATTGGAGACCACGGATGTGATGAGTTCACGCTTATCACGCTCGACAATGATCTTGGTGCGTTTCGACAGCAGTCCACTGCCCATCAATGCATTCAATGTTCCAACAATCCAATCCTCTCGGTAAGGAGGATCCATAAAAATCAAATCAAAAACATCACCGCGTTTTTCAAGCCAGCGAATACCATCCAAGGTCCCCTTGCAAATCACTTCGCTTCTATCTTTGAGACCCAACTGCTCTGCAGCCTTTTGAATGGCTTTCACGGTCTGAAGGTGATGATCCACAAAAACGGCTTGGCTTGCCCCACGCGAAAGCGCCTCAAAACCCAAGCTTCCCGTTCCTGCAAACAGATCAAGAACTCGGAGGCCCTCCCACGAATCTACGAAACGAGCTTGAAGCTGATCAAAGATCGCCTCTTTGACTTTGTCCGAAGTCGGTCGCAAATGCGGATTAGGTCGGCCGGGAATCGATTGACCGCCTAAAGCCCCAGAAATGATCTTCATAACGGAAATGACCCTACCGAATCATCCCTGGGGACTCAAGTCCTCAGACCAATTCGGGATTTTGGGTTTAAACCACGATATACGGCATTTGGAGGTGGCATGGCGATTGCTTTACTTAGCCATTAGGGAGAACTCCATGATGCCAGTACGTTCATTCTTCATCCTTCTTTGTGCAATTGCTTTTGGATTGCCAATAGCTGAACCATTATCGGCTCAAGTCTACGGTCCTAAGTTTGGCAGCAAAGCCGCTCAAGATTTTTTCTTTTACATCAAAAAAGCTCAAGAGGGGCATGACATCAAAGCTACTCCTGCTGGCCAGTTTCTCGATTCCGCTCGCAAAAGTAATGATTTGAAAGAAAGCCTCGATGCCTACTTCAAAGACTACAATGAGCAGGCCCTCTCCTGGCTCAAAGACAATAAAATTCAGGTGACCATGTCCGACTCGATGGACAGCTTCAGTAAAGCAATGGCTCTCAATAGGCTGCATGAGAATTTCAGACAGCGAAACTCCATCAAATACGGTGGTCCTGTTCAAATTTCACTCTACGGTGGGGATTCTGCCCAAAGCCATCTCCGCCTGATTTCACCGGATGCCGCCGAGCGATTGGGCTATACAGCCGCTCAAAAAATTGGCGAATCCAATCTGATGATCAAAGCCCCCGAAGGCTGGAAGAGCTATTCGGCCGAATTCTCCTCAGACACCAAAAATAGCGATGATGAGTACATTTTCAAAATGGCCGATGGCACAGAACAAGTGATCAAGATTCCTTCCATGAAAAGCGTGGCCAAAGTCTATACGCGAAAAATCAGTTCGAAATCCTCGGAGGAGCAAAACTCTGATGGCTCCCGAAGCATTCGACAGAGTACCGAAGTTTCCGGCCAGCAGTTGGTAGGCTTCTTGATTCAAAACGCAGACATCAAGAGCACTCCGGGCAAAAAATTTGTGATCGTGACCAAAGATGATGAACTGATCTATCGAAATGACTTCGGAGATCTTTCAAACGCCCGACAGGTCCATGTGAACTCAGCCGATGAAGCGATTGAACTGATGAAAAAGCTCAATGACGCCAAAAAAATCAGTGCTCATACAAGCGCGGTTCAAGATCTTTTCCACATTCAGCTTCCTGGCGCAGCTCAGGGCTGCACTATCTAACTATCGAACGGCCGCTTCGATCAGCCCCTTGAACAATGGATGAGGGGCTGAGGGCTTCGAAAGAAACTCAGGATGGTACTGAACACCCACAAAGAAGGGATGTCCTTTGAGTTCAACGACTTCAACGAGTTTTCCGTCCGGTGAAGTTCCCGCAATCAATAGCCCCTTTGACTCTAAATCATCGCGAAACTGATTATTGAATTCCAATCGATGCCGATGACGCTCTTTGATTTCGCGCACACCATAAAGCTTTTCGACGAGACTACCCGCTCGAAGCACGCAAGGGTAAGCGCCCAGTCTCATCGTGCCTCCCTTTTGAACCTCAACGCCTTGCCCCTGCATATAGTGAATGACGGCCTGATCGTCGCTTGTATCAAACTCCTGCGAATGGGCTTTTGAAATTCGACAAACATTGCGAGCAAACTCAATACATGAAAGCTGCATCCCCAAACAAATTCCAAGAAACGGTAAGCGGTGCTCTCGAGCGTAGGCAATGGCCAGGATTTTGCCCTCTGTTCCTCGCTCTCCAAAACCACCGGGAACAATGAGGGCCTGGACTCCCTTAAATTGCTCAGCAATGGCCTGAGGATTTTTGGTCAGATCCTCTGGATCGATGTATCGAATCTCAACCTTCACTCGGTTTGCAAGACCTGCATGACTGATCGCCTCGTTCAAACTCTTATAGCTCTCCTTGAGGGCGAGATACTTGCCCACCATTCCAAGAACAACCGTCTTATCTGCGGATCGAGCCACTTCGGCAATCTTCTGCCAAACACTCAGATCGGGCTTCCGAGTCCAGATATTCAATCGCTCAACAATGCGATCATCGAGACCCTCAGCGTGAAAGTTCAAGGGGACTTCATAGATGTTGCTGACATCAATCGCCGAAATCACTCGATCGGGACTTACGTTACAAAACAAAGCGATCTTTCGTTTGAGATCTAACGAAAGATCCTTTTCGGCACGACATAGCAAGATGTCCGGTTGAATTCCGATACTCAGCAATTCCTTCACCGAGTGTTGCGTGGGCTTGGTTTTCATCTCACCCGCCGCTTTGATGTATGGAACTAACGTCAGATGGATATAGAGAGTATTCTCCGCCCCCAGATCATACTTCAGTTGGCGAATCGCCTCCAGGAAGGGCAAACCTTCGATATCCCCCGTTGTCCCCCCAACTTCCACAATGACCACATCAGAATCACGCGCGTTCCTAAGAATGCGCTCCTTGATCTCGTTCGTAATATGAGGAATGACCTGGACTGTTTTCCCGAGATAATCGCCTCGTCTCTCTTTTTGAATCACCGAGTGGTAAACCTTGCCCGTGGTAAAATTGTTTTCTTGGGTCAAAACAGCACTCGTGAATCGCTCATAATGACCCAAATCAAGATCAGCTTCCGATCCATCTTCGGTGACAAAAACCTCACCGTGCTCAATCGGATTCATCGTTCCAGGATCCACATTAATGTAGGGATCCATTTTCACCATATTCACCTTAAGCCCGCGCGCTTCAAGAATGGCGCCAATAGAACTTGCTGCAAGCCCCTTACCCAGGCTCGATGTCACACCACCCGTAATAAAAATGAACTTTGATTTCATCCCAACCCCCTAGATCGAAAGAACATTGATCAATCGATAGTCATCCGATTTCGAGACCTGACGTCCCGACAAAACTTTTGAAAATGGCTGTGGCCTGAGCACGCCTTTCTCTAGTCCCACCATGACTCGATTTTTTCGAGCACAAAACAAATCCACTGCAAAGGCACCCATCCGACTTCCGAGATTTCGATCCAATCGCGTGGGGGATCCGCCTCGCTGTAAATGTCCAAGAATCACACTTCGCACATCACGCTTGATGTGTTTTTGCAGCATAGTGCCCATCGAGAGAACCCTGCCCGGCTGATCCTTTTCCGCGACAATAATGATAGATCCCGTCTTACCCCGCTGAATCCCCGCTTGAACCTTTCGCACCATATCAGCCGCCCGAAAAGGAATCTCAGGAATCACAACAAACTCAGCTCCGACCGCAAGAGCTGTCTCAAGAGCAAGATGCCCCGTGTTTCGGCCCATGACTTCCACCAAAAAAACTCGACCATGCGAATCGGCAGTGTCGCGAATCTTATCAATCGCTTCCACGGCGGAGTTGACCGCCGAGTCAAACCCGATCGCCAGATCGGTTCCACGCAAATCATTATCAATCGTGCAAGGAATACCAATGACCCGAATGGGAAACTCCTGCGAAAAAATCTTTGCCCCCGTCAGCGTCCCATCCCCACCAAGAGCAATCAGCCCAGAGATCTGCTGGTTCTTCAAATGCTCATAGGCTTTGGCCCTCACAGACTTTCTGTGGAACTCGGGGCAGCGCGAAGAGCCTAAAAAAGTACCGCCACGCTGAATAATATTACC
Organism: uncultured Bacteriovoracaceae bacterium; assembly: GCA_964655245.1. GTDB lineage: Bacteria > Bdellovibrionota > UBA2394 > UBA2394 > UBA2394 > JBEIHI01. The sequence continues at coordinate 5,135 of CAZZLQ010000045.1, read as the reverse complement.
CACACTGCCCAAATGAAGAGGCACCAAAGCCCCCTCCACCAAACCTCGAAATCCATGGCGGACCCCATAAACCTGGACGCCGCGGTAGGCGGCAGCCCGCACAATCGCCCTCAGACAGGCATTCATACCCGGGGAATCGCCTCCAGAGGTTAATACGGCCAAAGCTGGTGTGGTGCCTCGCATAAACGACCTAGAAAATCTATAATAGAAGGACGGCCTTTGACGAGATCGAAAGTGAAGTTGATGCGGAAAAAGTTAAAAAAAGGAAAGTCTCCCAAAAAAGCGAAGGCCTCTACGCCTCTCGCGTTTCCATTGGAGCTTGCTGAAAACCAAGTCATCCATGAGTTGCGACAAAACGTTCAAAAGCTCAAGATTTTTGACTCTCTTGGCAAGGCCATTACTTCAAGCCTCGACTTGCCTGAAATTTTTGAATCACTCGCAGCCCAAATGAGCCGTCTCGTTGATTGCTCACATATTGCCGTTGGAATGGTTGATCCGAAGACCGAAAACTTCTCATTTGCCTTTCCCGAAAGTCTTGCGGATCAGTCCAAGATCCTTCCGCTCCATCGAGGATTGATTGGCGCAGCCCTCGAGCGTGGCCGAGGAGGAATCTACCTGAATCCAACGACTGAGGCATCCTTCGATCCTTCAGTCGATGCACAAATTGTCTCCGATCCTACATCGATGATGACGTTTCCCGTCATGGCTCGTGGTGCGGTGATGGGAGTTCTCGTTTTTGCGACAACCGGAGACGAACGTAGACTCACTGAAGAAGCCTATCGTACGATTGAGACTTTTAGTGATTATCTTTCGATCGCTGTCGAAAATGCGCGCAACTACCAGCGCCTCAAAGAGCTTTCTTTAACCGATGACCTCACCCAATTGTACAATTCTCGCTATCTTCATCTCGTTTTGGAACGAGAGCTCTCTCGATCTCAACGACATCAATTTGAGTTCTCTCTGATTTTCATCGATCTGGATAATTTCAAACGTATCAACGACGAAAACGGACATATGGCGGGTTCTGGTCTGCTGAAGGAATTCGGGGATTTCCTTCTCAAGAAAATCCGCGTATCCGATGTCGGGATTCGATACGGCGGTGACGAGTTCGTCCTGGTCCTTCCCCAAACATCTCAGGAGAATGCTTTTTTGTTTATATCTCGCCTCCGCGAGAAGCTAAGCGAGCATCATTTCCTCAAGGATCGAGGCCTCAAGGTCAAACTCACAGCTAGTTTTGGAATCTCTACGTACCCCGCTGATGGACAAACAATTGATGAACTCATCGCTGCGGCTGACAAAGCGATGTATCACGTCAAACGCGGCAATAAAGACGGCGTCTTTGCTCACTCTCGCGGACACAGTCTTTTAAGCACGTTTGGATCTTCAGGCTCTTCGCGCAGCTAATTGATGGAAGCGCTCGCCGTAGGCAGCTTCTCAAGATGCTCCAACCGCTTTTGGTAGGTCTTCTTGTAAAGCGAATTCAGGATATCTCCGGACGCACGGTAGAATTCCGCTGACTGAGGCTTTTGCGATAGCGCCATCTCCAACAGATCTGATCGCCGAGCTTCTAAGGCCCAGTCCTGCAAAACCACAGCTCGAAGCTCGGATGAAGAACTGCCTGCGAGCATGACCAAACGACCGAACGTTCGCTGATGACTATCCCTGGCTTGGGAGAAACGCTCTCTTCTTTCGCGATCCTGATCGGCCAACATCGCAAGCTGTTTGACATCAGCAGACCACATCTCGAAATCCTTCTGAACGATCTCTTGAGAGATCCCGCCTTCACAGTCTTTGACCTGAGCCGCGGAAAAGGGATTGGCCTGTAAAAAACTATCACAATAAGAGACTCGACGCGTCTCCCGCTCAGCATTCCAAAACTGAATCAACTGAGAGAGCTGGCCATCGAAATCAGCTCGCTGTGCTGATTCCATCGACACCGTCTGACCCAGCTTATTCATCCATTGAATCAAACGATCACTGAGTGTGAAGCGATCCAAACGATGTTGCAGTCGACTAGATCCATCGACATCTTTGGAGTTGGCAAGGAGGCTTCCATCGACCTTCTCAAAAACTTTCAGTTTTTTGACAAGCGACTGGGCGGGATTCTTGATCTCACTGGCTGTGGGCTCAACGCCAAAGTCTTCAACAGACTTCGACGAAACAACAACTTGAATCGATGGGGCTCTAAGCAACTCAATCAAGGCCCCTTGACCACTCTTCTTCAAGCGAGCCTCCCCTTCGGGCTGCCCTAGAGAGACTTCAGCAATTCCGAGCAAAACCTCTCGTTCGACCGTTCGGTTTTCTGAGGCGGCCAACCAAGTGCGAAGCGCCTCCACCTGCAACTGATCACGGAAACTCTCAACACAGACCACATCAACAGAGTCTTCAACCTTCATCCTGGGACGAAAGCGTGAAATCTCCTGGCATGCTTTGAGACGCTCATCCCCGCTCTCAAGTAAAGCCACATTACTCAACGACTTCAGCTTCACTTCATCGAGTTGAGCGGAGGCGACCAATTGTCGAAGAGCTGTTGTCTTATCAACACCCTCCGCTGACTGCGCAACGATCTCCCTCAGCTGAATATTTTCATAAGCTCGCTGCATCTCGACTCTCAGCTGATGGGCTTCAGGCCAAGGCGAGTCCTGAGTCAACACCTTGAGACTTTCTAGAACAAAAGGCTGAGTCGGCCGCTTCTCAACCAAGCTGAGGAATGCCCGGCCCAACTGATCTCGCACTCCTTCGACTTCATCCGCGGGAAAAACACTGAATATCTTTTTCTGAGCGAGCAATTCTGAAGACAGGTTAAGGGCTTCATCGAACCTCTCCATCGAAATCATTCCCTGCAACTGATGCAGCTGGCAGCGAGCGTGAAGCAAGACCCGAGCGGCTTCAATCGTGGCTTCCGTCGACGGAGTTTTGAGTCGCTCCAAGCAAAGGTTCGAATCCCCTGCATCGAGGCCTATCTTCGCTTCATTAATACGAGTTTTTTCAAATCGAGGTGATGAGGGGAACCACTTGAAGGACTGTGTATAAAGTGATTTGAGATAAGACTTCAAAGCCACCTGTGAGGAGTCGGTGTCGATGATTCTTTCATAGGTATCAATCGTATGAAAAACTTCCTCGCGCAGGTCAGAATGCTGTGCCTCATCCAAGTCAGTGACCTGAATGCTCGACAAAACATTCTGAACCGCCTCGTAATTCATTCGGGCGCGATAGGTTCGAAGCCAGCGTGGAGCCGATTGAACAGCAAAGACATCAGGAGAAGGCGATCGAGCGAGCATGGTTCGATAGACAAGCTCAGCGGACTGAATGAAATCTTTGCCAAAACAAGCATCCATTAACTTTTGGTGCATCGCCGCCATCTCATCGGGAGCACCACTAGGGAAAATCTTGACGGCCATTTCATCAAGAGCTTTCAAATCGCCCTCATTCAATGAATCGGAAGACTTGAGGCGAAGCCATGGAACCACACGCTCACGAAATGCAGCGGCAGCAACATCAAAGCCCGTCGTAGGCTGAGCAGCAAGAGCCCGGTCAAAATAACTTAGAGCCTTTTCGTCATCTTGAAACTGAAGATAAGCCCATCCCATTCGATAAGAGGCTGGCGCTTCTAAATCCTTAATCGCTTTTTCGTACTCACCAATAGCTAAAGCGAGCAAGCCTTGATTCAAATAGGAATCGCCAAACGCCAAACGCTCTCGACTATTGAGATCGGTGATGCGTTGAAAGTGCTTTGAAGCCTCAGCAAAGTTTTTTCGTTCAAAGAAATGCCATGCCAAAATTCGGCTAATCTTCTGTCCGCCCTCACCGGCTTTGGCTCTTAAGATTTCATCTTCTTGAATGAGGCGTTCATACAGAGCTGATTCTTCGCCAGGCTGAATATGCTTGAGCTTCAGTTCAAACCAACGAATCACAAGATCCGCTCGGGTCATCGCATCCGTCTCAGTGGCAAGCAATCTCTCCACGGCAAGATATCGAGGGACTGAATCAATATCAGCCGGCGGAACAGCTGGTTGCGCCGCAGGCTGCGATGAAATAAGCAAATAGGCCGCCAACTCAATCACAACAAATCTCCTTTCGGAGCGCAGCTTTCGGTAATCTGAACCGTATAGTTTCCTAACTCATCTAACCACGCCTCACCCACAAAGCTCCATTCCACAGCCTTTTTGGGATCCACCTGAGCTTTTGCCAAATGACTATTTCGTTCTGAAAGCTCCGCCTCGAGAAAATCGAGATCCTTCAGTGCAGATTGAACTTCCTCCGCAAAAAAGCGTTGATACCACTGACTAAGTTTTTCGCAGATCTCACCATCCCGAGCAGGCTTGCAGGACTTGAGCATTGCAAAGTTATCGGGACTTGGCTGCATCTCGCTGAGCTCACGACGGGCAGACGCAATCGTTTGCAGAGCCTTCATCGGTTGACATGTATCTCGCTCAATCAACGCCTTCAAAAGATACTTTTTGAGGAACGGGGCGCGATCGGTCAATGGGCTCTCTGCTGAAACAATACTGCCAAGCGCCTTGTCAAACTGGCCAGCAAAGTACTGAACCCAGGCTCGCTGTTGATGAAACACGGAGCGTCTCTTAAAAGCATTGTTGATTTGATCAAAAACTTGCGCGCTCTCGATGAACTTCTTTTGGGAATGCAAACTCTGAGCGTAAATCCAACGTGCCTGATTCCACAATCCTTCTGAGACTCCCTTGGGTCTGCTGCCAGTCAACTGCAAACCTTCCAGCCACTGATGTGCGGGGCGATCCATTTTGAGAGCTGTGGCAGCAAGCAAAAGCGACTGATCTGTCAAATCCCCCGTCGGTGATGCGTACACCTCATAGAGTGAAGAAAGCGGGGGGCAGATGGGATTTTCGAAGCTTACGGATTTGCAAAACTCGAGACTTGATTCGGCATCGCGATACCAAGCCTCAACAGGTGAGGAAGCGACCGTCCATGCAGCAAGGGTTGAGAATGCAACAAGAGCTTGACGAGTATGAAAACTAAAACGCATAGGAGAACCCCAATCCTACGTTCATGATTCCGCGAGTTGCATCATTCAAGAGCCCGATGGAGTGTCCTGCCGTCACATTGAACGTGACATTATCATCGATGAAAAAGCGGCCACGGATATTGAGATCGATACC
>CAZZLQ010000044.1:0-20391 GCA_964655245.1 uncultured Bacteriovoracaceae bacterium | reverse complement strand
GAAACAGGGGAAGGTCGCGCCGATTGGTGTCGACTCGATAAACCTCTCCATAAGAGAGGGGTTCCACAGAGGAAATCAAACTGAGAATCAAAAAACCAATCATCCGTCTTTAATGCCTTCAACCAAAATCACAGAGCTATAGCTAAAACGAGTTGGATTTTGGAAAAAAGCAAAAAATTCAGATCGGAACGAATCCAGATCAAAAGACAATGGAAGGCTGCCCTTAGCATTGAGTGCTGAAATCTCTTCCAAGCGCAGAGTCCACTCCTCAATCTCCTGGGCGTTTGTTTGCCCGCAAATCACGCGGTGGGGCAAAACCTGCGCTTGCACATCTTTTAGACCTGATTCGAAGAACAAAGAATAGAGCTTTCGGCCCATTTGAGCGTCCCAGATTTTCAATCGCGCGGTCTCTTGGAGTAGTTCCATGAGATTTTTTTCTAAGTAGGGGGCAAGTGGGTTGTGGTTGAAGTCTTTCGCATCATGATCCGCGACGATCACCTTTCCTTTGGGCTTAACGACCCGAATGAGCTCGGCCAGACTTTGCTGGGGATTCTTGGAAAAGCTGAGGCTGAAGTGACAGTAAACCAAGTCAAAGCTTTCATCATCCCACTTGAGAGTTTCCGCCTTAAAATCGCGAGCGAACTTTCGCCGGATCGATTCGGCGAGAGTGACCGATCCGTTAGGGCCGACCTTTTTTTGAATACTTTGTTTCGACGAGTTGTCGAGAGATCCCAAGACAAGAACCTTGGCGTCACTTGCAAAATCAATGAGTTCGAGGCACTGGACGTTGGAGTCGTGTGCGGTTTCAGCTGATACAATCTCAGTAGTGAACTGATTTTCGGCAGACTGACTCAACGAAGCGCATCTTTCATTTTTTGCATGATTTGATTGTAAGGCGGATGTCCAAAGATTCCGGATCCACTGACAAAAACGTCCGCTCCCGCCTCATAGGCGTCACGGATGTTCTCTAATTTGATACCGCCATCAACTTCAAGCTCGATCGCATGTGATCCAATCATTTGACGAGTAGCTTTAATCTTTTCCATCATTTGCGGAATGAACTTTTGTCCGCCAAATCCAGGATTCACCGTCATTAAAAGGATGAGATCTATGTCCGGAAGGACATTTTCCAGGCAGGAAATGGAGGTTGCTGGGTTGAGCGACACTCCCGCCTTAGCACCTAAGCTCCGGATCAGTTGAAGATTTCTTTGAAGATGAGTACAGGCCTCTGCGTGGACGGTGACAATATGCGATCCTGCTTTGACAAAGGCCTCGATGTATCGCTCGGGCTTTTCGATCATCAGATGAACATCCAATGGGATCGACGTCACCTTATGCAGAGCTTCCACAACAACGGGTCCAATCGTGATGTTGGGGACGAAATGGCCGTCCATCACATCGACGTGAAGATAGTCTGCCAACTGAGGATCTAGTTGCGAGACTTCATGCTCCAAATTCGCAAAGTCCGCTGACAGAATGCTCGGCGCTAGTTTGATCGTCCGTTTGGATTTCATCTCTTAGATCCCAGTATAAGGCCAACTGGGACTTGATGGCCCTTGAGGAACTCGGAAACAGCCATTCTTTTTCGATTTTCTTCCTGAACCTCAGTCAACGCAATGCAGCCTTCGGTGCAGGACACCACGATTTCTTTGTCGGTCACTTCAACGATGGTGCCCGGGTCAGCAGCCGCTGGACGCGCCAAGAATTCTGATCGCCAGATTTTGAGCGGCTTACCACCAAGAATGCACTGGGCACCCGGCCAAGGATTGAGTCCCATGATGCTGCGATGAACAAAAAAAGCATTCTGATCAAACGAAACAAAAGACTCTTCCTTTTTTAACTTCGAGGCGTAGCTACCAACGCGTGCATCTTGAGAGCGCCTAACGATTTGATCTTTCTCAAACAGCTCAAGAGTGCGGACTAGAGCCTGAGCTCCAATCTGTTTGAGTTTATCGTGCAAAGTTTCAGAAGTATCCGTTTCACTAATCGCACACGGAGTTTGGAATAAAATATCACCTTGATCGAGAGCCTCGATCATCCACTGGATCGTGATTCCTGTTTGTTCATCACCTTCCATGATGGAGCGAGCAATGGGAGCCGCACCTCGATAAGCTGGAAGAAGAGAGGCATGGACATTGAGCGGAGCGATAGAGGGATGTTCTAGAATTGACAGTGGCAAAATCTGTCCAAAGGCAATCACAATCAAAAAATCGCAAGGCGTTGAGAGGATTTTTTGACGAGCCTCCTCAGAGGATTTCAATGACTCTGGCTGAAAGACCTCGAGACCCAGTTGCTTTGCGAGAACCTTCACTGGGGGAGGCGTGAGCCTCTGACCACGGCCCGAAGGTCGATCGGGTTGAGTGACCACGAGTTTGATGGGATAGCCAGCGTCGACCAGAGCTTGCAGTGTTGGAACTGCAAAGTCTGGAGTTCCCATGAATATAATAGAAGGCTTTGAGTTGCTCACCTTAGACCAGGGCGCCTACGAATTTTTTGTCACGTTTTTTGAGTTTCTTGAGATACATCATTCGCTTCATGGGGCTGATGCGATCCGCGGCAACGATGCCGTTGAGATGATCAAGCTCATGTTGGACAACAATCGACAAAAACTCTTCGTCTTCGAGCACTTGTTTTTTGCCGTACTCGTCCAAGTACTCCATTTTTATCTTCTTGTAGCGATCTACCTCTTCACGGAAGTCGGGAAGACTTAAACAGCCCTCGGCAATTCCAGCTTTGCCTGATGCTTCAACAATGACGGGATTGATCAAGGCAAAGGGGGGTCGATCAGGATACTCACTGCTGACATCCACAACGAAGATTCTCTTGGAAACATTGACCTGAGGGGCAGCCAGACCAACGCCGGGAGCGTCGATCATGGTCTCGATCATATCTTTGATGAACTTTCTCAGATCATCGTTGATTTCTTGTGGAGCAACCTCGCGCGCAATCTTCTTGAGCGTGGGGTGCGGGTATTCGATAATTTCCAAAAGTGCCATAAGCCTTTTCTCTATAACATTTTACCAAATTTGGCTCTACCTCTGCTCTTTTTATGATTTACGTAAGGAAGGCTTTTAAGCAGGATATAGGGGTGAGCTGGTCCTATCGAAAGGCTTTTAAAGAGGCGACCCAGATGGCCGAAACGGGCCGTTATCAGGATTCTGACAAGGTTTTTGGCGATCTGATTGCCCGTGGAGGGGATGTGGCGGAGGCTCTCTTGCATCGGGCTTATGTTCGAATGCGAATGGGGCGCCTGAACGATGCCCTGCTCGACGCCCAGCGTGCTCTGGAGCAACGACCCGACAACGGCGTCTATTATATGGTGCTCGGCGATATTCAGGCCGAACTCAAGGATTGGGCCGCATCTTATGCCTCATTCAAAAAAGCAACGGAGCTTGAGAAGGACAATGGCCGAGCCTTGTTTGGTCTTGGGAAGGCCGCTTTGAACCTGGGCCGCAAACATGAAGCCGCCGATCACTTTGAGTCAGCCCTCGCTTTTGAGCGCAATTATGTCCTGTCTCAGTGGATGGTCGAGAGCTTTCAAAAAAACACCTAATTGGTGCCCCGCTCATTCCTCAAGATTTTTTCTGATTTTCCGATGGAAATGGCATGTTCCTGCCCATCGGCTCAAACATCCCTCGGATGCGATTTCCTTGGTTCACGATTTCATGGATCGTTGTGAGCGTTGCCCTTTACTTTGGTGTGACGCATGCCGAGCTCAACCTGCCATTTGAGCAAACGCGAACCTATCATTGGGCTGTTGTCCCTGCTTCGAACAACGAGTTCTGGAAGTTCTTCACCTATCAGTTCATGCATTCATCGCTCTCGCACTTGATTGCTAACATTTGGTATCTGGCGATTTTTGGCTGGATTCTCGAAAGTGCGATCGGAGGGGTTCCCTTTTTGATCATAAGCCTCGTCGGAGGCGGCGTCGCTGTTTTGCCGGAGCGATTTTTTCAAGCGCATCCTGAGCTTCCGGTGATTGGGGCGTCTGGATCTGTGGCGGTGATGATGGGAGCGGTTTTCGCACTTTTTCCGTGGAGTCGAGTTCGACTGTTGCTGGCCGCTATTCCAATCAAAAATTTTCCTATGAGCTTTTTCATGCCCATTCGATATCTCATCTTGTTTTGGCTTGCGCTGCAGATCTCAGGATTGGCGGCGAGTCTTTGGGTTGAGCCAACGGCTGTTGCTTACAGCACACATTTAATGGGTTTAGCTGTGGGCTTGGTTGTTGGTGTGGGACTGAAAGGTCTTGTTCGATATGATTTTTTTGATATTGAGCTCATGGGTGCTGACCTGAAAAAATTCTATGAAGCACTTAAAGAGATCAAAGCAGGCAAAGAGGCGCAAGCAGCTCAGGAGTTGATTGCCATCTCTGAGTCCTCCAATCTTCGCCCTCAAGTGCAGCGCGCACTCTTTGGACTTTCCCTTCAATACAAGATGAAAGACGTTTCCGACACCACGTGGAAGCGCCTTTTGGCGGATTGGTTGTGGTTCAAGGATGCCAAGGGGTTGGTTTCAAGTCTTCGTGATTATTTTGAGGCGTTCAAAGTTTTACCCCCGATGGATTTTCAACAGAGAGTCAAAGTCACCACTATTTTGTCTCATGTGGGAGAGAGTGAGATTCTATCCAAGTTGAGAGCTCAGAGTCTGCACGAGTCCAACCAGAGCTTAAACCCATCGACGCCCGACTCAAATGACTCTAGACTGACCTGAGATCATGGTCTGTTTGGCCCTACTCAAGAGAGAACGACGACGCTTAAGATCCTATCGATTGATCTCAGAGTTTTTTCGTGCATTCAGCCTGATGGCAGTGGCTGCAATTGGTGCTTTTTGTCTTTATCGAATTCTTCTCATTCTGAAACTCACCTCGACCTATGCCTTAGAAGTTTCGTTGTTAGGACTCGGCACCTTGTTGCTTATGATCTGTTGGAATGGTTTTTCTCGCAGACGAGTTTGGAGCCATCTTTCCTTTGCTGAAGTGGCGGATGAGATCGAGAGTCAGAACCCTTACTTTAAATCTCATTCTCACGAGAGATCTGAGCTTCGGATCGCTGGAAGCTTCTTAGACGAACAGCGATCAGAGGAATCAGAGGCCTTTCGTCTTGCCCATATTCAGCGCATCGACTCTCGAGTGGGCGATTGGGCTTGGTCACTCAGACCGAGGAAAGCGCTGGGTCTTTGGCTGGCTACTTTGGGATTCTTCACGGTCGTGCTTTCGCAGTTTCCTCAGCTCAACGAAGTGGGGTTGCCGAAGACGGGCTTTATGTGGAGTCCACAGGGCCATGAGGTTTTGTTGCCATTTCCTGATGCCCAGTGGGAGCAGCGAGCTGGATCGATTTCAACGACGATGGGTTCAAAAGTTAGATTCGAGGCACCGAAGACTTCGCTTCAGCCCTATGTCTTTGTTCAGCTCAATGATCGATGGTCGGTTTTCCCATGTGATCAGTTTTGTGAGTTTGAGGTTCGAGGCAGCGGCCAATATTCCGTTGGCAATCTTTTGAGACGATCAGCGGCGTTTCCGATTCAATCGTTCATGGATGAGCCACCTCGCTCGGCAATTTGGGTGAAGGTGAATGGCGATATGGTTCCAGGAGCTTCTCTTCAGCTTTTGAATATCAAGGATTTGAAGCTCGAGCTGACGGCCACAGATGATTTGCGACTTTCGAAGCTCGTGTTGATTCACAAATACATGGAGAGCGAAGAGGTCATCGATACGATTAAGGCTGAGGGTAAAGCATTTCGGACTTCCTATACTCTCAAAATGGACGGATGGAAGGGTGGATTGCATTTTATCTTTGTGGAACCGCATGATGACTTTGCATCGAGCCGGTCGGAGCCTCTCCAAATCACCTACAATGATGAATCAACCCTGCGCGAGAAGCGGTTAAGAGATCTAGAGGCACTCATTAATGAATGGACACATGTCTTGGCGGACTTGATCGAATCAAAGCTCGATAAAAAGTTAAGTGAATCTTTGCGAAGTCGACTGAAGGAGATTCAATATCCATCCATGGAATCCTCGGGTCTGATGGCTGCTTATATTAAAGAGCTGCAATCCCTCTCCGATCGGATTCAGGGCTGGATCGATATTCGATCACCAATGACTCAAGTTGATGATTTGATCAAAAGAACTGAGCGATCGATTTTGTATGGGCTCTCGCTTTTGTTTCAGGAGCGGGCGGGCGATATTGGTCAGACGGCTGCTGATTTGAAATCTTCTCAAGCTGATCTTTCCAAGCTGCTTGAGCAAATCAAGTCGGGCAAATTGGATATCAACTCAGAGACTTTGGAAGAGGCGTTTAAGGAGTTGGCCAAACAACTGGAGGAGTTGCAGAAGAAAATTTCGCAGCTACCAAAGGGGCCTCAGGATGACATGATTAATCGCGAGGCTCTTGAATCGCAGGCACAAGAAGCCCAAAGCTTAGCGGATCGAATTGAGGATATACGCAAGCAAGCTCAGTCGGGAGATTCAAAGGGAGCTCTTCGAGAGTTGGAATCACTCTTGAATCAGCTTTCGATTTTGAGTCGAGAGATGGAACGCGGCCTGGATCAATGGCAACAAAATATGGATCAAGGCGCGTTACAAAAAAGCCAAGAGTTTGCCAAAAAAATCGATCAGATCAAAAAGCAACAAGAGGATCTGATCAAGGCAACGGAATCGGCCAAAGAAAAACTCGAGAAGCTCGAGCAAAAACCTTTCAGTATCAAAGACAAAAAAGATCTGAATGAACAGGAAAAGCTGGAGCAACAGATCGAGTCTCTTGAGTCAAAACAAGAAAAGCTTTCGGAGGATTTGAAGGAGGCTGGACAGCAATTTGATAAGGCTCTTGAGGGCACTGAATGGTCTCAGCTGTTTCGATCGGAGGAGGCGAAGGCTCTTGAGAGTGAAGCTGGAGAGCGAATGATCGAGTCCAAAGAGGGGCTGGATAGTTTTCGAATGATGGAGTCCGTGACGAACCAAAAGGAAGCGGTCGAGATGCTTAAGAAAATGTCCGAGGGACAAAAGCAAATGCAGCAACAAATGCAGCAGATGTCTGAGTCGATGAGTCCCTCTGCTCCTGAGAAAATGGAGATCTTGGGTTCTGAGGGAAAGGGAGAGAAAGAACGAAAGCGAAAGATCATGGAGTCTCTGAAGCAAAACGTAGGAGAAAAATATCAGAAGTCTCACGAGCGATATTTTGAGGAGTTGCTGCAAAGATGATGCGAGCTCTTGTGATAGTTTTGCTCTTCGTGCCGAGTCTCCTTGAGGCTGGATCTCTGCCGGCGTTCTCGGATCACTTCAAGGCCTCGAGTCTTGGAAAGGTTCAGTCGAGAGAAAGTCAGCATTTTCGTGTGGAATGGGTTCATCCTCGTGATGAGACCTTTGTGAATGCGCTGCTTGAGTATCTTGAAGCCGCTCATCAGGACCTTGATCCCTTGTTTCGAGTGGTCACGGCTGGAGGGAAGAAGGTGCCTGTGGAGATTTATCCGGACCTCAAAAGCTTCTCTGAAGTATCCGGACTTTCTCTCGCTCGCTTTAAGGCCTCGGGAACGATTGCGCTGACTCTCGAGCAGCGCCTGATGATTCTAAGCCCCCGAAATCTTTACTCAGGTTATACGTGGGCAACGACGGCTGTTCATGAGCTGATTCACTATTTGATTAACTCGATTTCTCCGAATCGAGTGCCGATCTGGCTTCACGAGGGAACAGCACAGGTTTTTCAGGGCTACCCCTATCAGAAGAAGGCGGCTCTTCAGCCCTCGCAGTGGGGATTGTTTAAAAAGTATCGATCCAAAAATGGTCTGCTTTCTCTTGAGACTCTGAAAGAGCCCTTTCCGTATCGTAAAGACCCTGAAGAGACTGAGTTGGCCTATGTGCAGGCACTTTTGTTTGTGAAGTGGCTCGATCAGCAATGTGGTGCCGTGTCATTGATTCGTCTCACTCGAGAGCTTCCCACCATTGAGGAGGCTTTGGAGCGATGTACAGGGATGACTTATTCAAATCTTTCGAAAAAATTCATCCCTCAGATTATGGCGCAAGTAGAGATCCCTGCTGGTTCAGATGTCGCCTACTTTGCAAGAGACTTTTCTGGAAGTGATCCGCGAGATGCCGAAAGTAAGAGGGCAGATCAGGATTCTCAGAATTTTGCTCAGCTTTCGAGTCGATTAGTTGATCAGGGGCGCTATCGAGCGGCCGCTGTTGAGATGCAGCAGGCCCTGCAAAAGACGCCCGTCTCTCCGCCTTCGTGGAGAAGGCAGCTTGCTTTGGCTTTAGAAAAATCAGGTCAGCCCAAAGAGTCGAGCGCCGTTTTGACTGATCTTCTCAAAGATTATCCCGATGATGCTGGAGCTTGGTTTTTGAAGGGCCGCCAGGCCCTGCTGAGGGCTGATATGAAGATGGCTTGGGATTCATTCCTGCGTGCGTTCTATGTCAATCCGTTCATGGAGGGTCTGGAGCAGGAAATGGGTGAGTTGAAACAACAGCACCCTCATTTTGGTTATAGCTTTTTAAAATCAGATCCTCAAAAATAATGGGATGTCGACGCAATCTCATGATCTTGAAGTTCATCAACAGGCTGTAGCTGCATTCAAAGAAGTCCGTGCTGGTCTTCATCAAGTCGTGGTGGGAATGGAGCCTGTGATCGATGCTCTTTCGTGGACTCTTCTCGCGAGAGGACATGCTTTGTTCATCGGCGTGCCCGGTTTGGCAAAGACGCTTTTGATTTCTACTCTTTCCGAGCTCATGGGTCTTCAGTTTAATCGAATTCAGTTTACGCCCGATATGATGCCGAGTGATTTGATTGGTTCCGAAATTTTGGAAGAGAACAAGCAGACAGGAAAGCGTGAGTTTCAGTTTCGAAAAGGCCCGCTGTTTTGTCAGATGCTTTTGGCGGATGAGGTGAATCGAACTCCTCCGAAGACGCAATCCGCTCTGTTGCAGTCCATGCAAGAGGGGAGAGTGACTTATGCGGGAAAAACTTATGATCTTGTCAGACCCTTTGTTGTTTTTGCCACTCAGAACCCCGTTGAGTCTGAGGGCACTTATCCACTTCCCGAAGCTCAGTTAGATCGTTTTTTGTTGGCGATTCCCGTTCACTATCCTTCGTTTCAGGATGAGCGAGAGATTGTACGCCGCACAACTTCCCCTCAGTCTGTTCAGCTTAAGCCAGTCATGACCGCTGAAGATCTGATGAAGTACCAGGACCTTGTCCGCAAGGTCCCTCTTGAAGACAAGATTCTAGATTTGATTGTCTCTATTTCAAGAGCCAGTCGACCGAGCGGTGAGAGCTCTCAAGAGATTGCTGAAAGCATTCGCTACGGAGCTGGTCCTCGAGCATCGCAAGCTATGGCGCTTGCCAGTAAGGCCCGAGCGTTTTTGGAGGGGCGATTTGCCGTTCGTGAGGAAGATGTTCTGACCGTCGCTCCGTATGTGCTGAAGCATCGAATGGTTCTTCGTAAGTTGAGAGATCAATCAGCAGATCAAATCGTCGAAAAGGTCGTTCAAAGCGGCTATGCAAATCGCTGAAGAGTCACTGTCTGAGTTTGCAAAGACGGTCGAGCTGACTGGAACGAAATTCCTGGAGGGATTTCATCGAAGCCTCCGGTCGGGCAGCGGCGTTGAGTTTCACGAGTTAAGATCGTACGGCGAGGGCGAGGATGCACGTCATATAGACTGGAAGAGGCTCGCAGCGAGTGATCGATATCTCGTCCGTCAGTTTGAAAAAAATGAAAAGACGGCTTGGCGTGTGTGGGTGGATTCCAGCGAAAGCATGACCTACGGTCAAAAGCGGGCTTGGGCTGCCACCTTTGCCGGAAGTTTGCTCTATGTGGCCCAGACCTTGGGAGACTCTTGGTCTCTGCTTGGGCAAGAAAAGACTTCATTGTTTAAGGCCTATGATGAGCTGACGAAGGGGGAAACTCCCTCTTCATTTCCTCGACTTCCTGATCTGTCATTGCAGCGAGGGGATCGTGTTGTTTTGATTTCTGATTTCTTCTTTGATCTTGATGAGATGCTTCAGAGCTTAGAGTCAATTCGAGATCAGATTTCTCAAATCATTTTGGTGCAGGTTTTGGATTCGAAGGAAATGCGATTTGATTTTAAGGATGTCATTCAATTTGATGACCGAGAGAGTTCATCGAGGCTTATTCTCGATGCTGCTGCCATCAAAGATGGGTTTCTGAAGAGTCTCTCTGATCATCAGAACAAACTTAGAAAATCTCTTTCAGAGGCAGATGCTTTTTATGTCTTCGAGGATCAAGTGACTGCAATTCCTCTGCAATTGTCGGAGTTTTTTGGAGTCGCATGAGTTTTGTTTCGACACTGTTTCTATGGGGCCTCGTTTCGCTTTCGATTCCAGTGGTGATTGCGCTTTGGAATCGTCGTCAGAATCTGGTGGAAAGGTTTGGCGGATTCTATCTGCTTAAGAAAACGCTCGAGACTCAAACTCGTCGAATCCGGCTTTTGGAGCTCTTGAAGTTAATCAATCGGCTCGTGCTACTGGCGGCTCTTGTCTTTGTACTGGCTGATCCGTTCAAAAATGAAAAGGTCAACGGCGAGGCGGCCGAGGGTTTTGTGATCATGGTTGATGCTGGCCGGGCCATGATTTCCAAGAGCGTCGACGGCGACTTGCTTGCGAACCTCCAGAAGGAGCGACTCCTGGAAGTGCTTTCGGATATGCCTCAGCAGTCGCGCGGGATGGTCATGTGGGTGACAAACCAATGCGATGTAGAGGAGTGGAGAGGTGGTGAAATCACGGCTCGTTCGCGAGATTGGATTGAGCGGCTGAGTGCCAAGTCACCCATCATCTTGAATCGCCCGACGACTGTCGATGGTGTTCGCCAGTGTTTGAAAAAGGTTGATGAAGTCTTCGGGGGCAAGACTCCGTTTCGATTGTTTCTTTCTCCAATGCCTCGATCTCTCGATCAAGCAATTCTGCAAAAGCTCAATCTGTCCTTAGAGCGCATTGAGGGCGCTCAAGCTCTGGCGTCCGACCCCATTGAAGTTGAGCAGGAGATGAAGGCTGAGATTCTTTCAGTGATTTTGAAGAAGGGGCCAGTTCGTCAGGCTCATTTAATTCTGCCTGACGGCATAGAGGCGCTCGGTCCTTTGGAAAGCAGCATGGAGTTGATTTCTCGCCCCTTGGCGTGGTTTTGGCTTGAGGGTGAGCGCAAACAGGATCCTTGGATTGATCAGGATATTGTGCCGTTGCGCCAGAAGATTCAGCAGGAGGTCACAGTCTGGGCTGCGAAGGAAACTCCGGGTTTTTTGAGTCTATTAGCAGCGCTTCGAAATCATCCAGACCTGCGAGTCGTGCGACAAGTGGGGGGAAGTCCTCAGGGTAGTGCTTTGATTGTATACGGACCAACCGTTCAGGTCCCGGCGAGTCCAAAAAAGATTTGGTTTTTCCTAGACTCCGAGGGAATCACTCCTTTTGAGATTAGAGATAAGAAAACGTTGAATACATCGCAGCTATCCGCAGATGTGCTGCGCTCATTTCAGATGAGTACGGGTGATGGTCGTATCACAGTGAAACGCTACCTGATTTTGGATCCAAGCCGATTTGAGACGATCTCTACTTTTGAGGATGGTGCGCCGGCGTTGATTCGAGATCGGGAGTCCTTGAATACTCATTTCATCAGTCCTTTTGATCTTGAGGATCTGACGACTGATTTGACCCTAGAGCCTACATTCATTCCGTTCCTTTACGATCATTTGCAGAAGTGGCTTGGGGATGGATCGGAGGCGGCATCAGATCAGGAAAAATCAGAGCTTGTATGGTCTTTGCCTTCCTCTGTTGAGCCAAGCTCTTTGGCCATTGAGCGCCGAGACTGGCCGGGAGTTTATCGAGCGGGAGCATCTTATTTTTCTGTGGCCCCGGTTGCCTACCCCGATGGATTTTTTGAGCCAACAGTGAAGGCTGTTACCGCAGGGGTTAAGGATGAGCCCGTGAGTTTCCGGCCTTTGCTCTATCGAGTTTTGATCATCAGCGCACTGCTTGAGCTTCTCTTATGTCTACTGACCGTTCCGGCCCTGATGCGCCGTCTGACATTGATCTTTTTTGTTTGTCTTGGAGCGCTGAGTTTCTCATTGGAGGCCAAGATCAGGTCGATTTGTGTTGGTGTGACGGATCAAATGGATGGTGAGAGAAGAAAATCTCTTTCCCAATTGGCTTCAGATGCGGCGGGAATGACGAACTTGGATTTGTCTGAACCTCAAACTCTGACCCTTGATCGAATGTGGGAGTGTAGCATTGTTGTGTTTTCGAGCTCGACAAAGTGGGGACCCTTCTCGGATGCGGATCGAGCCAAGATTCGCGATTACCTTGAGCGGGGTGGCTTTTTTATTTTTGATGACCCACTCGCTATGGCCGACACGCTGTTTGCTCGATCGGTGAAAGAAGAGCTCTCAAAGATTTTCCCGGGGCGGCAATTGGAAGCGGTCTCAAAGGATGACGTTCTGTTTCGCACGTTTTATTTGCTCAATGAGGTTTCAGGTCGAAAGCTGGCCTCTCCCTATCTTGAGGGAATCAAATTTGACCGACGATGGTTGGCCGTGTTTTCCGCTAATGATTTGCTTGGCGCTTATCTACGTAATGACCGTGGAGAGTTTGTGTTGTCAGTCAGTCCTTATGGTGTTTCACAACGAGTTCTGGCGCAGCGACTGATGCTCAATTTGCTCATGTACGGAAGTACGACGGATTACAAGGATGACGCGATTCATCTCCCGCATATTCTCAAGAGGAGGGTGCGTTGATGATTTGGGGGAATCCTTGGAGCTGGATTTTTATCGCTGTGGCTTTGGGATTGGCTGTTTGCGAGGTTTTGCTGCGAAAACGATGGTCTTGGGCCATTTTGTGCCGCAGCGGATGGATCATCTGCCTGGGTTTTTGTGTTGCGGATCTATCATTTATGCAGAGTCGCGAGTTGAGCCAGCCGAGCACGCTCAATCTTGTTGTGGATGTTTCTGATTCGGTCGTTCGAGTGCCCGCGCGGCTTGAGCGATTGAAAACAATCCTCAGTGAGTTCCAAGCTTGGGCCTCGGAGCAAAAGATTCCTGTTCAGCTTAAAACCTTTTCAGACCGTTCTTTAGGCCCGACCTTTGAGGATGTTTCTTTTGGGGGCTATTCAAGTCTTCTGGCTCCAACCTTGCAGTCACTTTCCGATGGTTCTCGGGTGATTTTGGTCTCTGATGGATTGTGGTTTGATGCCGTTCGATCCACCATGCCAGTGACCGCTGTTTCTATTGGAGACGAAGAGGAAAGAGATGTTTGGATTGATAATGTTCAGCAGGTTTATACTGCATTTCTGAAGAACCGATTGAAGATTCCTCTTTCGATTGGCCAGCAGGGTTTCGCAGGTCAGACAGTGCGGGTCTCGTTAAAGAAGGGTTCTCAGGTTATTGATTCGAAGGATCTTAAGCTTAAGGAGGAGGTCAACCTCGTTGAGCTGAGCTTGTTTCCTGAAAAAATGGGGGAAGAGAGCTACCTCGTATCCATTGAACCTCAAGATCAGGAGTTGAGTTATCTCAACAACGACTTTGTTGTTCGCGTTCGAACGGTACGAGACAAGATTCGAATTTTGCATGTGGGCGGAAAGCCCAGTGCTGATCTCAAAGCATGGCGATCATTTCTGACTCGGCAGCCCGATATTGATCTCGTTTCATTTTACATCTTGAGATCTATAGCTGATGACCCACAAGCAAGGGAGACGGATTTGAGTTTGATCCGATTTCCCTATGATGAGTTATTTTCAACGGAGCTTGATAAGTTTGACTTGGTGATCTTGCAGAACTTTGATTTCACGCTGTATTTTCAACCGTTCTATCTTTCGAATCTTGCTCGATTCATAGAAAATGGCGGAGCTCTGTTTATTATTGGCGGTGATCAGAGCTTTCATCGGTACAATCCATCGCCGCTCAAATCCATGTTTCCCTTCCAGTTCTCGGGAGCTGGTAACTTTGTCGATCGAGAGACAGAGGTCTCCTCTGTTTTGAACCATCCGGTGGTGGCAGGATCCGAGGCCGCTCTCAAGGGTTTTAAGTGGACAGGGTTCCATCAGATTTTGCCGCGACAGGGGGCTTTAGATTTTGCTCGCTTTAAATCAGGTGAGCCGCTGCTTTCAGCTTGGGATGTCGGTAAGGGGCGAGTCGTTGCTCTCAATTCAGATGAGTCGTGGAAACTTCAAATGAGGCCGCAAGAAAACATGGCGGCCTTTTCGCGATTGGCGCGTCGAGTTTTGCAGTATCTGACGTTTGATCCGGAGGTCAATCCGTCGCAGATCGTCACCAGTCGTTGGAAGGTGGCCTCCGATGTGTCTTTGTCGCTCACCGATAAGACCCCAGTGCTCTGGAGCGTAGATCCCGTCGTTGTCGGACCGGCTGCTTTGAAAGAAGGGCCGTCCGTAGACGCTACTTATCCTTTGTCTGAGCCTGGGTGGTATCGAGTGGTGGCTGGTCAAAAAGAATCTCGAGTTTTTGAGACTGAAGAGAAGCCTTGGCTTTCGGAGTGGAAGAGGTTGGTTTCGCGAGATGATAAGTTGAAAGATTTGGCACGCCGATCGGATGGAGTTTTTGTTACGTTTAAGGATCGTGCGAGAATTTTTGAGCCCGCGCTGATTGGTAAGCAGACCATTGCCGCTGAGGTGCTCAGCTGGACAAAATCGTCGGCATATTGGTCATGGATCTTCTTGATTTCAAGTCTTTTTCTTCTTTGTTTGGATTTCTTCATTAGAAAACGAGAACAATGGGACGCTTGAAAATTGACCTTGGTCTTAGACGATGATAGTTAGTTTGAATCAGTTTTTGGGTTGTTTGTTTCCTGATCTCAATCAAAGTAGATGACGTTAGCGGTAAAAGGCGTCGTTGAAGTGTGGTGAGGAAACGGCGCAAGGGTATAAAGAGCGGGTCTATTTCAGGATCTGCTCAAGGCATGGTGATTAAGTCATTGAAGTGCGTTTTTTTGCGCATTGCGGCATCCTTTTGTCCGTTCGGCTGAGGGGTGAAAAAACTTAGTAGCAGACCGTTGAGGGTCTGCGTGTTGGGAGGAGGCCATTATGGCAGCGGATACGGGTGAAGCTCTTGGACCATGGAAGAGAAAGCATCAACGTCGAAAGATTGATGCTCTTGTGAAGTTTAAGGCTTCCGATGGCAAAGTCATCGGTTGTCGAAATAGAGACATTTCTGAGGGGGGTATTTTTCTCGTTGCTAACCCCAAGCAAGTTCCTTTGGCCGTTGGAACAACGGTTCGCATGAACATTAAGTTTTGTTCTTCTCCCACTGTGTTTTCTGCAGAAGGTCGAGTGGCTCGAATGACTCGTGAGTCATCTGTAGAGGCTAAGATGTTTCGACCCGGCTACGGCGTTGAGTTTTTGAGAGTGGATGGAGAAGGTAAAAAGCTTTTCTCCATGCTTCTTAAGTAATAAATTACATTTTAATGAGAGCGGGCTTACAAACCTTCTACGCGGATGAGTTGGTAAGCCCGCGTCTACGTGGATCGCTTCATCGGCAGTACGCTGTAAAAATTTCGGTTAAAGACGGTGAAATCCTTGATATTGAAAAGATTTCCCGCGCTTCTCTGGCTTCAATTTCAAAAAAATCTATTCGGCTGAAAACCGTCATCCCTGGTCTGGTTGATTGCCATACTCACTTGGTCTTTGGCGGAGATCGCTCTGCCGAGTGGAATCTACGTCTGTCGGGAATGAGCTATCAGGACATCGCTAAAGCTGGTGGTGGAATCAAATCCACGATGAAGGCAACTCGATCTCTGGCTGCGCAGGATTTGTTTTCGCAGGCTCGCCTGCGAATGCTTGAGGCCCTTAGGTTCGGTGTGACGACTCTCGAAGTGAAGACGGGCTATGGTTTGAATCTTGAGAGCGAGTTGAAATTGCTCGATGTGATCTCACGGCTCAAAAAGTCTGGTCCCCAAAGTGTTTTGACGACATTCATGGCGGCTCATGCTTTGCCGCCGGAGTTTGAAACTTATCACTCGTATGCGGAGTGGATTGTCAGAGCTCTGCTGCCGCGAGTGCAGGGTCGCGCGGAGTTTCAGGATGTTTTTTGTGAGAAGGGGTATTTTTCTGAGGAAGACTCCGTTCATTTGCTTGAAGCGGGCAAGAATTATGGATTGCGACCTAAGGTGCACGCTCATGAGTTTGGTCGAACTGGGGGTGTTAGGGCTGCCGTTCGGACAAAGGCGATTTCGGCAGACCATTTGATGCATTTGAGTCGACACGATATTTCGGCTTTGAAGCGGGCCTCGGTCGTACCTGTTCTTTTGCCTGGAACGACCTTCTTTTTGAGAGAGAAGCACTACGCTCCCGCGCGCGCGCTGATTGATGCGGGAGTTCCCGTGGCATTAGGGTCTGACTTCAATCCAGGCACTTGTCCTACGTTGAATTTTCCTTTGATTGGAAGTTTTGCTGCGGTTCACATGAAGATGACCCTCGATGAAGTCTTGTGGTCCCAAACCGTAGGTTCTTCGATGGCCTTGGGTCTGAGGGACCGAGGCCGTCTTGAAAGGGGAATGAGAGCAGACTTCATCGAGCTCGACTCTGCGGGCTTTGAAAGTTTGTATTATCATTTTGGATCGCCACCGATTTCGAGAGTTGTGATAGGTGGGCGAATTGTCTAAGGATCTCTTTGTCTTTGATTTGGACGGAACTCTTGTTCATAACTTGCCCTCCGGAGGACGTGGGATACCTCCCCATCTTTTGGCTGAAATTCAGCGAGTTTCTCGGTTTTCCTCAGTCGTCATTGCAACGGGTCGGCGTTACCGAGCAGCACTCATCGATACTCAGAATCTTCCTCGCCTGCCGTTTGTGATTGTTCACAATGGGCTAGTGATTAAGGACGAGTTTGAGGAGACCGTTTTTTCAGCACAACTGCATCACGATCAGGCGCTTGAGATAGCTCAATTCATCGAGTCTTGTGGATATCCTGTGTTCTTTGTCGCGGATGGACATCGATTTGATTTTGACTATGCCTATACCGAGGAAGTTCTTGAAAAGTTTAAGTCCGTTCAAAGTCTTCAGCGAAGGCCTTTTCAAAAATCTTTGATTTTGAAAACTTCATCAGAGATTTCTACTTTGAAGGGCACTCCCTTGCTGGAAGTGGCATCACTCGGGCGTCACGAAGAAATGAGAAGTCTTCGGACAAAAGTTCAGAGCGTTCTGCCGGAGGGATTTAAGGCAGTACTTGTAGAGAATCTGGGATATTCTGAGTTTTGTGCTTTAGAAATTTTCGAGGAGAAACACTCCAAATGGTCCGCGGCCTGTTGGATCCGTGATCGGTTAGGTCTTGGTCGAGTGATTGCGGTGGGGGATGATGGGAACGATCAAGAGATGATACAATTTGCTGACATCGGTGTGGCAATGTCCCATGCTCGAGAGGAGATCAGGGCTCTTGGTAGACGAGTCGTCGAGGGGCCTGATGGTCTGGTAAAATTTTTGAGGGAGTTTGACGAGTGAAAAAAGTTGATCGTAGTCGCTACTACACCTGGCTCTTTCAAGCTGCAGAGATTTTTTATGAGCGAGGTAACTTTGAGAAGGCGCTTAAGTACTTTGAGCGCTTGATCAAGCAACATGGCAAGTTTTTAGAAACCTCGATGAAGGCTGATTGCTACGCCTATTTGGGAGATATCCACCTTTTTAATGAGGATTATTCAAAAGCTATTGAGTATCTCAACCGAGCGATCAGTCTGGATGGAGACTTTGCTCACTACTATTATCTGCTGGGAATGGTTTATCAAACTCAGGAAAACTGGCGTCGTGCGATCGAAGAGTTTCAGCGTGCCGTGAAGAATGAGCCCAAAAATTCGATTTATCTGGAGGAGTTGGGGCGTACCTATATTTTCACGGGCAATCTTCATGAGGGTGAAAAGCAACTTCGAAAAGCATGGAAGATTGATCACACCAATATTGGTGCTGGAGTTGAATTGGCCGGTGTTTTGTTCTCGATGAATAAATTCAAGGAAACGATCGCCATGATCACTGAGATTTTTGAGTCGGGGGAGACTCTTCATGATGGGATCGTCGACTATCTCGAGAGCCTTCGGCAGGACGCTGAGCGTGGGATGGAAGAGCAAGCTAAGCGTCGCCGAAAGCAGAAAAAGCGAAGCACCAAGCAGACTTAGCGGACCTAGGTTATACTAGGGGAGGTGTTTCATTTCTTCGCCGAGTTCTTGTTCAACCCACGGGGGGCCATTAACAGGCATCAGTATCGGATCTTTTTGGCCATCTATGTGTTCATTTTGCTGCCAGGTCTTACCGCGATTTACTTTGCGGTGATTGTCTTGGGCTTTCGATCCCCGGAGGGGTTCATGCATGGAGCCCTTCAGTTCAAAACTATTGTGGTGACTACGGTTTACGTCTTGCTGTTGGCTTGGCCCTTTTTGGTCGCCTCAGTCAAACGGATGCACGATTTAGGCTATTCGACTCGACGAAACTTCTTTTCGTGGAACCCCATCGATTCAATACGAATCGGTCGAGATCTCCTCATGAAAATCGGAAAAGATCGATCGGATGATCTAACTCAGTTCTGAAACCGATTTTTCCTAGTCGCTATCACCAAGCCGCAGGGTTCGAAAGATCTCAAAGGTTGGAAAAGATTGAAGCCGATTGGAAATTGGAAATCCCAAAGGGACAAGGTCCTCAAGAAATCGGTTGTCATAAGTGAAACGTCTAGAATAGCCCGTTGCCGGGGATGTTGTTCTTCCCAGTGTTTGACCGCGATACTCTGTCAGACTTCCAAAGAGCTTGATCGTTCCCATGTTTGACGAGGTATCCCAGAGCTCAGAGCCAAACCCGCATCCCCTTTTTTGTGGCTTCCCATGAGCCGCAGCCTAATCCAGTGGTTGGATCGTATGCATTTGAGTTCCCGGCATAAATAGCTGCGTGGATGTTGATATTCGAAGGTGCGTCTTGATGAACGTAGATACTGCGGTGAGTTGAAACGAGTCCCAGGACGGTGGTCGATTCGGGATCAATGACAGCCGCGAGATTTGCATTCGTGGGTTCAATGCCGCTGCCGCCATACGCCCCGGTCGGTCGCGCGACAATGACGTTAACCTTGCTTTGCTCATTCCTTCTCATTTTACGAGCTCTACTCATCGCGTAGGAACTGGAAGCAGGCAAACTTTTGAGGTTGAAGGTAAAGAGGTCTCCATCAAAGAGATTCGAGCTCTCCGATCAAGTCGATCTGGCGCTGTGACGATAGATCTTGTCGATGGTGGATCGGTGACCGTTGATCACAGAAAGGCACTCCCTCCTCAGTTCAGAACCGACCTGGAGAGGATGGACTCTATCAATCCTCAAAAGAAGCCGCGTCTTCCCATCAATCACAAAGCAGCTTCAACAATGAAGCTAAAAAAAGACGGTGCTCGGAAGCGTCATTAGGAGCAGGTCACGGCTAAGCTCTTTCTTGAAGAGCCTGAATTCGCTTTTCAAGCGGCGGATGTGAAGCGAATAGAGCCATGAATCCACCAGTGCCTCCCGATATCTTCATCATCTCATATCGGTCATGGGTGGCCGGTTGATGAATTCTTTGAAGGGCTTGAAGCGCAGAGATCATTCCTTCCTTGCCGTTTATCTCGGCAGCTCCGGCATCAGCTCGATATTCTCTCGCTCTTGAAAAATAGGCGACCACCATTGAGCCGAGCAGAGTCAGTGCGATATCCAAAACAATAGACACCACGAAGTAGATTCCATTTCGTGCTTCCTCTCGGAAGTTTTGAGCAACGGCCCAAGCAATCACACGTGAGAGGAACATCACAAAGGCGTTCACCACGCCTTGAATGAGAGCGAGTGTGACCATATCTCCATTTGCAATGTGTGAGACTTCGTGAGCCAAGACTGCATTCGCTTGCTGCTGATTCATGGACCGTAGCAATCCAGTCGACACGGCGACCAAGGAATTGGAAGAAGAGGGGCCAGTAGCAAAAGCGTTTACTTCGTGGGCATCGTAGATGCCAACTTCTGGCATTTTGGAGAGGCCAGCGCGATCCGCGAGATAATGAACTGTTTCAACGAGTTTTCTAAGCTCTGGATCTCGAGTGTCGGGCGGAATGATCTGCACTCCCATCGCCATTTTGGCAAAAGTCTTGGAGAAGAGCAGAGAGATAAAAGAAGCGCCCATACCCCAGACCAAACAAAGGAGGGCAAGTGTTCCGTAGTTGATTCCTTTTGCCGAGAGAAATTGATTGAGTCCAAGGACTGACACCAGGATGGAGATAGTCACCATCACCAAAAGGTTTACAGCCATAAACAGAAAAACTCGTTTTGCGATCTTCATTGAAGAACTCCTTTACTCATTAAGTTAGTGCTTTTTTTGGATTTGTCATCGTGCACTGATTTCACGTAAAGCTAAGAGGTCGAAAATTTAAAAATCTAAGTCATTTCAAGTGTTTATCATGGACCCAC
>CAZZLQ010000043.1:0-20681 GCA_964655245.1 uncultured Bacteriovoracaceae bacterium | reverse complement strand
GCTTGAGCCCGGTGCCCCGGATGGACCGATTGCTAACGGTTTGGCGATGACGATGACGCCGGGGCCCGGAGCGGCTCGAAATGCCGATCGAAAGGCGGCGATTGCCTATGTGCTATTTCGCGAGGCCGTGATCATCGGCAATTCAGCTCAAAAATCTCAGTCAGCAGAGGTAGCGGCCAAGACATCTTGCTCGGGAAATACGATTCAAGTGCCAAATCAGGGCTCGATCTTCATGCATTTTCTTATGCTTTGCGCTCTCATTGCTTTGGGCGCTTGTCTTCGATCTTCTCGTGTGGGCAGAAGTTCACAGAAATAAAAATGCCGACTAGAGGGGGTCCTCTAGTCGGCGGCGCAGGATTTGACGAGTTTGATTATGTTCTGACAAAGAGAGATTGCAGTCTTGGTGCCATCGCCTTAGTCAAGTAATTTCAATAATTTAGCTCATGGCTATGCACACCTCACGACAGACACATGTTTGTGTCTTTGAAATCAATGTCGCAGATTCCTTCGCTCGAAATCTGAACATTCCCATGGTTTACACCGCCAGAAAATCGGAGCTAACTTAAGAGAGTTGGAGGTTTTGGCTTGTCTCGATGTTGTCACTTTTTAAATTCGACCATTGGTCGAAAGGTCTTAATGGCCCTTACCGGGCTTGGTTTGGCATTGTTTCTTTTGGCCCATGTGGCGGGAAACTTGGTGATTCTGGTCTCAACAGGGGCGTTTAACCAGTATGCTCACGCTCTCACCTCAAATCTGGCTCTGCTGTACACGGCAGAAGCGGGTTTGATTGCTCTGTTTGTTGTTCATATCGTGATGGCGATTCAGCTGACTCGGCGAAACCGTGCGGCTCGACCTGTCGCTTACTATCGAGTGAGCAATACCGGAAGGAGCCGGCGCTTTTGGGGTTCGTCTCATATGGCAATTTCAGGCTTCGCGATTTTGGCTTTTGTTGTTTATCACATTTTGCATTTCAAGTTTGGGCCGAGCTACTCGACGATTGAAGCGGAAACTCCGATGCGAGATTTGGCGAGATTGGTTTTTGAGGAGTTTGCTAAGCCTTCGCAAGTGGCCATTTATGAAGTCGCGTTGTTTCTTTTGGGCATGCATTTGTGGCATGGCTTTCGATCGCTCTGGGATACCTTGGGAGTGGGCACGACTCGATCTGATAGATTCATCAAAACCATCACTCATGGCTACGTCGTGGTGGTGATTGGTGGCTTCATGATCATTCCCTTGTGGATCTTTTTGACGGGAGGTGCAGCATGAAACTAGACGCAAAGATTCCCTCTGGAGAGATCTCTCAAAAGTGGACCGACCATAAAGGTCATATGAAGTTAGTGAACCCTGCGAATCGTCGAAAGCATTCGGTGATCGTTGTGGGAACTGGACTGGCGGGAGCTTCGTTGTCGGCCTCACTCGGTGAGCTGGGCTATAACGTCAAAACGTTTTTCTATCATGAGAGCCCACGACGTGCGCACAGTATCGCGGCGCAAGGTGGGATCAATGCTGCCAAGAATTATCAAAATGACGGCGATAGCATTTATCGATTGTTCTACGACACCGTGAAGGGTGGAGACTATCGAGCGCGAGAAGCCAACGTCTATCGATTGGCGGAAACCTCGGTCAAAATTATTGATCAATGCGTGGCTCAGGGAGTTCCCTTTGCTCGTGAGTACGGTGGACAGCTCAGCAACCGATCATTTGGTGGAACTCAGGTGTCGAGAACCTTCTATGCTCGAGGTCAAACCGGGCAGCAGCTCTTGCTGGGCGCTTACGGTGCGATGATGCGTCAGGTGAATGAGGGTACTGTGAAATTGTTTCCTCGCCGTGAGTTCATGGATGTAGTGCTGGTTCAGGGTCAGGCCCGCGGCATCATTGTGCGAAACGCTTTGACGGGTGAACTTGAGGCCTACGAGGCGGATTGTGTTGTCTTGGCGACCGGCGGGTACTCGAATGTGTACTATCTTTCGACAAACGCGAAGAACTCCAATGTCACAGCAATCTGGAAGGCCTACAAGAAGGGTGCTGGCATGGGAAATCCGAGCTTTGGTCAGATTCATCCCACGTGTATTCCCCAGTCCGGAGATCATCAGTCGAAGCTGACGTTAATGAGTGAGTCTCTTCGAAACGACGGTCGAGTTTGGGTGCCCAAGAAGAAAGGAGACACTCGCACGCCTTCACAGATTCCTGAGTCTGAGCGCGATTATTATTTGGAAACTCGATACCCCAGCTTTGGAAACTTAGTGCCTCGAGACGTGGCCTCTCGAGCAGCGAAAAAAGTTTGCGATGAGGGTCGTGGTCTCGGTGCCACGGGCAATGCGGTTTACTTGGATTTTCGAGATGCCATCAAACGGATGGGTGATCAGAAGATCGCCGAGAAATACGGCAATTTGTTCGATATGTATGCCAACATCTCGGGCGAAAATCCCTACGAAACGCCCATGAAAATTTATCCAGCGCCTCACTATACGATGGGGGGCCTCTGGGTGGATTATAATTTGATGACAAGCATTCCGGGGTTGTTTGCGGTGGGAGAAGCGAACTTCTCTGATCACGGAGCCAACCGACTGGGTGCTTCGGCATTGATGCAGGGTTTAGCTGATGGCTACTTCATTGCGCCTTACACCATTGCGGATTTCATTGCTTCGGCGACGATTCCCAAAGTTGATACAAGCCACGATGCATTCAAGGAGTCGATGAGTCAGTCTCAAAGCAAGCTCAATCAATTGTTGAGCATCAAAGGGAAGAAGACTGTGACGGAGTTTCATCGGCAGGTGGGCAAGATTGTTTGGGATGAAGTGGGAATGTCGCGCTCAGGTCCCAGACTTGAGAAGGCAATCCGAGATATCCAAAATCTGCGCTCTGAGTTTTGGGAAAATGTAAATGTTCCTGGTAGCAGCCAAGATTTGAATCAAAGCCTGGAGCATGCCAACCGAGTGGCAGACTTCTTGGAGTTTGGAGAACTGATGGCTCGGGATGCCTTGAGCCGCGAGGAATCCTGTGGATGCCACTTCCGCGAGGAGTATCAAACTCCCGATAACGAGGCAAAGCGTGATGATGTCAACGGCGCTTACGTTGCCGTTTGGGAATACAAGGGCGACAACATGACTCCTCAGCTGCACAAAGAGTCCCTGAACTTCGAATATGTAAAACCGACACAAAGGAATTACAAATGAGCGATAAGAGCATGAAGTTGAATCTGAAGGTTTGGCGTCAAAAGGACCCTCAGTCCGAAGGCAAGATGGTCAATTATGCCCTTGAAGGCGTTTCACCGGATATGAGCTTTTTGGAAATGCTTGATACTCTCAATGAGAAGCTCACTCGTGAGGGCCAGGATCCCGTTGCCTTTGATCACGACTGTCGTGAGGGAATTTGTGGTTCCTGTGGAATTGTCATCAACGGCAAGGCCCATGGTGGACTCGGCAAAATGACCACCTGTCAGCTGCATATGAGAAAGTTTAGCGATGGGGATTCGATCACTCTTGAGCCCTGGAGGGCGAAGGCTTTCCCCGTGGTCAAGGATTTGGTCGTCAATCGCGCTGCTTTTGATCGAATTATTCAGGCGGGCGGTTACGTTTCAGTGAATACAGGGGCCGCTGTTGAGGGAAATACTCATCCCATTTCAAAGGGGGCGGCAGAAAAAGCTTTTGATGCTGCTACTTGTATTGGCTGTGGGGCGTGTGTCGCTGCCTGCAAGAATGCATCGGCGATGTTGTTCACGTCTGCCAAGATTGCGCAATTTTCTTATTTGCCTCAGGGCCAAGTGGAGCGTGGTCGACGCGCTCAGACGATGGTCGCGGCCATGGATGCGGAAGCCTTTGGCGCTTGTACCAATGAAGGTGAGTGCGAGGCTGTTTGCCCTAAGGGTATCTCGATGAAAAATATTACGCGAATGAATAGGGAATTTGTAACGTCGAGCTTCTCCTCGTCGCCCGATATCGATTAGACTAACACTGATGGCCTCACTTTCGATAGAAGAGCGTCTTCGCTGGTACGACAGGATTCTGTCGCTCAGTCAAAAGGCCTCAGAAGAGTCACTTGAATCAACCTGTCGTTACCTGATGGACGATATTATTGAGGCCGGTCGGGCGGAATGCGGCTATTTCTTTTTGATAGACCGCTCTAGTGAACCCCAGATTGTCTATGCTCGAACCGATTCAAGAGATGATATTCCCGCAGAGTCTCAAGTTTATAGCAGCAGTATTGTGAAGCGAGCCATTGAGATGGCGGCGCCTTTGATCATTGGGGATGCGTCGGTTCACCCCGAGTTTCGAGAGGCAAAGTCCGTTATTGCGGCCAATCTAAAGTCGGTTTTGGCGTTGCCCATTTATTTCAATAAGAAGGCCATCGGGGTCATTTATTTAGAGAACCGCAACCAGGCCCAGTTTTTTGCGCCGGAGTTGATGGAAGTTTTGACGTTGTTCTGTACCCAGGCCGGCGTTTTGCTGCACGCCAAGATCAAAGAAGGCGGGAGTTTTGTGAAGGGTGCTCGATCTCAGGAGAGTGCTCTGTCGTCCAATAATACCAAGCTTCAAAAGGTCTTCAAAGAGATCGAGATTGCAGCCAAGTCGGAGAGCTCGGTTTTGTTGCTGGGAGAGACCGGGACGGGAAAGGAAGTGACGGCTCGGAAGATTCACGCGCTGAGTTCCCGCTCCCAAATGCCCTTTGTTCCCATCAATTGTGCAGCGATTCCGGATACTCTGCTTGAGAGCGAGCTGTTTGGTTATAAGAAAGGTGCGTTTACGGGAGCTAATGCCGATCGAGAGGGTTTGATTCGACGGGCGCACAAGGGAGTTTTGTTCCTTGATGAGATCGGAGATGTGCCTTTGCAAATGCAGGTGAAGCTTCTCCGTGTGATTCAAGAGAGGCGATTTACTCGAGTGGGATCAACTCAAGAGGAAGAAAGTGATTTCCGGCTTATCTGCGCGACTCACCGACCTTTAGAGCAAGCGATTGAGCAGGGATTTTTTCGACAGGATCTTTTCTTTCGAATTAACACCCTAACGATTCAGTTGCCCCCTCTTCGAGAGCGGCCTGAGGATATTTTGGATCTTGCTCATCATTTTCTGGAGCAGGCTTGCCGAGAGAACAATAAGCGCCTCAAGGGTTTCGACGAAGGTGCACAAGCACTTCTTCTCAGAGAAGAGTGGCCTGGAAATATTCGACAGCTCCAAAATGCTATCCAGCGAGCAGTGGCCTTGGTACCTCAAGAGAGGTCGAATGCTATGCTAACGGCTGCTGATTTTCATTTCTTGGCGAAAAAGGCTGCAGGAGAGCCGCCCCTGCCTTCTTTGGCAGATGCTAAAGAAGAATTTGTTCGTGACTATGTGAAAAAAGCGATTTTGATTCACCGAGGCAATAAGACAAAGGCTGCCAAAGCTTTGGGTGTAGATCCAAAGACTTTGTATCGCCATTTGAATCCTTCAAAAGCCGAGGGTGAAGACTAAACGGGGGAAATGTTTATCAATACGATTGCACCACTGGAATTGGATTCTTTAGCTCACTTTGTCATTGAGTGTCTCGTCGCCGTCTTGTGCGGAGTCATCATTGGATTGGAGCGAGAAAGTAAGGGTAAGCCCGCAGGCTTGAGGACGCTGGTCTTGATTTCCTTGGGCTCCTCAATCTTTGTTCACATCTCAAAGCTGCTTGCTGAGGATTATGGCGATCCAGGGCGAGTTGCCGCCCAGATTGTCACAGGGATCGGCTTTCTCGGTGCCGGAGCAATTGTCCAAAAATCTGAGCGCGGTTATATCGCAGGACTTACGACAGCAGCCAGTATCTGGGTGACTGCTGCCCTAGGGATGATGGTGGGCGGGGGATATTGGACTCTTGCAATCATCGGAATGTTGATTGCTGTCTTATGCCTTCGAGTCTTTCGATATCTGGAGACGGTTTTGTTTTACGGTAGTGCGACTGAGATTCGAAAGGTGCGCTTTCGGTCCAACTATGGCAAGACACGCTGGGCGTTGATGGGATTGCTCGAGGATAATTTGCTTCGCCCCGACGAATACCATTTCACTGAAGAATCTGAGGGCGTTGGAATCTTGGAGCTCAAATATATTCACAAGAACCGAAACCACAGGTCGTTCTTGGCGCAGGCCGCTCCCGCCCCCGAGATTCTTGAGATTTCTTAAGGCTTTGAACTGAGATTCGATTCCGTGCTTAACAAGTACGTGTACGACTTCATCACGTTCTCGTAGAAATCAATCAATTGCACGCCTTCACGTGGCTTGATGACCCCTTGCTTCACTCGATCTTCAACAGCCGTTCGAACAAACTTGCAAAGCTCAAATGGAACGAACTGATTTTCTTCCAGCACCGAGTGGATCGTATCGCCAGGAATAACTTCCTGAATATAGAAATCTTCGGGATCGTCATCGTCGCAAAACACATGAACTTCGTTCACTCGACCAAACAAGTTATGAAGATCACCCATGATATCCTGATAAGCACCCGTCAAAAACATGCCGAGGAAATAAGGCTTACCATTCAGATTGTGAAGCCACAGGCTTGAATCAAAGGACTCATCTTTGGAGATGAAGCGATCGATCATTCCATCGGAGTCGCAAGTGATATCGGCCAGGGTCGCTGTTCGTCGAGGCTCTTCAAGCATTCGATGAAGAGGTACGATCGGGAACAGTTGATCAAACGCCCAATGGTCTGGAGCCGATTGGAAAACTGAGAAATTCACCAGGTACTGACTGGCAGTTTTTTGGAGTACTTGAGTGAGTTCATCGGGCATTCGCTTCATTCGCTTCCTGTTGCGAACAAGCCAGCGTCTCAGCTCCTTGAATTTCTCATCGACATACGCCCGCTCTTCTAGGCTCACCAGTCCCAATTTGAAACGGTTTAGTGCTTCCTCTCGCTTTGCGACCATTTCGTGGTACGAGCGAAGGGCTGTCTTCGGAGTGATTTCCTTCAGAATCTGATCCACCTCTTGAACCAATTCAGAGCTTTTCAGCTCTGCTGACTCAGGCAAAGAATCCGTGGGCCCGGAGGAAATGGCTCCCATCACATTCATCACCAAGCAGGAGTGGTGAGCTGTGATGGCTCGACCCGATTCGGAAACGATATAGGGATGCGGCTCCTCGGATTCATCACAAATGGTCTGTACCGTCTTGACGACGGCTTCCGCGTACTCTTCCAAAGAGTAGTTGATGGAGTAGTCTGAGTTTGATTGAGACCCGTCATAATCGATTCCCAATCCGCCGCCGATATCCATGTACTCAAGAGCGGCTCCGTGCTTTCGCATGCTGACATAGAGCCGAGCGCCTTCGACACAGGCTTCTTTGACGTTTCGGATGTCTGTGATTTGGCTGCCGATGTGGAAATGCAGAAGCTTCAGGCCCTCGAGCATATTAGCCTTTCGCAGAACCTCGATGCCTTGAAGAATCTCAGCAATCGAAAGCCCGAATTTGGCGGCATCACCACCACTTTGTTCCCATTTGCCTGAGCCGCGACTTGCGAGTTTCACTCGGAAACCAAAGTAGGGAAGAACACCGACCGACTTCCCGAGTTGAATGGTCTTTTCCAATTCAGAAAATTGCTCGATGACGACAATCACTTTCCGACCCAGTTTTCGGCCTAACAACGCGAGCCGAATAAAATCAGAGTCTTTGTATCCATTGCAAATCGTGATGGCTTCAGGGTCGGAATTATAGGCGAGTACAATCTGGAGTTCAGCCTTACTTCCAGCTTCCAAACCGTAGTGATAGGGAGTTCCCGCGTCCACGATCTCCTCGATGACTTCTCGAAGCTGATTCACTTTGACCGGGTAGACTCCGCGATAAGCGCCTCGGTACTCGTTTTCCTTCATGACGCGACCAAAGGTCTCATTAAGGCGCACAACTCGGTCCCTCAAAATGTCTTGAAAACGGATGATGCAAGGAAGTCCAATCTTTTGCTGTTGAATGTCTTCAATGACATCCATCAAATCAATGGAGGGTCCACCCTCTCCTCGAGGAAGCATCGCCAAGTTCCCTTTTTCAGAGACTGAGAAGTATCCGGAGCTCCAGCCCTCGATGTTATAGAGATGAAGAGCGTCTTCGCGCGTCCACCGACGCGGTAAGGCTCTCGGCCCTGAAGCTTCTTGCTCGGAAGATTCCAAGGCTCTCTTTTCGATTTCATTGTTCTCTAAATCAAGGTGCTGATCTTTACTGGATTCCACACCGATCTTTTAGCTTGATTTGGCCGGTCTGCCAACAGCGGACTGACTAGGGTGTACAGCTCAAATCGAGGCGGAGAGCCTGGTTGCAGGTCACGGTTTCCGTGACGCCAGAGGCCAAAAGCGCACAGGCGTTTCGATGGGCTTCCTCAGCGGCTGCTTTGTCGTCAGGCCCAAAAGCCAGGCTGCACTGACGAGCCCCTTTGAACTCAATACAAAGGGTGCATTCGACTCGCTTTTCGCCCAAAAATTTCCACGTGAGAAAAACACTAAAAGCAATCAAAATGGCAATGACGTAGAGAGTGGCTTTCATACGATTGAGATTCTTGGGGGCGAGATGGGATTAGGCAATGACTTTTTGTTTGAGCTGAGGAAGCGCCTTCCTCCTTTGCGACGGAAAGCTTACGCTGAGACTCTGCCAGTACGCTTGCGTGATCAGATTCCAAAGGGGCTTTTGACCCCTGATCAAGCTTTCTCGCTTTCCGAATCAGCCCTTCGCCAAAATCTGATGGTCGGGGAGATTCTCCAGCGAATTCCTCTTCCGCCCGCGGAGAATCAAGTGTTTCGAGCCCTGGATATTGGCTCGAGACATTTTGTTTATGCCCCTGTTTTGACGCGATGGATTCAGACTCAGGCTAAGGCTTTCGAGATTGAGCTTTCGGGTCTCGAACTCGACCCCTATGTGATCTACTTCGATCTTTATCGGCGGCTAGACTTGGGGCGATATTATGCGGCCGTTGCCAGTGGACCCCAAGTCTCCGTGACTTATCGAGCGGGGGATTGGTTGTCCTATCCCTGCACGGGCCGTTTTGACATGATCACCTGCTTTTTCCCCTATCTCTTTGAGGATTTACATCGGGGTGATCGCTTGCCCCTTCGCTCGTTTGACCCCGAGCTCTGCTATGCAAAGATTATCGAAGCGACAAAGTTTGTCGTCTTCTTTCATCAGGGCGCTGAAGAGGCTCGTCGCTCGGTGGAGCTGTTAAGTGCTCACTCTGGGGTAAGAATTCAATCGCAGTTTGCTGTGCAAGAGACAGCGTATGGACGGCGGAAACACCCTTTATATGTGATTTCTGCTCGAGTTTAGTCTGGCATAAATCGTGCTTATTTCTCTTTGAGACGAGATTCATTGTTCTTTCAGAAGACGAGAATTCTCTTTGGTACTGAGTGTGAAATGAAATGATGAAAGATTTTGAAACTTCCTCAAGTTTGAGACAGTCGACGGCTGCAGGTCGTCTCCAAGAGAAATCCTCGCGAGTTCTCATCCAGCATTTGCATCAAATTCGATTCAGCGGATCTTTGAGTCTTCAGCACAAAGAGAAGAAGAAAAAGCTTTGGTTCAATCGAGGTGAGATCATTCGTATACAATCCAATCTCTCACCTGAGCTCATTGGTAATATGCTCGTGGATCGTGGAATCTTGACAGAGGAGGAGCTAAAGTCCTGTTTGGCGACCCAGCGTCAGAGCATTGAGCAAGGCTTGCCGCGACGTAAGCTTGGGGAGTTGGCTCAAGAGATTCGATCGGTTTCAATTCAAGAGCTCAATGAGCTTTGTGAAGTTCAGAAGATTAACTCCATTCTTCAATCCATGACTTGGAACGAAGGAAGTTATGAGATGATGGCCTTTGATGTGAAGTCGAGCCAGACTTCACTCTTGAGTCTTCGCGAGATGGTTGAATCCATCGAGATGCTCTTTGATCCAACGGCCGAGGGTCTGGGCCCTCTGTTTCAGGTGGTTCGCCCCTGGCAACCGAGAACTCAGGCGATTGATCTCGGAAGAACGCCGCTTTGGTCCATCATTGCGGGGTGTTTGTACACGGGAGTCAGTGGAATTCTTTCGATTCGAAAGCAGAATAAACTCTACGAAATTGTCGTGAAGCACGGTCAGCCACTTCTCTTGTATGAGGGAACCTTCGGTCAGCCGCGACAAATGGTGATTGTTCGACAGACTAGCGAAGAGCATGAGAAATTCTTTGTAGATCAGGTTTTCAAATTGTTTTCGTTCCTGACGGGATCCGCTCATTTCCGCATGCTAGGCAGTCTAGCCGCTGAACCCAATCGTGAGTCAGACATCCTTGTGCTCGAAGAAGATTCGGATGATCAAGTCTTGGATTTGATGGAGGATAAAACCGAGCCAAGAACCAAAGTCGTCGGTGGTGGATCTCTCGATGCAGAGAGGCTCATTGTTCTCGATTCGGACACAGAGACTGGTCAGAGTGCCAAGGGAATCATTCAAAAGACTCTTGATCAGATTTTTTCGTTCAAGAAGAAGTCGGCTTGATGTCAATAATGTTTTCGCGAAGCCTCGGATCCTGCTTCATATACTCTTTCATCTTTTCGAGCAGCCTAGCTTCAATCTGTCGAACTCGTTCCCGAGTGATTTGATAAAGATCGCCAATTTCCTGTAAGGTTTTGGGAGTTTCAGCTCGTAATCTCTCACGAAAAATAATCAGCTCTTTGCCCGAAAGACTTCTTTCAAAAGAGTTGAGCCGTTCATTGAAATTTTCTTGAAGTTCGGATTGGGCCAGCTGTTCATCCGTTGATTCAGATTTATCACTCAAAAAGTTAAGAAGACTATCTCCCTCATCTTCATTGGCTCTCAGAGGGGCGCTCAATGAGACATCTTTGCCGCTGAGGCGTTGATTCATATCGATGACGTCTTTCTCTTTGACATCAAGCTTTGCTGCCAAAGCCTTGGGTTGAGCGTCGAGGCCCAGTGCTTCAAGTTTGGCTTTTTCTTTTTGCAGTTTATAGAACAACGTTCGTTGAGCTCGAGTTGTTCCCATTTTGACCAAAGACCAGTTTGAGAGAACAAAGCTGCGGATGTAGGCCTTGATCCAATGTGAGGCGTATGATGAGAATTTTACTCCTCGATAGGGATTGTAATCTTTGACGGCTCTGAGAAGTCCCACATTCCCTTCCTGGATAAGGTCGAGAACGTGAAAGCCCGAGCGGACATAATCGTAAGCAATTTTGACCACCAATCTTAAATTGCTCAAAATGAGAATCTGAATCGCCTCCGGATCCTTGAGATCATAGGCTTTCTTTGCCACCTCGAGCTCTCGTTCAGGGCTCAGGAGGGGATGCCGCTTGATGGAGGCGATATAGCTTTGAAGGGCTTCTGTTCTAGAGTCCGGGGCAGTGGGAAGCGTCTCTTCGCGTGACTTTGCCAGGGTTGGCAGCAGTGAGGATGTTGAATCCAAATCTTGTTTCAGAGACTTCGATGAAGCCTTCTTAGGGGCTTTAGAGGAAGACTTTGATTTGGAGGGTTTTGTCGCCACAATTAATACACTTCTATTTTTGGAGCTTCGTCAATTGTTGGGCCAAGTCTTTCAACCTTTGGCCGAGATCTACGGTCGAGTTCATGATTCCAGGTCCGAGCGGTGTCAGGCCGGTGAGCAAGCCGCCCCAGGACGTGGGGGGGCTGCTGGCTCGTTCCTCGTAGAGCATTTTAAGAGTCGCTGCCCACTCGGATCGTCCCTTGGAGATCACACAGAGATCTCGATCGATTCGACTCAGCGAGGGGCCGGTAACCAGTCTTTGCCAAAAATGCTCTGATTGAGAGGCGAGAGTGAGCCATACCAAAAGGTTTTGCTGATCTACTTTTGAAAGCCGAGCCCAGACTTGGCCTCGAATCATGATTTTTTGGTCGCCGAAAAAGCGGAAGCTAATAGCTTCGAGAGGCAGAGACTCCAAGATAAAAACTTCAATGCGTTGATTCAGAAGGCCTTCAATCGCTGCGATCTCGGATCCCGTGGTGGGCGAGGGCATTTGTCGAGACCAACGTGTTAGGCAGTAGGAGATCTCTGAGGCAAAGAAAAGGCAAAGACTGAGTGCCAGTATCCAGATCATAGTTCTATTCAACCAAATTTTAACGGGCCTGATCGAGAACTTTAACGAGATACTCAGATTCCCGAAACAAAGGCTCAAACCGCCATCGAAAGACAACGAGTGCTAGCCATGACGGGTTCTTTTCAAGTTTGAGTGCCGAAACTTCAGTGAAGAGCTCTTTGACTCGATTGAGATAGCCTCTCATTCGTAAGCTCTGGTTTGAGTTCAAAGAGTTGGCAGCGCTTTCAAGATGAACCATGGCTTGGGCGAGCCTCCATCGCTCGTGGGATTCAGCGATAAGGCCTTGATCAAGCCAAGAAAGCCGTTCGGTCGACTCGGAGAGAGTTGATACACATTCATTCACTCGCTCTTGCGCCGCGGAAGATAGTTTGACGCTGGTGGCGAGCGCTTGAATCTGAAAAATCAGATGATTTCGGAACTCGGGATGTCTGAGGTCTTGGTCCTCCACAAGAAGCTTAAACATCTTGAGAGCATTCTCAATGATGAATTGCGGATGAAGATTGAGGGAGATTTCCATACACTATCGCGATGCCTTTACGGCACGTGTGTCGGCCCATCGCTTGATCTCCTTGATTTGCTCCGACATGGTGGTCGCCAAGGGGACCGTGCGGGCAGCGGCATGAAAGATATCATCTTGAGTCAACGGCCGTTTGTTTGACTTAAATGCCTGGATGAGTCCGGTGATCACTGTTTGTTCAATCTCGGCTCCATTGAAGTTCTGAGTCGCTTTGGCGAGCTCAGCTAGATTGAAGCTGCTGGCGTTGCAGTTTCTCTTTTTCAAATGAACATCGTAAATCTGTTGGCGTTCTTTTTCGCTCGGTAGATCCACAAAGAAAATCTCATCGAAGCGACCTTTTCGAAGTAGCTCAGCAGGAAGACGGTTGATCTCGTTAGCCGTGGCAGCCACAAAGACGGGGGTATCGTGCTCTTGAAGCCACGTCAGAAAGCTGCTGAAAATTCGAGCGGTGACGCCCTTATCGCCTTGATCGTATCCCGCGACTCCCTTCTCGATCTCCTCCAGCCACAGAATTGCTGGAGCGACGGATTCGATTTGAATGATGGCGCGTCGGAAGCACTCTTCGGGGGTTCCAAGGACTCCGCCGTAAATGCGATTCATATCCAATCGATAGAGAGGGAGGCCCCATGCCGCTGCAATCGCTTGAGTGCTGAGCGATTT
This sequence comes from uncultured Bacteriovoracaceae bacterium, assembly GCA_964655245.1. Lineage (GTDB taxonomy): Bacteria > Bdellovibrionota > UBA2394 > UBA2394 > UBA2394 > JBEIHI01. Next base: position 7,489 of record CAZZLQ010000043.1, on the reverse strand, counting down.
TCCACAACCACTGACCCCCGTCATGAGAACTCCTTTCGGGAGTCGAAGGCCGGCCTCCTTGGCTTCCTTTGAAAAGAAGGTGCTTCGGTCTCTGAGCCAATCCTTGAGATTTTCAAGTCCGCCGATATCATCGAGTTGATATTTGGTCGGGACAAACTCGAGAAGTCCATCTCGTTTGATGATTCGCGATTTCTCTTCAAAGACAACTGAGACAGCGTCACCGCCGAGTTCAGATTTGCCCACTAACATCTTTTGAAAGATGAAACGAGCTTCATCGCCCGTGAGTCCAAGAGCTCCTGTAAAAATCTTTCCCTTTTGATCTTCCGTCAAGCTCACTTTGACTTTGGGGTAGGCCTTAAGAACTGAATCAAAAATTCCCTGCAGATCGTTCTCATCGGGGAGGGCGAAATCCGTTGTCAGAATCTCCTTTGTCATGTCGTCCGGGACACTTGCGTAAGGAGAGAGAAGAAAGAGCGTCTTGAAGGATCCTTTGGTGAGCTGGAAGACATCGCGCAAGCTTCTCTTCAAGATATGACTATCTCCAAGATTCCAGGAGAAATCCTTGATCAGGAGTATTCCGGAGGTTGGCTGACTCAAAAAAGAGTGAATGACTTCAAAGATATCTTCTCTTTTTCCATCACCGTAACCCTGTGTCACACTCCATGAGCCAAAAGAGATGGGCTGACTAAATCCAGAGGCCGCCACTTTCTTCAGCATGAACTCAACTCGTTCTTCCTCCCAACTCTCAATCCATACGATTGGATACTTGGAAGCAATCAATCGCTTGATTTCTTCAAAGGAGTTTTTTCGATGAGCTTTGAGCTGAACTCTATTCATGTTCAATTCCAACGTTTTGTTTCTTCACTGCGAACGATTCTCAGTCTCTTTCTGAGCTTTCGTTGCCGAGCGTTCTCGCGAATTCGTCTAAACCATTCCAAAATCCCACCTGATTGGGAGCCGGGCGTAGAGCTCTTGTTCATAAACCACCCAGCATAAATAAATCCCACAAGAGCCCCAGAAAGGTGGGCGACGTTCGAAACCCCGTGTTGATTGCTTGAGTAGAGAGCAAAGAACTCAACCGCCAGCAGAAGTAGGGCAAAGTAGCGTAGTTTCATGGGGAAGATGAACATGAACAAGACAACCTGGTTCGGGAAGAGTCGGCTGACTGCAATCAAAAGTGCAAAGACGACTCCTGATGCTCCGATGGTGGGGATGCTATACATACTTCCATCAAACAGGCCAATGGTGGCGACGATGACACCCGTAATCGCGCCAGAAACGAAGGTGAAGATTCCAAAGCGCCGATCCCCAATCAGGTCTTGCAGGAGAGATCCAAACATCCAAAACGCAAGCATATTGAACAGGAGGTGCCAGAGATTCCAGTGGATAAAAATCCAAGTGATCGCCTGATAGACCATTCCTTCAAAAAACAGTTCTGGCACGAGTCCCAAAAATCGAAGGAGTTGATTGAAAAGGTCGTGTCTTGCAAAGGGACCCACTTGAGCAAACTGTTCGAGTATGAAGACAGCAGCACAGCTGATCACAAAGATTTTGACGAATCCTCTAAATGATGGAACGGCGATCATGATCCGGACTCCTCCTTGCGTTTTGAGGATTTGCCGCCCTTTGAGGATTGAATGTGCAGCGTTGGTTCTCCCTCCTCTGGAATTTTACTGAGAGCGCTTAGGATATCGTCGGCTGATTGAAAGCGGGCGTCAGGTTTTTTCTCCAGACATTTGAGAACAATCTTTGCAAGCTCCTCGGGCAATTCGCGTTTAATGCTGCGAGGGTCCGGAGCTGGAGTGTGGAGATGATGATAGCCGGGATTTTCCATGGGAAAGGGTACTTGGCCCGTCAACATTTCAAAGAGGCATACGCCGAATGAGTAGATATCTGTTCGATGATCAATAGGTGCGCCTTCGACTTGCTCCGGGGACATGAAATAAGGGGTTCCACCAATAATGGATTGCTCGGAATGGAGTTGGTTCACGACTCGAGCCAGGCCGAAGTCCATGAGTTTGATGATCTTGGTTTCTGTCAGCATCATATTATTGGTCGTGATGTCTCGATGAATCACTTTTTTCGAGTGAGCATAGGAGAGGGCTTTGAGCACTTGTCTTGAGAGTGCAAGAGCCGTTGGTATCTTGAAATAGCCCTTTCGTTTGAGAAGTTCACGGATTGTCTTGCCTTCGATGAACTCCATGGAGATGTAGTAGTTTCCATCTTCAATTCCAGCGTCAAATATGGTCACGATTTGAAGGTGGTTGAGTGCCGCAAGAGACTTGGCTTCTCGCAAGAAAGTTTCGACAATCTTCTCGTCGTGCTTGAAGTGGGAGTTGAGAACTTTGAGTGCCACCTCTCGGCCAAGAACTGTATCTCGTCCTCGATAGACGATTCCCATTCCACCTCGGCCAATTTCTTCGACTCTTTCATATCGAGACTTCTCTCGTTGAGCTTTGCTGAACGCTGGAAGCCCCATCTTTTTTTCATTCGCCGCATTTGCTTTGCGTAAATGTTCTTTCACTTTAGCCATTCGCTGGCCAATTTCCTTGAAGAGAGGGTTTTCCCCTGCGACTCTTTCGTAGAGTTTTAGGGAATCCTCAAGACGTCCCACTTTTTCGAAGGAATAGGCGAGGTGATAGAGAAGTTTGAGAGTGGTCTCATCAACAATCCCATCAGGATCCTCGCACCAGTGGTCATAAGCCTTTTGAAAATGGGTTGAGGCTTTGTTGTAATTTTTCTTTTTCAAAAATGCCTTGCCGAGCAAAAGCTTTGATTTCAGAAAGTAAGCGTTATCCGATTTTACTTGCTCAAGCAGCTCAACAGCTTGGAGGAGATTGCCAGATTTGAGACATTCAATGGCAGCATGATAATAATCCTCATGACGAAGATGGAACTCAAAATCCTCTCCTGCCGAGTGATTAGAGGTCAGTGATCTTTCAAAGACTTGATGGAGCCATCGATCCTCCAAGACGGTGATCCTCAAATGACTGGCATGCGCCCAAACAAAGTCACAAAAGGTTTGAACTCCCTTGAGAGACTTTCGCCTCACGAGAACTGCTTGATAGGGGAGAACTCGAGAGTTTTCGGCCATATTGAGGAGTTCGTCGTCCTCCTCCTGGACCTTGGTGCCAATCGTTTTGAGGCGGTCTCGAAAATAGGATTCATGCTCAAAAGAAACCACCGAGTAGCCTTGCGAGATCAAGATGTTCTTGATCGCTTGATGAAGTGTCGAATCGGGTTCAATCAAAGCAATTGTCCACTGAGCGGTTGAACTTGCGGGAGCGGATTCTTCGCCGAGAGACATCAAGATACTTCCAAAGGTATGTTCAGAAACACGAAAGGCCGACAGACTCATCCAGCCGTTTTTCAGCCGTAGTTCTTCCAGTTCGTTGCCCACGTTAGCGTCTACAAAGATGAAAGACAGAATTCCTGATTCCTGATCAAGGCGGAGCGGAAGAATCCTAAACTTGCGACAGAAATCGAGGGGGATGTATTCAAGGAGATCCACAGGGATCTGAATATCCCGCAAATCTTCCAGAGTGAGCTCTGGTGCAAGCTCAAGTGATGTTAATAAAGCCTTCAAGGACTCCCCCAGTCCCTATTATAGCGAATCTGAAGACTTATTGGTGCTGCGGTGCGTTAATGGGGGGGCTTGGCTAAAGTATTGAATTCTGACGATAATAGAGGGATGTCCGACGTGAAAACTATTTTGGGGGCGACGAGCCTCGATGAAAGTTGGGGCCCTGCTTTAAAGGAGTCGGGGTTTCAGTACAAATCGTTTTCAAATATGCATGAGGCTGCAAGGCAAGGACAGGCCGTGATCCTGCTGGATGCTCGGCATCCTCAGTGGTCATCGGATGTGGCTTCGATCAAAAATTGCGACTCTCCGATTCTTTCCGTCATCAAGTCTGATTTGCGTTCGGATGAGCTCGCTCGAATGAAAGCGTCCGGGCTCAGAGATTACATCCGAGAAGAGATTCCCGCGGAGGAGCTCGTTGTTCGTCTCAAGGCCATGACTGCTGAGGTCCCTGAAAGAAGTGCTCGAGAGGCGCGATCTGCTCAGCGAACGTGGTTTCAACAAATGATCGAGTTTAAAGTTTTTGATAAACAGTACTCAGCGTGGAGTACGACTTTGAGTGAAACGGGAATCTTTCTAAGAACGAATCTCAGCTTTCCGCTCTATTCCGTGATTCGTTTGCGCTTTGATTTGCTTGGCGATTTGCGTCCTGTTGAGTGTGATGGCGTTATTGTGAGGCAGGAAGTCGAAGGCCCGATTCGAGGTCTTGGCGTGATGTTTCAAAATCTCAATGGAGAGAATGTAAGAGCTCTTGAGTCTCTTCTTCAGCGTCTCAAATGAATCGATCAGCTTTGTTTTTAACATGTCTGGTTTGTGCAGGGGCTGGGTTCGCTGCCTCGATCTTTTCCCATCACGGTCTCATTGATCTGAGAGAGCTCTCGAAGCAGATTCGGGCGGCAGAGCAGAGGGCCGAAGAAGTCGAGGAGATCAATCAGAAGCTGCGTCGGCAAGTTGATATCTTAAAGCGTGAAGATCCGCGCACGGCGGAGCATTCGCTTCGCACTCTTCACGGTTTTGTGAAACAGAATGAGATGGTGTATCTCGAGAGTTCTCGCCGCTAAGATCGACTTCGCTTCAGAAGCTTGTCTAACTTTGTCAAAATGAAATCGCTTTGCTGCGACTTAGAGAGGAAATCATCAGCTCCTAGCTGAAGAGCTTTGGTGGAGTGCTCAGGCGCTTCACTATCGGAGAGGAAAATGATGGGGATTGCCTTGAGAGTGTCATCGCTTCGAAGGCGCGCAACAAGTGAAAAGCCGTCCAGCTGAGAAAGCATGACCTCTGAAACAATCAAATCGGGGCGATCTTTCTTGATTCCCGTCAACGCGGAGAGTCCGTCTGGGTAGATCGTGGTCTCATGAGCCATTTGACGGAGTTTTGAACTCAGTTCTTGGGCGTATCCTGAATCAGAGTCCACGATCACGACGCGGCCACCGTTTGCGCTCCTTTGGCTGGTTGAACGAAGGAAGTCGCAGATGCTTGCGGCAATTCGGGGGTCCAGCTGCTTGCCTGAGTATGAAACATACTTGTTGCTGAGCTCATCCACATCAGAAGCGGTAAGTTTCTTGTCAATGAATGGCTCGAGGAGCTGAAGTGCGACGATTACGCGCGATGCCAGAGGAATCTGATTGCCTTTCATGCCTCTGGTGCCTCGACCGTCATACCGCTCTTGGAGCGACTCAGCGATTGATCGAAAGTGATAGATGCCGTCAAAAGACTTCAAGCCCTCAACTCCGTCGCGATCTCGAAAATCGAGAGCCCAAAGAAGGGTCGCATAGTACACCTCATCCAATTGCTTGAGGTTCTCGGTGAATTCTTTGGCGAGCTTTCGTCCTAAAAGCGAAAGCCTCATAGCCGATAGACTGGATTTCTCGGGCCGCGCTGCCCGGTAGGTTTGAACGGATCGATCGAAGAATTCCTTAAACTTGCGGTAGCTAATGCTTTCTGCAAAGAGCTCTTGAGGAAGATCGTCGTAAAGCCGAATCTCGGTTTCGGGGTTTTGTCTGAAAATAGTCTGTTCGAATTGTAGCTCGTCACCAACGAGAGATCGCTGGGCGAGGACCAAATCAAATCGATCTCGCTGAATTTTTGCAAAGGCTTCATGAAACTGGGTACAAAGAACGAGGCTGTTGTCAGCTCCTTTAAAAAGTCTCGTCATCGATTCCTGGAAGTGGGGACGAGAGTCCAGAACAAGGACGCGATGACGATCCAGGCTGAGCCCTTCCTTTGGTTCCCAAAGGCCCAGTTCTTCATCATGCTTGCTCGATCCTGTTTTCGCTGAGGCAACAAGGCGTTGAATGCTCAGACGTCCGCCGACATAAAATTTGAGCTGGTAGTTTTCAAGAAGTTCTGCAACTGCTGATTCCTTCTGAAAGTCAGAAGATCCATCAATAATGATGCTGATGATCTTTTGAGCAGCGTCCACATAGAAAGGCAGCATATTATGCTTTTCAAGAAGATCGATCGGTAGAAGCTCAAAGGCCGTCTCTTGAAGTCGCAAGCTCTTTAGCCGCGATCTTGGGATCCACGGCAATGACAACGTCTCTGAAACAATCTTTGAGATCTCATCCTCAGAGACGATATTCTCATGGAGAAGAACATCCATCACGGCAGTTCCTCGCAGTTGAAGCGCCTGACTTTGAGTGATTTTCCTTTGAGATTGGAGAGCCGAGAGAAGCTGAGAATCCCTGACAAACAGAGACTTGGCAGCAACGGCTGGAGCTTGGACATTTCCTGAAACTCTGCTCTCACCAATGATCAGCCGGTAGATTTCATTCAGGTCCTTTTCGAGCTCCTCACCTCGTTGGTAGCGCTCAGCCTGATTTTTTTTCAGGGCTTTGAGAATGATGCGCGAGATTCCGGGGTGTAAATTCTTTCGCAGTGTCGCGGGATCTTGAGGATCTTGGTGAACGATTTTGTAGAGGATGCTCGAGGAGTTCTGGCCTCGGAATGGAATGATTCCAGTGGCTGCTTCGTAGAGCAAAGTACCCAAACAGAAGAGGTCTGAGCGACCATCCAGATTTTTACCCGTGATATGCTCGGGAGAGAGGTAATGAGTACTTCCCAAAACCATGCCGGTGGAGGTGAGCTTCATTTCCTCTTCATTGACAAACTTTGCGATCCCGAAATCTAAAACCTTTGAGATGCCCGAAGCGGCCTCAATCATAATGTTCGAGGGCTTGATATCCCTGTGAACAATCCCTCTCTTGTGTGCAAAGGAAAGTGCAGAGGCAATTTCACGTCCAATTCGAAGCAATTCCTCATTGTTGAGAGGGCCTTTTGATTTGATGAACTCGTCAAGAGTTTCACCTTCAATGAACTCCATGACAATATAGGCAAGCCCATCTTTTTCAATAAAATCAAAAATCTGGACAAGATTGGGATGGGAGAGTCCGCCGGCTGCTCGGGCCTCATTCAAAAAACGCTCTCTGATGTTTTGCTTCACTGAAGGATCTTTGACGCGGTCTGAAATGACTTTGATAGCCACGGGTCTTTTAAGCCGTGTATCCATCCCCTTGAAAATGGTTCCCATCCCCCCCGAGCCGATGCGCTCTTGAAGCTCATAGCGATCAATTTGCTTCGGGATAGATTCTTCGTTTGGCTTGGGAGTTTCCATAGGATCAGTTATTCTTCCTATTGTACCATGAAGTCGTCGAATCGAAGTGTTGCGGTCTTTCGGGACTTTGAAAAGATGTTCAAGCTTTCTGGGCTTTATCAGGGGCAGAAGGACACTTTGGGGCACCACGTCAAACTTGTCGGCAAATCACTATCAAACACCCTGGATGATCCTGACTTTGTCGAAGGGACAGTCCAATTTGATTTTTTGATGACGGCTGTTTATTCAGATGGTCATGAGATTTTTCGCGCTGATCGTCCTGAGCTCACCATGGCTTACTCGCTCTTTTGCGAAGG
>CAZZLQ010000042.1:0-21210 GCA_964655245.1 uncultured Bacteriovoracaceae bacterium | reverse complement strand
ATTGGATGGAGAGAATTCATTCGAGGCATTTATCAAAATTTCTCCGAGGTGCAGGAATCTAAAAATTTCTGGAAACATAAAAGACGAATCACCCGCCACTGGTATGAAGGCACGACCGGAATTCCGATACTCGATCGAACGATTTCCAAAGTGAATCGACTTGGGTTTTGCCATCATATCGAAAGACTGATGGTGCTCAGCAATCTCATGCTCTTGTGTGAAATCGATCCTCAGGAAGTTCATCGTTGGTTTATGGAAATGTTTGTTGATTCATCAGATTGGGTAATGGGCCCCAACGTCTATGGCATGGGTCAGTTTAGCGACGGAGGAATCTTTGCCACAAAGCCCTACATCTGCGGCTCCAACTATTTGATCAAGATGAGCCGAGAACCCAAGGGCCCCTGGTGTGATATCGTCGACGGACTCTATTGGTCATTCATTGAGAAGCATGAGGATTTCTACAAAAAGAATCCTCGGATGTCTGTGATGGTCAAAGCACTTGCTAAAATGTCACCCGAGAGAAAGAAAACAATCTATAAGGCGGCTGAAGAGTTTCGGAACAAAGTGACGCGCTAAGAATCACTTCTCAGCGGCTTTGGGCTTAATCGTGGGAGGTAGCTTAGTAAGACACGTGCCCTCTGCTGATTTCAAGCGGCATGAAAGTGCTTCACCTTCTTTTGATGTCTGATCATTCCGATACTTCACCACGCAACGCTTACAGGAGCCATTCCAACACAGCCGAGCATAATCGATTGAAAAATCCAAAAATTGAAAAACTCGCAAAAGCTCCAAGCGATCTGGAACTTCGTACTCCTTATCGAGAATCTGAATCTTGATGAACTTTTTGATTTCACCAAATAGATTTCGATCATACTCCATCAGAGAATTCCTCGAAGGAACTGACGGGCTTGATCATACGGATATCGACAGCGCCCAAGACTGGGCACCCCGGAACGCTGATCGCTGTCCATAGAATGAAAATCACTACCACCCGTCGTCATAAATCCAAATCGCTTACACTTCTCATTATAATACAAGTACAGATCATGATTATGACGTGGATGATAAATCTCCAGCGCATCAACTCCTAGGTCCTTAAAGTACGCCAAGTGCTGGTCCCGAAAATCATACTGACCGGGATGAGCAATCGATGTTTTCCATCCACGGGTCTTGGCTTCGCGACAAACCTCTTCGAGCGGCAATCGCCACTTAGTGACTCCCAAGGGATGCCCATCAAAAAGAAACTTTTCAAAGGCCTCTTGACGCGTTTTAACATAACCTTTCTCCACCAAGGCATCAGCAATATGGGGCCTACCCAAAACTCCATGATGTCGCCGCGCAATCTCCTCACCATCCAAATCATAACCAGCAGCTTTGAAATTTTCGCAAATTCGAAAAAAACGCTGCCGACGAGCTTCACGAAAGGCCGCAAATCGAGATCGAAGATAGTCATCAGTCGGATCGAGTCCGTAGACCAAAAGATGAAGCTCTCGATCTCGTCCCGATCGAGGGTCTTGAAACGCACACGAAAGCTCTGAAGCGCAAACCAGCGGCATCCAACCACGCAGCTCAGAGCAAAACTCATCAAAGCCCGCAACACCGTCATGATCCGTCAGAACGGCCAGTTCTAGATCAGCCTCTAGTCGGTCTTTGATAAAGCGACCCAATTCAACAACTGAATGCTTTCCATCCGAATGAAGAGAGTGAAAATGAAGATCGGCAGTTTTTAAAGACATCAAAGCCGCGGCAGGGTGATCCCTGTTTGCCCCTGATATTTGCCCTTCTTGTCCTTGTAGGATACTGCACACGCCTCATCTGACTCATAGAACAAGACTTGGCAGATCCCTTCATTAGAATAGATCTTCGCCGGCAAGGGGGTTGTATTCGAAATCTCGATGGTCACATGACCTTCCCACTCGGGCTCAAAGGGCGTCACATTACAAATGATACCGCAGCGAGCATACGTCGACTTTCCGAGACAAACCGCTAGGACGTTTCGAGGGATTCGAAAATACTCAACTGAACGAGCCAGAGCAAAAGAGTTGGGCGGGACAATCAAGATATCCCCTTTATACTCGACAAAATTTCGGTCGTTGAATTCTTTGGGATCGATCACCGTAGAATTCACATTGGTGAAAATCTTATATTCATCGGAAACTCGCATATCGTATCCGTACGACGAAACCCCAAATGAAACGACGCCCGATCGGACTTGAGAGGATTCAAAGGGCTCAATCATGCCCTTTTCCTTAGCCATTTTAGTGATCCATTTATCGCTCTTAATGCTCATGCGCCCCAAGATCCTTAAAAGCGATCTTGGGGTCAAGACAAACCCTAGACGTCGCCCTTGGGCGCTAATCCACGCTTCTTAATCTTCTCAACAAGGGTTGTACGATTCAACTGAAGCAGCTGAGCCGCTCGGTTTTTGTTCCACCGCGTCTGCTCGAGAGCCTTGGTCATCAAATCATTTTCAAACTGAGCGACTAACTGATCAAAGGGAATCCCCTCTTCGGGCAGAGGCTCACTCAGTAAGCTCGACCAAGGACGCTGCCCAGCTCGCGTTGAGGGCTTCGATTCTCGAATCTTAATCGGTAAGTCCTCAACGCAGATCACACCCTTGCCCTTCAGAATACACATGCGCTGACAAATATTTTCAAGCTCTCGCACATTTCCTGGCCATGAATACTGCATCAAGATTTGCATCGCATCCTCATCAACTGAGGAGATGGCATAGCCTTTTTTGTGATTGAGCTGATCAATAAAATAAGCAACTAACAAACGAATATCTTCTCTTCGCTCTCGCAGTGCTGGAAGAGCGATCGGAATCACATTCAACCGATAGAACAAATCTTCTCGAAAGCTCCCCTTCGCAACCAGCTGCTCAAGATCCTCGTTGGTGGCAGCAATCACTCGACAATCCGACTTCATTGTCTTGTTGCTCCCCACCGGCTCAAACTCTCTTTGTTGAATGGCACGCAGGAGCTTCACTTGGAGACTGGCTGGCATCGTCCCAATCTCATCGAGAAAGAGAGTGCCTTGATGAGCCAAAGAAAACCGACCAACTCGCGCGGCATGCGCTCCCGTAAAGGAGCCCTTCACATGTCCAAAAAGTTCAGTCTCCAGTAGCTCCGAAGGAATCGCGCCGCAATTGACGGGAACAAAGGGCTTCAGTCTCCGATTGGAACGATAATGCAGAGCGCGGGCCACCAATTCCTTACCCGTTCCACTCTCCCCCAAGATTAGAACGTTGGAATCGGTGTCCGCCACCTTATTGATCAATTCGAAGACCACTCTCATGGCTGAACTCTGGCCAATGAACGGAGTTTCAGCCTGGACCAGCTGACTTATAGCCTGGCTGGATCCTCGAGCAGCTTCCTCTGCATTTGAAATGACGCCCTCAAGAGCCGAGGGGCTCCATGGATCGCGAGCAACTTCAGCCGTGCTATCAGATGCCTCATCGATCTTCTTGCCAATGCCCCCAACCGGATTCTCCCGAGTGCCGTTCATTCTTTTCTCCCCCCCCCACTAACTTTTAAAACCCTAGTGTCTATTGTTGCCCCGCTGTTTCAGAGGCATCGTCAGACATTTGTTACGGTAACAGAAGTTTGACGGTGCTGAAAGGGGGTGTGCAACTTTTTTGACTACAGGGAAACAAAAGTTACATCGCATCAAGCCAAAGCAGCTTATAAACGGTTTTTATTGGGGTTCATCTCTCCGACTGTGGCCGTTTTGACATAATCACCCAGCCGAAATAGACTCAGCCTCAATTTATGGGGACTGAGAGAAAACTGTCGGATGACAAAAAACCGTCAAATGGAAGCGCTGCACCCTCCATTCAAGACGCGAAGAAGCTGAGCCCCAAGATTCAGCAACGAGAGCTCCCGCTTCGACAGGTTCGATCCCCTCAACCATCGAATTCAAAAACCATTTTTCAGCTGAAATCCGAGCTCAATCGCCTCCAACAGCGAGACCAAGAATGGAAAACGATGTTCTCCATGTTGGGGCATGATCTCAAAGAACCACTGGTCACCCTCGAAGGATTTACAAAAATTCTTGAAGAGCAAGACGCTGACCCTAAAGATCGAAAGCGCTTCCTCAAAATCATTCGAGAAGCAATTAACTCCTTACACCTTCTGGTCGGATCACTTCAGTCGGTTTCGAAACTATATCATGATCCCTCTGAGCTCGAAGATGTGTCGATCAAAGAAGTCCTCAATGATGCGCTCATCAGTCTCAGCGAAAAGATCGCTCGAGAAAAAGCCACCATCGAGCTCAATGTTGACGATATCTACGCACGGGGCGATAGAGTTCGACTTTATCAGATCTTCCTCAACCTCCTCGCCAACTCCATTAAGTTTCACAAGCGAGAGGTGGCCCCTCACATCAAGGTGGCCGCAAGCATCTCAGGGGCGTTTTGCAAAATCAGCATTACCGACAATGGCGTCGGCATGAGTGCGGAGGACTTGAAGAAGATCTTCACTCCATTCACTCGGCTGGATGCGGGATCGATAGAAGGCATGGGACTAGGTCTGTCAATTGTTAAGAGAATCGCCGAGTCATTTGGTGGCCGAGTTTCGGTCAAGAGTAGTCCCGGCATCGGAACAACCTTTACTGTTAATCTTCCAAGAGGGAAAATGAGAAACAATGCGCATTCTAGTCGTCGATGATAACGCGCACCACGCTGAACTGGTCGCAATGAGACTCGGCAAAGAAGGCTGGGAAGTCACTACAAGTGATAATCCCGAGCCAACGGATCACTTTCGCCAATTTGACTTCATCATCTTGGATTACAATATGCCCAAGCGATCAGGGCTCGATGTCATCTCTCGAATGAAGGAACTCGATATCGCCACTCCCGTGATTTTTGTGACAGGCCAAGGCAATGAAACGGTTGCCAGTGAAGCGATTAAACGTGGGGCCTATGACTACGTCGTCAAGGACACCCAACTTCATTTTCTTGATCGACTGCCTTCAGTCATTCGAGAGGCCAAATCAAAGCACGAGCTGATCGAAACGAATCGCTTTCTCGTCCAGGAACTTCGTCGAGCCAACGAGCGACTTCAGAAAATGTCTTTTACCGATGAAATGACTGGCATTTTCAATTACCGCTTTATTCGCAAGCAACTCGATACCGAGATTCAGCGGTCACAGCGCTATGACAAGCCCCTATCGATTTGCATCATCGACATTGATCACTTCAAAGAGATTAATGACGCCTTCGGCCATCAGACGGGCGATCAGGTTCTCAAGGATTTGGCGCGCATTCTCTCTCAATGCACACGATCTGTAGACTATGTGGGGCGCTACGCTGGCGATGAGTTTGTGATTATCTTTCCGGACACATCTCTGCCGGATGCAATTCGGCTCTGCGAGCGAATCCGGAAAGCCGTGCGCGAGCACTCCCTGAAGTTTGCAGGATCCGAGATCAAATATTCTCTCTCTATTGGGGTTGCCGACTTTGAGGCCAAGAAACGCGGCTCATCGACAACACTGCTAGAAGCAGCAGATCTGAAACTCTACCAAGCAAAGCGCTCTGGTAGAAACCGAGTCTACAGTACAATGAAGGTCATAGAAAACTCGATGACCTCCGAAGTACTGTCTCACTAAAACTACTTTGCTTTTCGTTTAGCACGCGTCGCTTCAGCTCGCTTCTTAGCTCGAGCCTTCTTCGCAGCCTGACTACTCTTTCGACGCATTTTCCAACTTTTTCGCTTATCACCACGTGCCATAACAACACTCCTTCACTAATTAGGGCTTGTACTTTGAGTTGTAACGCTGAATCAATTTCTCTGTGATATCAGTGTAAGATGCAGCGTAAAACAATCCACTCTCGTTAGACTCCATCACCAAAGTAAACCCCTCGGTGCGGCCAATCTCTTGAACGAGATCCTTCAGCTTGGGAATCATTGACTGCAAAGCCTTCGACTCCTTTTCACGAAACTCCTGCTCAGACTTCATCTGCAGCTGAGTAAAGGCTTCTAAGTCCTTTCGAAAATCAGCTTCGAGCTTTCGGCCCTTTTCCATCGTGGAAGCGCTTTGCTCGGGCTTGAGCAAACCAGACTGGGCTTGTTTCTGGAGATCTTCGAGCTCCTTCTGCATTTTTTCGAGCTTGGATTGGCGAGAGCCAAGATCCTTTTTACGCTCATCGGCTTCCTTTTGAAGCTTAGCCTTGATGGCCTTTCCTTCCTCAATAGAGTTAATCGCCTTTTGAAAATCAACGACGGCTAATCGAAACCCAGCCGAATCGGCGGCCCAAACAAAGCCCGAACACAAAAGAACAAACAACGAAGACATCGAAAATAATTTAAACATCCAAATAACCTCCGGCTTGAAAACTATACGAAAGACATTGCCGCCGTAAAGCAGGCATCGAGATTAAAATGGCGCTCCAATGGAGAAATCAAAGAGAATGGCCTCTTCGCCAGGCTTACGATCCAAAGGAATTCCCCACTCAAATCGCAACGGACCCAAGGGCGAGAACCAACGGAACCCGAAGCCAGTGCTGTAACGAATGGCTTTCACGTCCCAATCGCTCTCAGGCATCGTGCCTCCAGCATCAAAGAATAGAACACCCTTGATCTTGGCCTCTTTAAAGATATCAAAGAGAAACTCTGCATTGAAGATCGCCTGCTTATTTCCCCCCAGACGCAGCTTTTGAGTCTCAGTCACAGCCAGCTCACTGTCATCGTCTCTGCGCCCTGTCATGCTGAAGGGCACATCGATTGAGGGCCCCATTGAGCGGAAAAGATGGCCTCGAATGGAATAGATTCCCCCGGGGACAAAGCGCTCGGAAAAGGGAGTTGAACGCCCTTCAATGGAGCGCAGATAATCCAATCTCAAGCCGAAGCTGAGAACTGAGGCCGGTAGCACCAAGGAATCCTCATCGATGACCTGAAAGTATCGCTTACCCGTATAGCCGACTTTTAAGTACGAGAGATCACTTCCAATGGCCTGCGATGCAACTGTCGTCGTCAACTGGTTCACTGAACCGGATGAAGGCAAAAACATTTCACGAATATTCAACGTATCTCGAGTAACGCTCATGGACAGAGATGAGTCGATTCCGAAGGAGTTCGGATAGAGATTCCGAACAACATCTCGAATATTAATATCGATGTTTTGGAGTCCGTACGTTCCAGAAAGCGACCAGCGCTTCGAAAGAGGATAGCCAACAGTCACGCTACCACCTCTTTCACGAATTCGAGTTTCATCAACGGATTGAAACTCCTGATTGAATCCCTGGAGGGTGAGAGAATACTTCGAGTCGAACACGCGGGGATTTCTGAACAACAGATTAAATAACTGCCGCTTTCCAGAGATCTGGGCGTTGGCCGAGATATCATAACCCAAGCCAAATAGATTTACCTTAGAAACAGAGCCTTGCATCCCGAAGCGATCGAAGGATGAGAAGCTCGCCCCAAGCGTCAGAGTTCCCGTTTGACGCTCTTCCACCTCGATGACGAGATCCATTCGATTCTCGTTGAGAACATCCGTTTGAACAAACTTCACTGTATTAAAATACCCAAGCTTCTCCAGGTTCTTCTTGGAATCCCTAAAGCGGGTCACATTGAAGAGTTCGCCCTCTTTAAACTCAAGCTCTCGACGAACAATTCGATCATGAGTCTCAAAGTTTCCTTGAACATCGATACGTCCCATATAGACGATCGTTCCTTTGTCGATACGAAACTCAACATCCAGCTGGGCGGGATTTTCCGAGTTCACTCGCCAGTCGGGGCTTACGTTGGTGTAAGCATAGCCCTGGTCTCCATACAGATCCTGAATCTTCTGAATATCATCTTGAATCTTGAGATAACTCCAAAGCGTACCCCGCTGATTGGCGAGTTCCGTCTTGAGCTTGGCTGGGTCGGGAATGAAATCAAGATCCCCAGAAAATGAAACATCGCCGACATCATATCGATCGCCCTCTTCGACATGAAACGAAACAATCACACCACGTCGATCCGGAGTGAATGTCACGGACGGGGCGTCGACTTTGGCAAACGCATAGCCGTACTTCCAATAATGGAACTGAAGTCGTCTCGCATCCACTTGCCCCAAAAGATCCTCATCAAATCGCCCACTGCCCGATAGAACCGACCACAGACCACCCTCTTTGGTGATCATCACCTCTTTGAGCACATCATCTTTGAAGACTTTATTTCCTTGGAAATAAATCTTTCGAACTTGAACCTTCTGCCCCTCATCAATTTGATACAGCAGAACCTTCTTTCGCCCTTCGGTGAGTACCTCAGTTCTCAAAGTCACCAAATAGAAGCCCTTGTCTCGATAAAGACGTCGGATCCGCTCAATACTCGCCTTGATCAAACTGTCATCCCAGAGAAATGGCGTTTTAAGCTCAACGGCCTTCTCCAAATCCTCCTGATTAACCTCGGAATAACCCGCAAATCGAATCTCTTGCAGGTAGGCTTTTTCTTCCACCTTGACGATGATCTTGGCGCCACCTTTGACCTGCTGAACATCAATTCGAATGTCATTAAACAAACCAGAGTTATACAGAGCCTTCAAATCATCTCGAATCTGCCCCCGCGAAACCTCTTTGCCCGCCCCAGAGGTCACATATTGCAAAACTGCCTCTTTAGGCAGGCGCTCATTTCCCTCAACAACAACTTCGACGATGGTTTGAGAGTATGTTTCCTGAAAAACCGAGAGGCCTAAAATGGCCCAAACAAAAAATCCGAAAACCCGGAAACACCTCATAGATTGGAGAACTTACGAAGAACCGCCTGGAGTGGCAATTCATTCATGAAAGGATTTCGAACAGACCAAACCCACGAGTTAACATAATTCACCATCCGAGAGCTGAACGACGCGATCCAACTTCCTGGCCAGATCATGATTGTGAGTCGCCATGATCAAGATCGCTCCCGAGACCTGGCATTGCGATTTGAGAATTTCAAAGACGGAGGCCGCTGTTTTGGGATCCAAATTTCCCGTTGGTTCATCCGCCAGAATCAACTTTGGTCGATGAATCAGCGCTCGCGCAATGGCCACCCTCTGCTGCTCACCGCCCGAAAGCTGAGAAGGCCGATGACTCAATCGCTCCGACAGCCCCACTGAGTTCAAAATCTCTCGAGCTCTTTGCGCCGCCTCTTTGGCGCTCACCTGTTGCATCAAGAGAGGAATCATCACATTTTCCTGAGCAGTCAGTTCGGCCATCAGATAATGAAACTGAAACACAAATCCCACCGCCTGACGCCGCCGCAAAGCCATCTCGCTCCACTCGCCCGAAGAAGAGAGGACCTCCCCATTCATTTCGATTTCACCTGAATCAATTCGATCCAAGAGGCCCAAACAATGAAGCAGTGTTGATTTACCAACTCCGCTCGTTCCCAAGATGGAGAGACTTTGACCCCGCTCCATCTCGAGTGAAACGTTTCGAAGAACCTCAATAGAATGAGATCCCTGAGTATAGGACTTTCGAAGATTACGAACTTGCAAAAATGCTGCCATCAATCGTCCCTCTTCAGTCCTTCCGTCGGCACGATCGAAGCCGCCATCCGAGCCGGATACAAAGTGGCAATACAACTAATCAAAAGGGCTCCAATACTGACCGAAACAATATCACTGACTCTCAAATCAACAGGCAACATATCAATCATATAGACAGCTCGATTGAGCGGAAAGCGCACATAGTCTCGCAGGACAACACTTGAGAAAACTCCCAGCACTCCTCCAACCACAGTGCCCACAACGCCTATGAACAAGCCTTGAGCAAAAAAGATTTTAAGAATCGAAGAGTCTAATGCCCCCATGCTTTTCAAAATCGCGATATCGCGGGTCTTGTCTTTGACCACCATGATGAGAGAGCCACAGATATTAAATGCAGCAACCAAGACAATGAGCCCCAAGATCAATCCCATCACTAACTTCTCGAGTTGAAGCGCAGAAAGTAAATCGTGATTCTGAGAAATCCAATCCGTCACACGAGAGGCAGGGCCAAGAACCTTTCGAATCTCTTCTTTCGATTGCGGAATCTTTCGAGGATCTTTGGTTTTCACCTCAATCGACTGCGGCTTTGTCTGAAAAAGCTCTGAGGCCGAATCAATGGGCAGATAAATATGATGCGCATCAAACTGACTCATTCCCGAGTGAAAAGTATCAACCAGCTCCAGTCTCTGCATTCGTGGCGTAATACCGAGCGGCGAGAACTCTCCCTCACTGAGGACAATCGTAAATGAATCCCCAATCTCCAAAGCCAGACTATCGGCGAGCTGAGATCCCAAAATCGCCGCTCGACCTTGAAACTTATCCCAAGCTCCCTCGCTCATAAAGGCGTCGAGCTTCAAGACCTTTCGAGCCTGATCCGCGTCGATTCCTTTAATGAAAGCGCCCTCGGCTCCACCACGACTGGAAAGCACAAAGGCTTCTCCGTAGACAACGGGCATGGCCGAATCAATGCTTGGGATCTTCTGGATGCGATCAACCTCTTGCTGCAACTCCAGTGGAGTCTTTGTGGACGCATCCGTCATAGTCACAAGAATATGAGCATTATTTCCCAGGATCTTTTCGCGCAGATCACGCTCAAAGCCGCTCATCACCGACAAAACGGTGATCAAGCTCGCCACCCCTACCGTGACGCCAGCGAGAGCGATCCAAGTAATGACAGAAAGCCCACGCCCTTTATGGGAGGCCATATAGCGCTTAGCGAGAAAAAGCTCAAACTTCATGCCGTATGAGACTCTTCCACTTTGTGATGAGTTGATCGCAATTGCGGGAACAAAATCACATCTCGAATACTTGGAACATTAGCAAACAACATCACCAATCGATCGATCCCAATACCTTCACCGGCTGTCGGGGGAAGTCCCACTTGAAGAGCCTGGATATAATCCTCATCAAAATCGCTCGCCTCCTCATCTCCGGCAGCTTTTCGCTTTAGCTGATCATGGAATCGCGATGCCTGATCATCCGGATCGTTGAGCTCATTGAAGCCATTCGCCACTTCTCTTCCTGCAATGTACAGCTCAAATCGCTCTGCAATATCGGGTCGCTGAGTGCTTCGCCGAGCAAGAGGTGAAATCTCAATAGGATGATCCATAATATAAGTAGGCTGAATCAAATGCTCCTCAACATACTCCTCAAAGAATCTGAACTGAACTTCCGCTAACGATGTGTGGGATTTGAGCTCAATACCCTTTTTCTTAAGCTCACTTCTCAAAAGATTTTCATCTTGAGGATTGGTTTTGGTTGTTTTGGCAATGGCATCAGCAATCGTCATCCGCGCGAAGGGCGCCTTGAGACTAATTCGAGCCCCCTGGTACTCAAGTTCAGCCCTTCCCATGAGCTTGATTGCAATCGATTCGATGAGCACCTCAGTCATCGCCATCAAATCATGATAAGTCGCGAATGCCTCGTAAAACTCAAGCATTGTAAACTCAGGATTATGTTTGATGGATATACCTTCATTTCGAAAGCAGCGGTTAATCTCAAATACACGATCCAAGCCACCAACCACGAGCCGCTTTAAATAAAGCTCTGGAGCGATTCGCAGAAACAATTTCATCTTGAGCGTGTTATGAAAGGTCTCAAAGGGTCGCGCCGCTGCACCACCGACCAGGGGATGGAGCATGGGCGTTTCTACTTCCAAATAGTCTCGCTGATAAAAAAACTCACGAATCTGTCGAATGATTTCTGAACGCAAAACAAAAACTCGTCTCGACTCCTCGTTTGAAATCAAATCCAAATAACGATGACGGTAGCGAGATTCGATGTCCTGAAGCCCATGGAACTTCTCAGGTAGAGGCTTCACACTCTTAGTCATCAAGTGAAACTTGTCTGCATCAATGGTCAGCTCACCAGTTTTGGTTTTGAAAAGTGTTCCCTCAGCAAAGACAATGTCTCCGAGATCAAGATGCTTGATCATCTCATAGGTCTGAGCAGGAAGCTTTGAGGTCTGCGCATAGATCTGGATCTTGCTGGACCGGTCTTGAATCGTCAGAAATGTAGCCTTTCCAAACGAGCGATGTAAGAGAATGCGACCCGCCACCGAAAATCGTCCAACACCACCGGCTTGATTTTTGGCTTCAAGCTCTTCTTTTGACAGAGCTCCGAACTGAAGATGAATATCCTTGGCAAGAGAGCTCGGCTTAAGCCCGTCCGAGGTGGGATAAACATCAATTCCCTTTTCAATCCACTGAGAACGCTTCTCGCGGCGCGCCTGCATCAGGACATCTTCTGAAAGTACTTCGGAAACTTCGGGCTGAGTTGTCATAGGCCCCAAATTTAGAGGCAACAACTCACCGAAGCAAGCCAGGACTGAAGATGTTCATCATGACCCCGAAGGCGTTTTCAAAGCCCCTTCCATCGACAGATGGGAATCATGAAGCTTTTGGAAAGGCCATGAACCGTAGAGAAGGCCTGACGTGCAAGTCTGGGTAAATGCTGATCAAAAACAGCGTGATATTCAAACTCCTGGACCCCACCTCGACGGCGCTTAAACTCACCCACTCCCGAACTAAAGTTGAATCGAAGGCGTCGTGCCTTCATTCGTTCAATGATCTTGGCGGTCATGATTCGATAACAACCCAGCTGCTGGGGCAACGAGGTGTCATAGCCAATGATTGGATTGGAGTAGAAATCAGTGCCATGTCGGCGAAATGCAGCGATGGCGACAAGATGGTTTGAGGAATCTCGAATTCCACAAAACTCCAAAGATCCAAGAGCTGCCAACTCCGAAAAGGCACCTTCCCGAAAGTCAGGATTCAAAATGGAATGCTTGTGAATATAAACCATTCGATAAAGCTCAAGGGCTCGATTCCAATCAGCAGCACTCCAGGACAATGAATCCTCATCAAATCGATACGAATACTTGTTCATCAGTTTGAGATCTCGCTTCACAGCATCCTTCAGATTGAAGTCGGCGGAGTCAGTTCGAAAGTCATACACAGGCTTGACGGGAAAAACTCTCCAGCCCTGCTCTTTGAGATAAGCGAACAGCTCAGGATGAAACTCCTTGTAAAGACCTCTCAGCCACAAGGCTTGTCGCGGGAACTCTCGAAGCAAAGGAGCTTGGATCTGATCTAGATTTGCCACGGAAATCTGAGACAGATCATTCGTACTGAAAGGATAGTTTTCAATCCCAACGGCCTGGCGAAGACTTGCTCCCCCCATCCAAAATAGCTTTGGCACTTTTAACTCATCCATCAGGTAAAAATAGTAATGACAGCGAGGATTGAGAATGAACGCCTCATCTGTTTTTCGGCGCTTCGAACTTGTCCGAAAACTGATGAGAACCTCATCTCGCATTTCGAATCTGAAATCGCCGGCATTAGAAATCACGGAGTTTTCAGCAAAAAACCTGCGCTCTGACTGTGGCTCGAAACTCAGTGCTCTCAACAAGGACTCCTCCACCTCTAGAAGCTGGGCTTAGCAGGGAACGAATCAAAAGATTGATGAAATCCCGACCCATCAGGGTTCAGCGTGAAAAGATCACGAGTTGCCGCCTGGTTGGCCGGAGGACTTGCGATCAAAACATCATTGCTGAAAACACCGGAAGGAGCGTCATAGGCGATAGTGATTGCTGCGGGATTATACTCACACGCATTCACGGGAGCATACTTGATATCACTTTCCACACTCACCCATTTGTTCGTATCAAGCACCATCGTCTGTCGTTGAACAAAGTTCTGAGGCGTATGAACACCTTCAAGCCACGCGCAGATCATCCCCTGAATTTTTCCTCGATCCGCATTCTCGGTAGAGGTCTCGCCATCAAAAACCGGGGGACCAAAACCAAAATAGGCTGTTCCCGTTCGGCTCGCTCCAGACTCGATCTCCGCGTTGAAGGCTCGCGTATGCGAGTCGCCAAAGCCAGCCTGCCAAGCATACATATACTTGCCGTCCATGAATGTGCTTTCTTCTGATCGAGGATCAAAGCGAAAGAGTCCGTAGTTCCAATTGTCAGCCCAACCATCGGTCTGACCCATTGGATTGTAAGTATAGCCAGGATTGACGGTAAAATCCGTTGCATCCAAAGGATCCGACAAACCGCAAAAAGTTCCCGAATCGAGCTCCATGACAAGCTCTGAGGCCGAAACCTTTTCATAAGTCTGATGACCCGCATAGGTTTTGTCCTTGTTTCCACCGGATGAAGGACAGTTGCCAGAGTTTTCCGCTCCAGGCTCCTGAACAAAGTACGACACACGACCCTTATAGAGAGAATCTTCAAGTTCGTAGTGTTGAACGACTGACCTGAATGTATAGACCTTGGCACCTTCGGTAATGGTTCCCTCGGTTTCGTATCTCATTCCATCATTGCCCGAGGAATCTTCGACTTTGCTGATCTTGGCTGAGGTCACATCCAAGACTTTGGCTCCGTCCGAAAATCCAAGCGCTGACTTCTCAGATAAGTTCAGTGTGACGGAATCTCCCACCGATGACGGAAATCCCACACTGGATTTGTTGTTTGCAAAGCAATAGAGTGCAGCTCCCATCAAGTTGGCAAAGTGAGCTCGAGACGATGTGAACTCAACAACGGAAGTGATTTGAGCGGCTGCACAGGCTTGGTTTTCGGGCCCCTCTGTCTCATTCCATATTCCAACATCGCCTCCTGGAAGCTGAGTGAATCCAGACCAGCCCGAAGGTGGAGCCCCAACGGTTTGCGCTCGATCAACCTGAGGGCCATAGCAGTTGGCGTTTCCTCCCACATTCAGATCAATCGTGAATTTGCAATTCGCAGCAGATGTCGCAGCTAAAAGGTCTTGAATCTGAGTCTTTCGATCAGCAAAGGTTGCTGCCGAGGTTCTCGTGGAACCCTTCAAAACCATACTCGATGTTCCAACAGTCGAAACAAAGGGTGAAGCAATCACCGTTTCCGAAGAGAAGAATCCAGACTCTCCGCCCCCTGAACCACCACAAGAATTGAGTGCCAGCAAGAGAACCGAAACTGAAAAAATAGAAAACTTCATGGACCCCCCCCCTCAAACCTTACTTTGATATTGTAAGCTTCGACGCGGAGGAGTCCCAAAGAGTTTTTAAACTTTCCAAACTTTGAGATTAGGGAAAAATCTTCTCCATCATTCGCGGGAAGGGAATGCACTCTCTGACATGCGGCACACCCGTAATCCAAGCCACGGTGCGCTCGACGCCTAGCCCAAAACCAGCATGCGGCACCGAACCAAATCTTCGCATATCGAGATACCACTGAAAGGTAGCCTCAGAAAGACCATGCTCCGCGACGCGTCGCTTGATTTTTTCGAGATCATCTTCCCTCTGACCCCCACCAATAATCTCCCCGTAGCCCTCGGGGGCAATCATATCGACGCAATTCGCCAAACGAGGATCTTGCTCATTTTGCTTCATGTAAAAGGCTTTGATAGCCAGAGGATAGTGGTGAATCATCACGGGTCGATCAAACTGCTGAGAGATCACCGTCTCTTCATCGCCACCGAAATCATCCCCAAAAGCAGCCGGCTTGTTGTTCTTGTTCAAAATATCAATCGCCTCTTCATACTTGATTCGCGGAAATGGTTTTTTCACTCTTTCAAGCGGCTCAAGATTTCTCTCAAGCACTTCGAGTTCAAATCGACGATTCCGAAGAGTTCGCTGAACGACATACTCCACAAAGTCTTCCGCAAGATCCATATTTCCGTAAATATCCATGAAGGCCACTTCAGGTTCTACCATCCAAAACTCGGCCAGATGCCTTCTTGTTTTGGACTTTTCAGCACGGAAAGTGGGGCCGAAGCAGTAGATTTTTCCAAGTGCCATCGCAGAGGCTTCACCATAGAGCTGTCCACTCTGAGTGAGATAAGCCTTGTCATCAAAATAAGGAGTCTCAAACAAAGTTGAAGTCCCCTCGCAGGCATTAGGAGTCAAAATGGGCGAATCAACGAGATAAAATCCACGGCCATCAAAATAATCTCGAATGGCTCGAATGATTTCGGCACGCACTCGAAGCAAAGCGACTTGCTTTGAACTTCTGAGCCAGAGATGTCGATGCTCCATCAGAAACGCAACACCGTGCTCCTTTTTGCCGATGGGAAACTCTTCCGAGGGACGTGATACAACCGCAAAATCCTTGAGTCCGATCTCATAGCCAATCTTTGATCGAGTGTCTGCGCGCACGCTTCCCTTGACGACAATGCTAGTCTCAAGAGTTACCGTCTTCAGAAGATCAAACTTCTCGGCTCCGAGCTCTTGAATATCACCCACACATTGAATGATTCCCGTGCCATCTCGCACCTGGAGAAATGCAATCTTTCCCGAGCTTCTGATATTGTGAACCCATCCTCGGAGCGTCACTTCTTTTTCTAAAAACTTGGAAATGCTCTCAATCACTGCATTCGATGGATCTTCTTTCCCTGAGTCACATGGATTTCTAAGAATGTTCATAACGACCTTTCTATGAATTCAAACGTACAATGCCTTGTTCGACGAGCCTCTTCAAGACTTGCAACGATTCCAGCTCTCCTAGAGGAGAAACCATCACAAGGGACTTCACATCCCAAACCCCATTCAGTCGCGAGGCAATAAAACTTTCTTTTGGGCTGAGAGACTTCTCATTCAAGACCTTCAGATCAACAGCTAACACGGGGACAAAGTTTCCAGGCAGTTGCTGACGTAGTCGCTCAAGCATGACATCACTAATCTGCCGGTACAGCTCGAGACCTTCGATGCTCTCAGGCTCATGAAAGAGAAACTCCTCACAAGTCTTAAAAGCCTCCTCCACCTTTCCAGCATCAAAAGCTGCTTGGGCCCCAATCAAAAGATTCACATCGTTGGCTAACTCAGACTCTCGAGCCGCCGACCTTTTTTTGACAACCTCAATCTGACCACCCCAAACGAGTTTTGCAATAGCCTCAGTGCCCCGATACTCAGGCGCGCGAGTTTCAAGCAAAACTCGCCTGAGACTTGATCGCCCATCAAGGGCTTTAAAAATTTTGACGATCAAAAAGTTTTTTTGCAGCTCTCCAAGGTCTGCTCCCGGCTTAGGAGCAAAAACGACATCATCGGAAGGATACTGCTTCTTGAACTCTTTCCATTCATCCAACCGTCGTGCCCCCTCAAACATGACCTGATCAATGGTAAGGGCAGTTGAAAGGCGCTCATGCTCAGCATAGTTGGCGAGTTCTTCTTGAAAGGTGAACCGACCCTCATCCCAAAGAAAAACATCGTAGAGCGTTTCTTCAATCTTCATCCGAAGGGCCGCCACAATCTGAACTTCTTTGAGCCCCATCGAATCTGACAGAATTTTTCCGAGTAGTTTTCCTGAGCCTTTTTGCAAAGCAAAAGCCTCTGCTAGTTTTTCTTCTGAAATAAGTCCGAAACAAAGCAAGATCTGTCCCAGATACTCACGAGGATCGCTAGAGCTCGCAGAAACAACGAGTCCCTTTTCGACGACGATTCTCTTCGTCGCTCCTCGGCGCTCAAAAACGAATGTGCCAGTCTTTTGGCCGAACTTTACCCATTGGAGAAGCTCGGGAAGATTCATCGATGAAAGAAGTCCTGAAACTGACACGGCGAAACCAGTCTCATAGTAGGTTCGCGCCTTGTCAATCCGTAAGGGTCTTTGGAAAGAGCTCTTTAGAAAGAAGCAATCACTTCAATCTCAACAAGGACGTCCTTTGGCAATCTCGCCACCTCAACGGTTGAACGCGCCGGCTTCGTTGCTCCAAAGTACTTGGAGTAGACCTCATTAAAGGCGACAAAATCATTCATATTCTTGAGGAAGCAAGTCGCCTTGACCACACGATTGAAATCCAATCCGGCAGCCTTCAAAACACCTGCGATATTTCGACACACTTGCTCCGCTTGAGCTTTCACATCTCCATCAACAATCTGCATCGTCTTGGGATCCAGGGGAATCTGACCCGAACAGAACAACAACTGCCCACAGCGAACTGCCTGAGAATAAGGTCCAATCGCTTCAGGGGCTTCTTTGGTTGAGATAATACTTAGTTCTGTCATGGCGTCACTCCTTCAAAATCACGAGATCCTTAAGCTCTCGGTATTGGTTATTAAAATCCAGGCCGTACCCTACAACAAAATGATCCTCGATAGTAAATCCAAGATAATCGATTTTTACGGCCTTTTCTTGACGAGAAGGCTTGTGAAGAAAGCTACAGAGCTTAAGACTTCGTGGCTTCTTGGCACTCAGATGGGAAAATAAAAAGTCCATGGTGGTTCCTGTATCAATGATATCCTCCACCAAGACAATATCTCGACCTGCGATATCAACGCCAATATCGCGCTTCATCATGACGGAACCCGATGAAACCGTTGAAGCTCCATAGGAAGAAACCTCAATAAACTCGACTTCAAGAGGAACATTCATTTGACGAATCAAGTCTGCCAAAAAGACAAAAGAGCCTTTCATGATTCCAACGATCAACAGGGGCTTATCGCGATTAATATGGGCAAAATCTTGAGAAAGTTGCACGCCCAATGCAGCAATTCTCTGTTGAATCTTTTCCGCTGATAAAAGTACCTTCATAAATCACACAAATGAATTATTGAGAATTTCTCCAATCCCACCTGCTCCGGGGACAATATATTGTTTATCGTTAAGACCACGCTCTTGATCCCAAAACTTTCCCAATGGACTCTCGAGTATCTCAGAAGAAGACATTCCGCGATCCACCCTAAGAGCAAAGATCTCGAGTTCGTCTTTCAGCGGCAAGGTCTTTTTAAGATACTCCGGCGTTACAATGAAGTGCATCGCAACGAATCGCCGGGGCCTGCCGAGCTTCAAGTTTTTATACATCTCAATCACCTGCAAAAGGCTTGAGCCCGTCGCTCCCATAGGGTCTGGAAAAAGAACAAATGCATCTTGAATGGGTCCGCCGATTTTATGCCCACCCACATGTGCCCCGACAACCTGCTGATTTTGATCGGTCACCCGGTTGATCATGATATGGTCCTGTCGAAGATTCTCTCCCGGCAAAACATCATGCAAAAACTCAAAAGCTGTTTGCGCCGGCAGAATCCCGGCCCTCATTAAGTCGACGACGACGACTTTTGTTTGGGAGTCAACCAAGTGAGCGAGCACTCGTCCCTGCGATGGAAAATCTTTGGCCATTCTCGTTTCAATGATTTGAGAACTGCGTGGGAACAAAAGCTGAACAACAGCGGCACTCAAAGCTTCTGACATTCGGCGCACCAAATGCGAAATCTCGGGCTGCTTGGACTGAGGACTACAAAAACGACTTAAAATCGCTTCGGTTGAAACATCCTCGAGGAGATGAAAATGCTCACCATAGTGATGCTCTTTCTCAAGCAGAGGAGCGCGCTTCATGAATTGTGTTTAGTCCACCTCACCTCGAAAATCGAGGCCGAATTCAGCAGTCCTTTCGGGCACTTGCGCCGCCTGTCCGGGCCCCTGAAGATGTGCTAAAAGAAAGTTCTCATGAATCTCGAAATGCTCATCTTAGGCGTTTTGAGCGGGGGCATGATCTCTGGTGCTAGCGTATGGAGTTTTCACCGCAGACGACTTCTCAAGTTTCAAAAAAAACAGCGGTATCATATGGAAACAATCGAGCACCTCTACAACGAAGTGCAAAAAGCATCCTCGGCCGTCGATCGGAATGTCGTTCACACCATTGAAGCTCTCGTTCGAGCACTGGAAGCTCGAGATTCATACACTCGGGGACACTCGGATCGAGTGAATCAATACTCAATGGCCATCGGTCGCCGCCTCAATCTGAGCTCCAAGGATCTGGAAATTTTACACGACGCCAGCCTTCTGCACGACATCGGAAAGATCGGGGTTTATGATAGGATTCTTTTGAAACCCCAACAGCTCAACGAAGAAGAAATGCAGCTGATGAAGAGTCATCCTGAGCTGAGCGGTTCGATTTTGGGATCCTTGAGCTTTCTGCAGGAGCACATTCCGCTGATTGTTCATCATCATGAAAGACAGGATGGCAGTGGCTACCCTCTTGGATTGAAAGGCGAAGAGATTCCCTTGGGGGCTCGCATCATCCAAGTCGCAGACTCGTGGGATGCGATGACATCTGATCGTCCGTATCGACGAAGACTTTCGACGGCAACCGCCGTGGCTGAACTGCGCAAACATTCCGGAACGCAACTGGACAAAAACTGCGTTGATGCTTTTCTCGATTGGCTGTCTCAAGAACGGGGCGTCTCTGTTTCTTCAGAAACCTATCTCAATTGAGATCAGGAAGATTACTTCACAAATTTCGCGAGAACCTTTTTTCGACCCGCACGATGGAACTGAATGGTCAGGCACTCATCACTGCCAAGCATTTCAACGGCCTGAACCAACCCCTCACCAAAGCTTGGATGATTGACTCGCTGACCCTTTTTAAACGTGAAGTCTTCAGTCCGCTGATCAAAGTCAAAATCAAACGCTGAATCGGCTTCAGCTTCGTAAGCTTTACTCTGAGGACGAGCGTAAGAGGCGTAGCGATTCTTCGCCTGCCAATGATTGACCTCGTAAAAATCCTCCGACTGATCAATCGAGACTTCCAAAATATCTTTGGGGAGATCCTTCAAAAATCGACTCTCTAAATTGGTATTGAAGGAACCGAAGGTACGCCGCCTGAGTGCTCGTGTCAGAGTCAGCCGCTCTTTGGCTCGAGTGAAAGCGACGTAGCAGAGCCGGCGCTCCTCCTCCAGCTGCTGATAGTTATCGAAAGCTCGAGCCATGGGGAACAAGCCCTCTTCCATCCCGCAGACAAAGCAATATTTATACTCGAGACCCTTGGCTGCATGAATACTCATGAAGGTCACCTGAGGCTGCTTTTCAATGGGTCGGCCCGACCGAGCGCTATCAAGCTGATCAACATCTGAGATCAAAGAAACTCGCTCCAGGAAATCCGCCACTTTCTGACGAGTAGGAAACTCGGGCTGCACTCCCTCAGTAGGGGCCCAGTTCTCTTCAAATTCCTGAACAGCAGAGAGAAGTTCCTTGATGTTTTCGACGCGCTCGGAAGAATCCGCTGAGTCTTCATTCTTCAAACCCTCGACGTATTTCGAGGAATCCAAAATCTCCACCACAAGATCCACGAATGAACTCTGAGACCGAAGCATAGCGAAAGCTTTCTTCAAGATACTTTGGAAATCCAAAAGCCCTGCCTTACCCTTGCCGACAGCTGGAAAACTTTCTTGCTCAACAATCCACTGCCCGATGGCCTTTTCTGTTTGCCGTGAAAGCTCTTCGATCTTTTCAATAGTGCCCTTGCCCACACCTCTTGAGGGACTGACAACGGCACGCCTAAACGAAACCAT
>CAZZLQ010000041.1:0-21324 GCA_964655245.1 uncultured Bacteriovoracaceae bacterium | reverse complement strand
TGACACCAACCCGGCGGTGTCGATTGTTTCAGGTCTTGGGAGAGAGCAAGCTTAGTGCCAAGCGCTCGAAAAAAAAGTTGTCAGATCAAGAAAGCGGCGCTCGGATACATCCACAATCTCTAAAGAGCCTTTGGGAACAAAAGTTTACTCTCTCCGCGTTGAGGCTGAACATGCGTCATCCGACAATCTTGAGTCTTTGAGCTATGAAATGTTTTTCAGACTCGCTGCAGCATTATGGATGCGAGCAGTATCCCTCTTTGCTTTGCATTCATTGCGGAGAGTTTGGATACTGAGGGGCTTCGAGGTCTCTAAACGCATTTTAAAGTGGCATGAACTCTGCAATCTTCTACTTCCTGGTGGGGATCCTGATGTCTGAAGGATGGTTGTATGCGGAGAACTCGTTGGTCGTTAGTCTTTGGATGCACAATTTTTGTCGCTAGCTTTGAGCCTGTTTTTGGCAATTCAAACAAGAATGCTGACAAGGCGGCTCATTTTGGAATTTCGGCCACTGCGCAGACGGCTTGTAGTACTTTGGGAAATGCCGTGCTGAAGTCTCGCTGGGTCTCCACCGTCACATGCTTCGTTGCGATCAACACGGTGGGCGCTCTCAAAGAGGTTGTGGATCCTTATCGAGGTGGAAACCGAGAGGCGGGCGATATCTACGCCAATATCGCGGGCTCGGGGATGACAGCCACTTTGTTATCAGTGGGCTTTTAAGAGCCCATTCGTTTGAGGGCTTCTTCCAGTCTTTCTTCTGAAACCGTCAAAGAGATTCGAAAGTAACCTTCTCCACAGGCTCCAAAGCCAACTCCTGGCGTGACCACAACACCTTGGTCCATGAGTTTGGCTGCGGTTTCGGTAGAGGATTTGCCCTCGGGGCATTTGATCCAAAGATAAAAGGTCGCCCGTCCATCAAAGACTTCGTAGCCGAGGCGCTTAAGCCCATCGACCATGATCTTGCGGCGATAGCCATAGACCTCTTTGGAGGGTTCAATCAACTCGCGGTCACTGCCTTTGAGCGCAGCAATCGCTGCGTATTGAATCGGCATGAAGATCCCGGTGTCCAAAGTCGATTTGATTTGATGAAGCGCTGCTATCAATTCGGCATTTCCAGCCGCAAATCCAATCCTCCAACCCGTCATATTGTAGGTTTTGGAGAAAGAGAAAAACTCAATCCCGACTTCCTTCGCTCGAGGAACTTGGAGAAGGCAGGGGGGTAGAGCATCATAGCCTTGCTCGCAGTACGGACCATCGGAACAGATAATGAAGTTGTAGTGGCGAGCACGATCCACGAGCTCAGCGTATGTATCCAGTGAAGCTGTGGCTGAGGTGGGGTTGTGAGGGTAGTTGATGAAGACGATCTTTGTCGACTTCCAAACACTTTCAGAAATTCCTGACCACATGGGGCGGAAATCATTTTCCCAAAGCAACGGATAAAAAAGAGGCGTTCCGCCTGAAAGAACCGTCGCGTTTCCATAAACAGGATATCCAGGATCGGGACTCAGAGTGTAGTCGCCGGGATTGACGAAGCACTGTGTGAAGTGAGCAAGTCCTTCCTTGCTTCCAATCACGTTCATCACTTCTGTTTTCCAATCTACAGAAACAGAAAATCTCCGATCCAGCCATTCCGCGGCGGTCTTTCGAAACTCATCAAGGCCCACATAAGAGGAGTAGCGGTGATTTTTGGGAATTCGAGCCGCTTCGGAAAGTGCCGCAATGATGGGGTCAGGAGTAGGCAGGTCGCAGTCGCCCATTCCCAAATCAATGAGATCTTTTCCTTCTGCGATAAGCTTTCGCTTTTTTTCATTCACCGCCGCAAAAACATAGGGCGGAAGTTTTTGAAGTCTGAGTGCCTTCTGAAATGTCATTTGAGATAATCCTTCATTGAATACAAACCTGGTTTTTGATTTTGAGCCCATGCTAACGCTCGAATGGCTCCCTCAGCAAAGGGGATTCGAGACAGGGCGCGATGCGTAAGCTCTAGGGTCTCATCTTTGAGCGAAATCAAAATTTTGTGTTCTCCTGGAACCTCACCGACTCTGATGGATTCAATCTCAATTCTTTGCTGGGGATTTTGTTGAAGTCCCCGCTCTTTGAGTTTGAGAGCTGTTCCGCTTGGCGCATCTCGCTTCTGAGAATGGTGGATGTCGACAATCTGAATCTGAGGAAGTTTAAATCGACTGACCACTTCCATAATCTGAGAAAGAGCCTCAATCCCGAGGCTGAAATTCGAGTCCCAAACGATGGGGATCACTTTCGCAGCTTCGCTAAAGATCCGATGTCTCTCCTCTGCTGAGGCCCAACCCGTGGTTCCACAGACAAACGGTGTTTTGGCCTCAACGGCCAGAGCAAGTAGCGCGGGTGTCGCTTCAGGAAGAGAAAAATCAATCACGCCACCGGCACCCTTAAAGTCCGTAACATCTGATTGAGCGCTTTGAGCGGAGTAAACTTTGAAGGCCATTCCTTGCTCAGCCAGGCACGAGGCCAAGATGCGAGCCATCTTCCCTTGGCGACCAACAATGATCACGGGGCCTTTCATGCCTCGATCCAGCCTAACTCTCTGAGGCGTTTGATTTCCGATCGCAGCCGAGCATGATGGGCAGAATCCAGATCAACAAGAGGCATTCGAGGTGCCATGGGAGTTTTAAGGATCTCCGCCATGCAAAACTTCACCGGGATGGGATTGCTTTCGCAAAACAGAGCTTCAATGAACGGCGTCACTTGATGATGGATCTTTTGAGCCTTCAAAATCTCACCCGATTTCCACAGCCGCCACATTTCTGTCAGCGCCTTGGGGGCGACATTCGACAAAACACTCACCGTTCCGCGACCACCCAAAGCCCAGATCGAAAGATTGAGAGGGTCATCTCCGCACAGCAGAGTCTTGCCCTGAGGGATTGATCGCAAAATATTTTCCATTTGCTCTACGGAGCCCGAGCTTTCTTTGACCGAGACAATTGAGGATTTGCTCCAGAGACTTTGAAGGGTGGTAGGAGCCAGATTAATGCCTGTCCGTCCGGGAATATTGTAAACAATCAATGGAACTTCGGCAGCGTCCGCAATCATTTCGAAATGTTTTTGAAGACCTCGCTGGGGAGGTTTGTTGTAGGGCGGGTTTGAGACCAAAATCCCGTGCGGTTTCTTCTTTTGAATATGCTTGAGTCGCTCAATGGTGTGAGCGGTAGAGGAACTTCCGCAAGCTCCGAGCACTTTGATCTTCTCTTTGAAGGCGAGTCCGAGTTCTAGCAACTCATCGAGCTCTTCTCCCTCGAGTGTTTGGCCCTCTCCCGTGCTGCCGCCCAGAATGACTGCATCAACTCCCGCAGCTATTTGTCGACTCATGAGCTGATTGAAGGCCTCGCGATCGATTCCGCGGCCCCCTGATTTAAAGGGTGTGATTAACGCTGTAAAGATGCCTTCGAATGTCATAACGCTATTGAGCTCGCCCGCTTGAGAAACGAGGGCATTTTTTCGTGGGCGATGAGATCTTCAAAAGTCTCTCTTTCACGAATGGTGTGAGCTTTTCCATCTCTGATCAAAACTTCAGCGGCCTTGGGGCGAGAATTGTACTGGCTCGACATTGACGCTCCATACGCTCCGGCTGACATGATGGCGATGAGATCTCCTGCTTGAAAGTTTTGAATTCGACGGGTTTTAGTCAGCACATCACCTGATTCGCAGTTTGGACCAACCACGGCTGCTTTGATCTTTTTGTATCGTCGATAATCCACCGGCAAGATTGCGTGATAGGAACCATAGAGAGCCGGCCTGATCAAATCATTCATGCCCGCATCTGCAATGATATAGTTGTTGGTCTCTCCGCGCTTGTTGGTCAGCACTCGAGTGATCAAAACTCCTGCGTTGCCTACGATTGACCGACCGGGCTCGAGAAGGAGAGTGAGGTTTCGACCTTTCAACTCATTCACAAGCGCCTGGGCCCAGGACTGCAATGAAGGGGGGCGCTCTTTGTGGTAGGTGATGCCAAGTCCGCCACCAACATCAAAGTATCGGAGCTCGCATTTGAGC
This sequence comes from uncultured Bacteriovoracaceae bacterium, assembly GCA_964655245.1. Taxonomy (GTDB): domain Bacteria; phylum Bdellovibrionota; class UBA2394; order UBA2394; family UBA2394; genus JBEIHI01. The sequence goes on along the minus strand of CAZZLQ010000041.1, from coordinate 17,298 downwards.
TCCGCCACTTGATCAAACAAATTCATCATTCGTCTGATGGAATCCACAAAGGGAGAGAGTTGAGTAATCTGAGAGCCAATATGGCATCCCAAGCCCACCAAATTGATGTTCTTAAGGCGCAGAGCCTGACGAACAACATTCAGAGCTTCCTTGTACGCAATCCCAAACTTTGAATTTTTAAGACCAGTCGCGATATAGGGATGCGTTTTGGGGTCCACATCAGGGTTGATTCGAAGACAGACATTGGCGATCTTCTTTTGAGACTTGGCCACGGTATCAATCAAAACCAATTCCTGTTCGCTTTCGACATTGAAGCACAAAATTTTCTTCTTCAAAGCGTAATCGATCTCTTCTCTGGTTTTGCCAACACCCGAAAATACAATCTTGCTGGGAGGGACTTCAGCTTCGAGCGCTCGAAACAGTTCACCACCCGAAACAAGATCAGCACCACAACCTAATTGCGAGAGTGTTTTGATGACTGCAATGTTGGAATTCGCTTTGACGGCGTAGCAAATCTGATGAGGGATCTCAGCCAAAGCATCATCGAGCTCTTGATAAGATTGAATAATCAGTTTGCTGACATAAACGTACGTCGGCGTTCCCCACTTCTCGGCGACATCGCGCAGACTCACGCCATCCGCTGAGAGGACGTGGTCGTTGTAGCGAAAGCCGTCAAAAATGTTGCCCATGAACGTTGCCTTAGAACTTTGCCGTGACTCCAAACTTGGTCAATACAACAGAGTCTGAGGCTCCCAAATTTTTATAAAAGCTACCGGGGAAGAACTGAGCAAACGCAAAGTCCATGCTCCAGTACGGCGAAAAGGCCCATTGGGCTAGCAAGTCATACTCAACCCCGTACCAACGGCCAGCAATCGGATCGGGCGTTTCCATAGCAAATGGACTGATCAAATTCAGACCGAGCTTCAAGTTGGGGCTCGAGTTGTAATCCAGACGAATGCGGGGGTAGGCCGCGTTGGATATCGCGCCTGAGTGAGGAGCTGTCGCAATATTGTCGGCTCCACCTAAACTGGAATTGCGCAACGTTGAGCCACCTGGGATAGCCTCTTCAAAGACAATCAACGACACGTCGTAGTCTCGCGAGAAAGCGAAGGTCTTGAGTTCACTGTTATTGAGATTGGCCTCAGAGGTTCCTGAGGAATAGCCCACTTCGGCCAAGACTTTGAGGGCTCCAAAGAGAATCTCAGCGCGAGACAGGGTGTTTACTGCCAGGATGCTCATATTGGAAATGTCTCCCGTCACCAAGAGCATTTCGGCACCGATGTCGACTGTGCCAAAATTTCGGCGAGCAATAAAATCAAAGGCCCAGAAGTTGGACTCAGAATTGGCCAAAGCTCCGTTGGCAGTATTGTTCATCGCTCGTTTTTGGGCATTGTAGCTCAAGTAAAAGCCGACATCTTGATTGTCAGTTTTTCTTCCAAAAACAAAAAACCACTCATTGTAATCATCGTTTTTATCATCCAACGCGCCTTCCACTAGCCAGCCGATACCAGGGCGGACGTAGTAGGAGCCAAACGAAGTATCAAAAACAATTCGATCGCGAGAATCCCCAACTTCCTGTGTCGGTTCATCGCCCGCATTCGCGTAAATGCCATAACCAAACTGGTGCGGCATTCGTCCCACTTTGAGAGTTCCGTACGGAGTTTCAAGTTCGCCCCAAAGTCTTCGTACTTGAAGCGGAATCAGACCGGCAGAGCGAGTCATACCATCCGTGGAGCTATAGCCACCATAAGAGGATGATGTCGAAATCTGTCGTCCCAAAACATCTCCCACTCCTGTCTCATTGGGATCCACTTGCCGATTCGTGGCCAGAGCGGGGTTGCTGTATGGACTCACTCGAAATGGGTTGTCGCCCAAAATTCCATCCATGAAATTCAAAGAGCTTCGAATGCGAACCTTGTCAGAAACAAAAAAGGTGGGGTTTAGGCGGAATCGAATATCCGTAAAGCCACGTCCGTTGGGTCCGGCATCGCGGTCCATGTCCAGGTTATAGAAATATTGATAACGAGATCGAAAGTAACCTTCATAAGCCACATCAACAGCTTGAACCGTTGAGGTCATGATCCCAAAAACCAAGAAACCAATCGTCGAAAGCTTAAATTTCATCCCCCCAGATTTAGAAAATCACCGGGGGCTTGTCATCGAAATTTAAATACTAAAAGCTAACTCCTGCCTGAAGATAGACTTCATCCAGCGGACTTGAACGGGTGCCAATCCAGTCTCCTCGCAGATAAAGCACTCGAGCGTAGCCCAGCCTAAAGGTCAGCGGGGGCAGATAGAACAGACTTATGTCTGAGCGCAGTTCACCGCCAGCAGAAACCGTAAATCGCGAAGCAGAGAACTTTCTCTTGCCAATCGAGTTAGAAAACGTTTCGTACGCCATCAATCGATCCTGAAGCTGTGTAAAAACCTGACCAGCATCTGAAAAAACAGCAGCATGGAGATTCTTAAGCCAAAGCGGTGATGTGCCAAATCCCGGAACACTCTTGAGGAGCGGGAAGCGGTACTCGAACGAGCCCACGACGAGACCCTCTCCGCGGAAAGCCGACTGGGGAAGCCCTCGTAGTGAATACGATTGCCGAATGGCGGAAGAGAAAGGTCCCTCTCCGAGCGAGCCTCCCAACAAAAAGGCGTGAAGATAAAGAACATCAAGCCATTGATATCCACCCGTCAGACGCAAAGCCACAACATGGTCGAGCCACGGACTGAAAAAATACTTTCCCGAAGCGATGGTCGTAAGGGTGTGAAAGTCCGCCTTCCAGATGGGAGGAGTATAATCCACACTTAAGCTCAACGACTGGCCGGCTGAAGGCGAGAAGGCTTGAGTCGGATACTTGAATCCTTTTGACCAATTCAAGCTAACACCGGCTCCCAATGTCTGGCCCGTCTCGGGATTAAGTCTGACATCCGCTTGGCCTCTAAAATCTCCCACACCCTGAAGAACGGAGGCGGGGACACTGAATTCACTTTGTTTGTTTTCGGCAAACAGCATCAGGTTCAAACTCCAGTTGGAGCGAGTCTCGTTAGTGCTCAGTGGGATGTTCATTCCCGCAGAAAGCAAAGTACTGCGTTCAAAGTACTTTTGAGCAAGCACGACACTATCGCTGAGGAAGAGAACTTGGCCGTAGTCTGTCAGCATACTCGAGAGGCTGAGGTAGAGCGACGTCCAAGAAAGACCTCGATAAATATAGGACGCAAATCCCGCGGGACGATTGGGTTCAAATCGGTGATAGGCGGCCGCTGTCCAGAAATGTCGACCCAAAGGGTCGTAGCTCATCGTCTGAGCGCCGAGCAAAATGTCTGTTTCGGTATACAAGAAAATCGGCGCGAGAAATCGGGGCAGCAGCGTGGAGCCGATGGAGTAGGGCGACTCAGACAGAATCCTGCCCTCAGAAAAGCTTCGAGGCTCAGCTTGCTGACTTGATTCAGGGCCGAGCGCCCGCGTCTTGTCCAAATGGAGAGGAATCAACTGCAGGGAGTAGCCTTTGGAGTTGTAAACACCTGCGACGATAGAGTCTTTCGAAAATGCCGGGAACGAAACTCCTGTGACTGCATCCGTCAGAAGCGACTTCTCGCCGGAGGCCAGATTGAGTGAAATCAGGTTGGGAACGGGCTGTTTACTTCCAGGAAAAAAGTGATCACTCGCATAGAGCAATCGCTGACCATCTTCAGAGAACTGAGGGTGGTAGTCATTGGCGGGATCATCCGTGAGTTGTCGAAGCTTCTTTGTTTTGAGATCAAGTGAATAGAGGTCTCGATTTTTGTTTGTTCGCTTCATCGAGAAAACAATCTCATCCGATTGAGAGTGTCCTGTGGGCTTCGCAATAGCGTCGTAGCCATCTGCTTTGTAAAGAATTTCAAGTGCAGCGAGGCTGCGAATGGGCTTATCAGCCTCCTTGGCCTTGATGACTTCTGCCCAAGGTAAGCGGACGAGCTGACTTTTGTAGCCGTCAGTGTGAACCATATAAACAAATCCATTCAAGATGAAGGGATCGCGGACGCGTAAGCCGCGTGTAATACGAAAGCTCTTTTTCTTTTCCAAATCATACACATTTAAATCAATGGTGGATGTGTATCGGTCTTTCCGACCCGAGTTGGCATAGACCAGATGGTTCTCAAAATACGCCAGTCGTGCGGCCGAGACATCGTCCAAGACCACTGAGGAATCAAAGCTGCCACTCTCGTTTTTCTTGAACTCACGAATCTGAACGTTGTCCTTTTCTCGAACGGCTGCAAAAAAGCGTTGATTGGCCGAATCCCAGGCAGCCACGCCCAGCAGGTTCCAATCTCGCTTCTCGGGTGCCTTGCTCTCAAAACTCGATTTGACCGAGCCCCTAAAGTCCGACCATTTCCTCTGTTCTTCTTGCTTCCACTCTTCCCAAAGGCGATGGAAGCTCTTGCCAAAGATCTTCTTGGTTTTGAAATTGAGTGCACTCGGAACAGGATTGCTTGCTGTCACATGAGCAAATTCCGTCATTTTGTCTTCGCCGAACTTTTGCTCTATATATTGGTGGAATCCAATCCCGTAGTAGTAGGCTGCGTTGCCGTAGGGGTAGACATCATTGAAATACGTCGCTCGATCAATTCCTAGGAATGCATTATCCAAGCTCGCGGCTCGAAAGAACATATCCATAAAACTCGATCGACCTCGGCCCTGCGTCGTTTCGTTGGTCTCGTAGTTGATGGCTAACCCCTCATGAGCCCACTGTTGTTGAGCCGCGTTTGGAATCCAAAATCGTCCCAGAACAAGACGCGGTATTTTGTTCAGCCCCTTGGCCATATCGAGATGAAGCGTATGGGTGAATTCGTGAACAAAGAGTGTATTCATCCAGTCGTCGTAGTTGTCGAGCGCGGAGTCATCAGCCGGTGGAACGGGGTAGAGGTAAATCGTGTTGTAGGGAAGGGGGGTGGAAAGTCCATTAGGGGAATCGTACTGATCGCTCAAAACAAGATGCACCGGGTAGGACGGCACCCAACGAAAGCGCTCGGTCTGAACGGGCCACATGGTTTCGGCGCGATCGGCTAGATTTCGAGCCTGCTCCTGAAGCTTGTAGGGATAGTGAATCCAGAAATGTTCTGTCTTAAAGGTGCGCCAATTCAATTGAGGATCAAACTGCGGGCGATCAATTTGTGCGGAGAGAAAAAATGCAAAAAACAATGTGCTTATCATCAACGTAAAATCGTCAAGCTTTGCGGCAGAACTTTTACCTGAAGAGGTAGGTATCCCCAGCAATCTCCGTCAAAGTCGACTCGAACCTTTCTTTGAGGATTGTGTACATCGACTTCGACCTTCTGACCTCTGAAGCGACGAACAAATCCGACTTTGTGCAGAAGCCCTGCGAACAAAGGGATCATCGCTAACAAATATCGATAACTCAACGATCGAAGAATGACAGTCACCTCTAGTTGATTATCGGAGACTTGCGAGTTTGGGGAAAGCTCAAATCCATGGCCGCCAAATCGACCATTATGAATCAGCCCCGTGAGGACATCTCGATGATCTACCGCGACTTTATCGTCAATTTTGATGCTCACGTTGGCATGTTTGTAAAATGGAACGTGGCGTCCAATCAGTTTGAAGAAGTTCCATCGAGTTCTCTTGATGCGGTGATTGCCCGAAAGCTGCGAGACGATCACGGAGCTAAAGCCAAATCCTGCCGCATTGACAAAGATTCGACGAATCTTCTGACCGTAGTCGCCTGTAAAGGTAACCTCACCCAAATCAATCTTGGTCTCTTCGGCCTGTCCATGAAGGTATCGACTCAGAAACGACTCAAACGTCTTATCAAGCTTTAGTGACTGCCGAGTGTCTCCCGCATGAAGATCGCAGTGAAGCGCGAGTTTGGGGACGTGCCCCCCGCCCTGAGAGGCACGGTAGAGCCCGTTGACGATCTCACTGAGCGTCGAGTCTCCACCAACGCTCACAATGAGGTCTGCGCCCTGATTGATGGCCTTTCGAACGAGGAGTTCGGCATGAAGTCTTCCTCGAGAGATGTGAACGGCGAAGTCCTGTGTGATTTTTTCGATTTTCTTTTCTTCGTACGGCCACCGCTGGCCAATCGACTCTCTCAGAGGATTCACAATAAAGTGAATCTTCGCCATTACATGACCTTTTCTTGAACTCGAAGGTGAAGCTCTTCCCACTGCTGCTTGGCAATCTTGGATGGAGCCTTGGTCATCAAGCATTGACCCTTTTGAGTTTTGGGGAATGCAATGACATCTCTCAAAGACTCACCCTGGCACAGCACCATGGCAAAGCGGTCCACACCAAAGGCCACACCGCCATGCGGAGGTGCTCCGTAGGTCAAACCGTCCAAGAGGAAACCAAACTTCTCTCGCATCTCATCTTCTTTGAGAGCTAAGAGTTCAAACACGCGCTTTTGAACATCCATTTGGTGAATTCGAATCGAGCCCGATCCCATCTCCATTCCATTCAGCACTAAGTCATAGCAGTCCGCCAAAGCGGCGCCAGGATTGGAATGGAACGTATCTCGAAACTCAACTTTGGGACTGGTAAACGGATGATGTTCTGCCACCCATCGCTTATCTTTGTCGTCCCACTGAAACATCGGGAAGTCGATGACCCACAGAAATCGCCATTCATCTTGTCGCAGAGCCTTGAGCTTTTTGCCCAAATGCAATCGGATGTTGCCCAAGGAGTCCGCAACCACTTTAGGAGTGTCTGCGCAGAAGACCAAAACATCGCCCGTTGCCGCTTTGGTGGTGGCAAGAAGCGCCTTTTTCTCATCAGCGCTCAAGAATTTGGAGATGGGTGATTGCCAGCCGTTTTCAAAATCAGCGGCGTCGTTGAGCTTGATCCACGCAATACCCTTGGCTCCGTAGGTCTTTCCAAGTGGAGTCAAATCATCGAGATCCTTGCGCGAAAGCTCCTCCGCTTTGGGCACTCGCAGCACTTGGATCTTGAGACCCTTTTCAGCAACATCCCTGAAAACTTTGAAGTCTGACTTCTTAAAAATCTCGGTCACTGTCTGAAGTTCCCAGTCTAGTCGTAAATCGGGCTTGTCAGATCCGAATCGCTCCATCGCATCGCGATACTTCATGCGTTGAAACGGCGCTTTGATTTCGACATTGAGAAATTCTTTCCACACTCGTTGCCACAATCCCTCCATCATCTGAAAGAGATCTTCTTGCGTGATGAAGGACATTTCGAGATCGAGCTGTGTAAACTCAGGCTGCCGATCCGCTCTTAAATCCTCGTCGCGGAAACATCGAACAATTTGAAAATAGCGTTCAAATCCCGCCACCATATAAAGCTGCTTAAACAGCTGAGGTGATTGAGGCAGCGCATATGCTTCACCAGGATACAGACGTGAAGGAACCAAGAAATCCCGAGCTCCTTCTGGAGTCGACTTAGTGAGATAAGGCGTTTCAAGTTCGTAGAAATGACGCTCGTAAAAATAATTCCGAATCAGCTGATTCAGTTTGGATCTCAGCAGCAGTGGATGCTTGGCCTTGGGACGTCGAAGATCCAAGTAGCGATACTCCAAGCGCACCGTCTCGTTGGTCGTCATGTCGTCATCAATGGCAAACGGTGGAGTGGGACAGGTGCTAAAAACTTCCAAATGAGAGACCATGACTTCGATCTCACCCGTTTTGAGTTCTGTGTTTTTCATTCCATCGGGACGAGCTGAAACCTTGCCTTGGATTCCAATACAAAACTCTGATCGAAGCTGATCAGCCTCTTGGTGAGACTTTGGATTTACTTGGGGATTAAAAACAATCTGGGTGATTCCCTGAATGTCTCTCAAATCAACAAAAATCACTCCTCCGTGGTCACGGCGAGTTTGCACCCATCCAACGAGAGTGACCTCGTCACCAACGTTCTTGGCCGTCAATTGATTGTTGTGGTGGGTAATCTTTAAATCGTGGAGTATTCGCTTCGACACCGCGCTATTCTAGCTCGAGAACCGCCCGCTTTGCCAATTTGAAAATCCAATTCTCAAAAGCTTTAGACCTCGATTAGCATGAGGCCATGAACATTCGTCACATGGGATTTCTTGCGGGTTGCTTTCTGTTGATCTCTTGTGCGCTGAAGTCGCCCCTGGTGGTGGATCGCTCATCGCCTGAAAAAGCGTTTGAAACCTGGAGACTGGCCATTTTGCATATGGATACAACCGTTCTCATCGATTCCTATGTCGTTGAAGCTCGTGAGGGGATGCGGCGAGAGATCTCTGAGACCACTCGCGATGGTATTGAAGCCATGAGATCCGAAACAGCGCGAACAAAGTTTGAAATCGAAAAGATCGTCTATCAGCAAAACAAGGCTTTTGTCCGAGTTCGTCGCGAGCTTGAGGGGGATTCTGAGATTGAACTTGTCACCATGATTCAAGAAGACGGTCAGTGGAGACTCTTGCCCTAGTTCTGGTGACTAGCTGTCTCATCGGGGATTCCAAAACGGCATAAAGTCGACTTAATCCGGCTTTTTGGGCTTGCGCCTGTGGCCCCCGACTTGCAACAAAAGGGTGTGGGATTTGTGGCATCCATCCGAGCCCGTTTTTACATTCTAGGCCTCTTCGGGGTCTGTTGTTTGAGTGTCTCTCAAGCTCAAGCCGATTGCTTTGAATCCATTCGGGCAGTTGGCGCTGCGGCTGATGCCTCTCTTCGAAAGGATCCGAATCCCCAATCACATCAATTCGAGCGGGGGGGGAGTCGAGCGGTCAATCGCTCAGAAAACTCAGGATTGTTTGACCATGTCGTCGACCGGGTCGAGATCAGCCGTGCGACGGAAATTTTTCTCGAGCATCAAAAGGCGTTTTCTCGTCTCAACGTGCGAGGTCCGGGTTTGACTCGTGCTCAAGTCAAAAAGGCTTATGAGGTACGCCTCGGCGAGCTTCGCTCTGAGCTCTTTGATCCTAAGACCCGTCTCAGCGAAGACATTGCTGATCTTAAGCGGGAGATCGAGGCTCTTGAGGAAGCGTATCAGGAACTCGTCAAAGCAGGCCTCGCTGATTAAGAATTGGGCCCACCACGACTCGAACGTGGAACAGAAGTTTAGGAAACTCCCGTTTTATCCAGTTAAACTATGGGCCCTCGATGCGAGGACTCCATCAACTTATTCTGTGGGACTGAATTCGTAAAGACCGATGAAGATTCGGCCATCTCGCTCAATGAGACCTGAGCTTTGAATTCCTTCTACAATCTGATTGTGCGGTGAATCGGGTCCGTAATCGATGTAACAGCCGGCCGATCCTCGTCCGTCGCTGAGGAGAACACCTGAAGTTGAGAGGGTGATGATGGAGGAGCAGCGGTCAATGGCTGAGAGTCCTGTGGCTGTCGATTCCAGAATTTGGAGTTGTACAACTTGCGTTTCCTCCACGGGCTGTCCGCTGATAGAGGTCAACGAGTATAATCCGATCGAGCTTGCTGAGAAGGGTTGAGGGCCTTCGTAGGGATTAGAACCGCATCCGATGGCTAAGAATGTAAAGCTGAGGATGCTCCCAAAAACTCTCATAACAGCTCAAGGGAGCAAGAGGTGTGCCCCCAATCGAAGGCCTATATACGGTCGTTAGAGCTCACTTCTGTTCTGGGGAGGGCCAAAAATTGTCCAAAACTATGCAATAAGTTTCGGATCTTCTGAGCCTCTCCATGCAAAGAGTTTAGGGCGAGCTTGCGGCCAGCCGTCAAATCCTTATCTTGCCGAGTCTCTGGGTGGCACACCCACTGCAATCTTCCATGGATGTTGGTTGGAGGTGTGTTGGTCTCATGTGTCATCGTCTGCTGGGTTTAGTTGCTGTCTCAAGCGTTCTTGTTTTTCTCAGCGCCTGTGGATCTGAAAATATTCCACCGGCTCAAATTGTCCCCACAAATATTCGAGGAAACGAGCAGGTTTCCTACAATCCTCGAGTCTTTGCCAATCTCGACTTTCAGCCCTCGGGTGTGAAGGTCAAGGTCAACACTCAGTTTAAGGTCAGTGGTGATGGGCAGATCACTGTCGGTCAAGTGGGAGCGACAAACGCAGGCACCCCAAACCAGACGATTCAAAAGCATTTGGTCGGAATTGCCGGTGGGGCGGGTGGGACATTTTCAAATGGAGTCTACTCTCCATCGACGAATCCTTTTGGAGCCATGAAGACTGAGTGCGGTGTGAAAGCCGAGGAGACGCTCCAGAATTTGAAATCCGACGGAACAACTGTCGATGTTTCCGCATCAGCCTATGCGACTTGGGGGCCATGTTGCGGATCCATCTCTCGCGGAATTCAGAATCCTTACAGCACGACATCCTCGGATCTGTTTGAGGGCCAATATCGCTTCTTCATTGAGAAGTTTAGTTGTGCTCCTACGGCTCCGATTGCCTCTCTCATCATGAAAATAGTTCCCCCGGGTGTAGCTCTGAATCAAGTAGCGCCGGTGCTCGTGGGAGAAAACTATAAGACGACGCCTTTTGTTTCTGATTCGAATGGAGAGATCTACTTTGCTGCCAATGACATCTGGAGACAGGATAATGAGGGCTCATGGCTTTTGACGGTGACCGTTCTTAATCCTTAACGCGTTGAATCACTCGATTTTCTTGATTGATGCGACGCTTCGTCCCTTGAGACAATCAGTAGTTACGATAAACTAGAGAAGTCATGAATAAGTCAGAACTCATTGATCTCGTTGCCAACAAAATGGGGATGCCTCGCAAGCGCGCTGAGGCCGTTGTGAATGTGATTTTTGGAGCCATGGCTGATACGCTCAGCGATGGTGGTCGAATCGAAATTCGTGGTTTCGGAAGTTTCGTCAGCCGTTTCTATGAAGAGTATCGAGGCCGAAATCCTCGAACGGGAGCTCCCATTTATGTTGCTCCCAAGCGATTGCCCTTTTTCAAAGTGGGTAAAGAGCTTCGAGATCTCGTCAACGTTGAAGGCGAGTAATCACTGACTTAAGTTTTCGTTGAACCGCTGAAGTCCAAGAGCTAGATCTTATCCATGTCTGGCTCCATTTCTGTCGCGCTTGATTCTCATTTTAAAACAACCATTCTTGATGAGCTCAAGAAGCTCGTTTCGATTCCAAGCATTAGCTTTCCGCATTTCGATCATGCGGAAGTAAGGAAATGCGCTGATGCAACGGCGGATTTGCTTAAGCGCTCAGGATTTCGAAATGTCGAGGTCATGAGTATTCGCAACTGCCTGCCCTATGTGGTGGGGGATTATATTGTGGATCCTAAGCTTCCGACGGTTTTGCTTTATGCTCATCATGATGTTCAACCTCCCGGACGAGAAGAAGTCTGGAAGACGCCTCCCTTTGTTCCTACCGAGGTGAACGGTCGTCTTTATGGTCGAGGCACGGCGGACGACAAGGCGGGGATTTTGATTCATGTGGCGGCGTTTCAGTACTGGCTCAAGCACTACAAATCTCAGTTTGGTCGAGAGCTGCCGGTGAACTTCAAGATCATCATTGAGGGAGAGGAAGAAGTCGGCAGCGACCACTTGCTCGACTTTTTGAATCTCCACAAAGAGCGATTAAAGGCCGACACCATCATTGTGACAGATACCGCTAACATTGATTCCGGAATTCCCTCACTGACGACCTCGCTTCGTGGCTTAGTCGCGTTTGATATTGAGGTGAGAGCTCTTAAAGCTCCACTTCACTCGGGCCTTTGGGGCGGAGGAGTTGCCGACCCTGTTCAGGCGATTGTCAAAATTTTGAGTCGATTTACAAATGATAAAGGCGAGATCCAGCTAAAGAGTGTTTCTTCGTCAACAAAGCGACGAGAGGCCAAGGGTATTCCGATTACTCGAGAGGAGTTTGCGCGACAGGCCGGAGTGCTCAATCAATCAGCGGTTCCTGAGAATTTTTGGCAGAAGATATTCTTTGAGCCATCGTTTTCAATCAATGCGCTTCAGGCGAGCAGCGAAAAACTAGCGAATAATATCATTTGCGATCGAGCTTTTGCTCGATTCGGTATTCGTTTGACGAGCGCCGAAAAGTCTCGCGACGTTGAAGCAGAAGTTCTGCAGAAGCTTAAAGAGTGGACTCCTGCGGGCGTTGAGCTGGCAATCAAATCCTCCACAGCCTCTGATGGTTGGGAGTGCGATCCCGAAGCTCCGCAAAACAAAAAAGCCTTTGATGCCGCTGTTCGAGGCCTTGATGAAGCTTACGGCAAAAAAACTTGCATTATTGGATGCGGAGCTTCGATTCCATTCATCGGGCCCTTTGAGAAGGCACTCAATGCCCCTGTGCTGACGTTGGGAGTAGAGGATCCCTACACGCTGGCTCATTCAGAAAACGAGAGTTTGAATCTGGATGATTTCTACAAGACGATTGAAGGCGAGATTCGGCTGCTTCATTATCTGTCGGGTTCATGATGATTGCTTGTTAGCGGTGCATTCGGGCTCGAGTGACAAAGCGATGAGCCTTGAGATTGATTTTAAGAAGCAGGAAGAAATTGACAGCCGCATGAGTCATGGCAGTGAGCCATAGATTCTGAAACTTCATTTGCATCCAGCCAAGGACAAGCCCTGCTGCAAAAGCCCAAAGGCTCCACCTCCAGATTTTGCGAGCGGGCAAAAAATGCGCGAGCCCAAAAACAACCGAGCTGATGATGAGTCCAAAGTAGCTCAACAAGATTCCACGAAAAAACCACTCCTCAAGAAATCCTGAAACCAAAGAGAGGACGAGGATTTGAAAGTAAGAGAGTGGAGTGAGAATCTGTTGAAAAACCCTTTCAATCTCAGCGCCCCAGGAAAACAGTGATGTGAGCAGTGTTGCTGCGACGATGGCCACAACGACAAAAATCACTGCAGCAAGAACAGCGCCCGTCGGGAGAGGTTGAGCTGTGGTCCATGAGGCTACAAAAGAGCCGCCATACATCCAATCGCCCAACAGGCTGAGCAGAAGGATCGTGCCGTAAACCAAAAAAACCGAAGCAGAATCAAGGGCTCTATATTCACTCATAGATCTTATTCACTCGTAGACTTCGCAGATTCGATTTTCTATATTTCATACCGTGGATCCTGATCCTCGTCAGAATGATTCTTCCTCAGGCCGGCCTGCAAAGTCTACCCTGCGTTTTCGCCTGGCTTCGCTTTTTGTAACCTGTGGTGGCATTGGCCATGTCAAAAAAGGTGGTGGGACTGTGGCCTCAGCTGTCGCGCTGTTTTTTTGGCTGGGGTTGATCTACTTAGGCGTCTCTCAAATCCTGATTTCTGCGGCTCTCATTCTGACTTTCATTGTGGGGATCTGGGCGATACGAGTTTATGAGGGGGAAGAGGGGCAAGAAGACTCCTCTGAGATTGTGATCGATGAGTGGGTGGGGATGGGTCTGTCTCTGCTTTTGGTGGAGACCTCCTGGTCTTTGGCGATTGCGGCCTTTGTGCTTTTTAGAATTTTCGATATTAGTAAGCCTCCAGGGGTGAGATATTTTGATCGTAATTATATAGAGGGCTGGGGTGTGATGATGGATGATGTCGTCGCAGGGAGTGATGTGAATATGGTCTTAGGAGTTTATTTATTGTGGATTCAACCGCACTTTTTCCCCTTATAGAAGTCATAGCCACCGGAAACGAGCTTCTCGATGGAACAATCAGTGATACAAATACGCAACGTTTAGCTCTGAAGCTTCGACCCCTCGGTCTTAAGATTAGACGATCATCCGTGGTGACCGACGACCCTGCTGAGATCTCACGCGCACTTGCACTCGCTGTATCGCGCTCTGATGTGGTGATTGTGTCGGGGGGGCTGGGGCCGACAACCGACGATCTGACTCTGGATGTTGCGGCAAAGACCTTTGGATCAAAGATGATTTCTAGCGTGCAAGCGCGACGAAATGTTTTGAATCGAGTTAAGAAGCTTAAGCGTAAGTTCAATGCTGGGCATGAAAAGCAGTCCATGATTCCTCAGGGGGCCGATGTGTTGGCGAATGACGAGGGCACCGCTCCGGCGATCTCATGGAAGCTTGGGGATCGAAGAATGTTCTTCCTGCCGGGAGTTCCTCGAGAATTCGATCATGTTTTGGATCGGCATCTGATGCCTTTTTTCAGCCGGATGAGGGCGCCAGTGGCCAACTTTCTGTTTGTGCTGAAGATTTTTGGTGTGCCTGAGAGCGAGCTTAATGAATGGGCTCGTCGTCAAAAACTCCCCAAGGGCGTGAGCGTTGGATTTAGAACTCGACTTCCTGAGAATCATTTGAAGTTTGAAGTCACCGCGCGCAACGAGGCTGCGGCTCGTCGATTGATTGCGCCTCTGGTTGCTAAGGTGAGGAAGCAATTTGGCTCGTTATTCTTCTCGATGGGGGAGGAGAGCTTTGAGGAAGTGATCTTGGCGCAGTTGCTCAAGCAAAAAAAACAAATCGCCATTGCTGAGAGCTGCACGGGTGGTTTGGTGAGTTCAATGCTGACAAGTGTTTCGGGAGCTTCGGCGATCCTCAATCGAAGTTTTGTGGTCTACTCGAATCAATCGAAGATGGATCTTTTGGGTGTGAAGGAAGAGACGCTCAATAAACACGGAGCAGTGAGTGAACAAACGGCTCGCGAAATGGCTTTGGGTGCGATGAAGCGCTCGGGTGTGGATAAGGCTGTTTCGATTACGGGCATTGCAGGTCCCCTCGGTGGAACGAAGCAAAAGCCTGTGGGGACAGTCTGGCTCGCGGTGGCAACTCGCAAGGGGATTCGATCCCAGTTGTTACAGTTGGGCTTGGCAAATCGGGATTTGATTCAAAAGTTTTCTGCCTATCAGGCCTTGCGACTTCTCGCAGAGGCCTAATATTTACTGAGCGGGCGGAACGAGAACTTCGCTGGAGCTTTTGCTTAAGACTGCGAACCGAAAATCCGGGAATCCCGCAAACGAAGCGTTGTACATGATCTTTTTGACGACCTGAAAATACAAACGTCGGTCTGCAGAGATATTGATTTTCGCATCGAGTTTGATGGGCTCTCCCTCAGCGAGAGGTTGGCCAGAGTCAGAGGCCTTCTTTCGAGCTTCTTCTTCGAGCTTTGTCTTCAGCTCCTTGAACGCATCCTGCATGGGAACGTTAGCCCATTCGGTTTGAGCCGCGAGCTCAGCTGTTTTGGCGATCTCTTTGCCCTCGAGCTCAATCACATCGCGAGAGACGGTAACGACGGGAGCTATCTCAAGAGTTCCGATGTTTGAGGCCTTAGGAAGTTCCATGCCGGGCTTCAAAACAATAATCTCACCCTCAGCGCTAAAGCTCTGGAGCAAAAAGATCACAAGAATGGCAAACATATCCACCATTGAGGTGAGGAAGAGGCCGGCGTTGACTTCCTTGCGACCGGCTAAGCCCTTGCGGCGAATCGTGGGGTTGATGCGTTTTCCTGGTGCGTAAATCGCCATCTTAGAGCCCTCCCACAGAGACATTGGTCCATTTGGAGTTAAACAAGAGATCCAAAACAAAAATCAGATCTTCGTAGACAACATCATCAGCTGCTCGAAGAGAAATCTTAGGCATCTCCTCGGCTTTCCAAGCGCCCTTGAGTTCCAAGATCTTGTCATTGACGATTTCGAGTTTGAACTCGCCGAGAGATCGGCCGTCTTCTTTGATTTCGACTCCCGTTTGGCGAACGAGAAAATCAAAGTCCCGCTCTTCTTTGGCCTTGTTGATGGATGAGACTTCAGAGTGGGCGATGATGGCTTCACCACTCGGTTGGCTAAACGCCGCCATCTTGGAAATGTGCACCCAAACAGCCGTCATCAAGAGAAACAAAATACAAACCGAAAGCAAGTCGATGAAGGGAACAAGGTTGAGATCAGCATCAACTTTCTTTCTGCCACCACCGCCGCCTGAATCAACACTGACTCCCATAGATCCCCCTGACTACTTTGTCTTGTTTGCCGGAATGAGACTTTTGACTTCGAAAGCTACTTCTTTGAGTTCATCGATGAGGCTTTGTGTTTTGCCCTGAAGCAGAGCGTAACAAACAAGTCCAAAGATCGCTACAATGAGTCCGTACGCTGTACAGTTCATCGCTTCCGAGATCCCCTCGGCCAGAAGCTCGGCCTTACGAGTGGGATCAGCTTGAGCTGCAGCACCGAAGCTGATGATTAGACCCGAGATCGTTCCGAGCAGTCCCAACAGTGTTGCAATGTTTGCAAGCATCGAAAGATAAGAAGTTCGCCGCTCAATCGGATGTGACTCTCGAGAAAGAGAGGCCTCGATGGTCGCCTCAAGATCCTCTGGGCTTCCTTTGGCGAGGGCCTTGATGAGAAGGCTCTTAGCAACTCGCGATGCGGGTGCAGGAATCGAGTCACAAAACTGCATCGACGATTGGAAATCGCCTCGAGAGATTCCAGGGCTCAGCTGCGTGAGGAATGCTCGAATATTCATCGAGGACTTGATGTAGAGCGCATAGAATCTTTCAATCGTAATCGAAAGAGTCAGAATTGCGACAAAGTGAATAGGGTAGATGAAAACTCCGCCCGCTTCCCAGGCCTTACCAATGCTTGCGAGAAAATCCATCATGACTTAAGCCTCAGCCTTTCCGCCTTTGAGTTTGTCTTTATGGCTCACCACAAAGTTCATGGCTTCGAGCACCACCTCGTTCACATCATCGATGATTCGTTGAGTCCGCCCCTGAATAAAGGCGTAGATGCCGAGGCATGAGATTGCGACGAGCAATCCAAACCCAGTACAGTTCATGGCTTCCGAAATTCCTGAGGCCAAAAGTTCGGCTTTTCGTGCGGGATCTGCATTGGCAGCTGCGGCAAAAGAAGTAATCAGTCCGGAGATCGTTCCAAGGAGTCCAAGGAGCGTACAAACGTTGGCGATCATGGTCAGATAGGAAGTATTCTTCTCAATCTGAGGGAAGTGCTTAGTGGCTGCGGCATCAATTGCTAACTGAACTTCTGAATCTTTATGGGATCGCTCAAAGGCCTGAAATCCGGCCTGAATGATCTGATGCGTCACGGAGGAGCCTACCACCATGAGACGTCCTGAATAGATGGCGTTTCGAACCTCGGACAAAATCTGAGCCTTGTTGATGCTCGTTTGGATATAAAGTCTGTAGACTCTCTCGACGGCAATCAGCACGGCGATGATCCCGAGAATCAGAATCGGCCACATAAAATGCCCGCCAGCCTCAAATCTTTGAGCGAGGGTCATTTGGGTAATTACTTGTTCTGTTTGAGCTTGAACTGGATCCATGGATTGTATCTCCCCTTACTTAGTATTTTCTGGGTCATAAGGGCTCAAATGCAAGGAATTTCTAGGTTTTTACCGGAGTGACGACTCATCCCGTTGATTGACCCAAAGTCGCGAATAAGAGACGATGACGCATCGATGTCAATGAATGACACAACTTATATCCGTCGGTTTTTTTCGCTCTA
>CAZZLQ010000040.1:0-22921 GCA_964655245.1 uncultured Bacteriovoracaceae bacterium | reverse complement strand
GCCCGAAGTTAAAGTACCAATGCATATTCGAGTACTCGCTGTGGATCAAAGGAGTGAGAAGGAAGAGGGAATGCTTGGGATTTTGAATTCCTTGTTCGAAGCTTGCTCGAATTCCAAAAATATCGGTGGGCCGGTAATCGAAATCCACACCCAGAGTTAAGCTCGTTTCGTCCGTATTTTGATCAGACATAGCTCCAATGTGAAGGCCTATCTGAGAGGTTCCATCCCAATCACTAAAATCGCCATACTCCGTACCCGGAGGGCCGTCGGTTCGCTTCGTTTGAGCTTGAACCGCAAAGGTTGAAAACGATAACACCAGGGTTAAAATAATCTTTTTCTGCATCATGTCATAAAAACATTGACCCCCTCTTTGACGCAACTCTAAACTTTCAGTGTCAGATCGGAGGAGGGTTGATTCTGATTACTCGCTATTGTTTTAAGTTCCCATCGGAGGCTGTCTTGAAGATTCAAGGTAGCTTGGACACAGTCTTGTCAGGTCTATCGAGCCTATCGTTTATGCGTTGTTGTCGTTTTGACAGGATGAGACTGAACAATGAACGTCATGTTCGTTTCATGATGGGTCTTTTGCTCGCGGCTTTGTGCGTCATGCCAGTAGCTGCGGGTGGAACGGAGCTAGGGGATCATTCGCAGCAAATCAGAGTGACGATGTCCTCCCCCGAGGAAATTCAAGAAGTGTCTTCGCTCAGAAGTTCTGCGAATGAGCCCCCGACCTCTGTGTCTGAAACTTTCACAGGAGCTATCACCGGTGGAATGACCATTGCCCCCGCCGTCTTGGGTTTTCAGTCGTCTATGGGGGTTTTGCCTTCGACCCAGTTTAAGTCGAACGCTGCAGAGGATTCAGTGGCTCAACCCATGAGTCCTTTGGTCACTCAAGGAATTTTTCCCTATCAAACAAATCCTATTGCGGCAGTGATTGCGGCGGGCGTGACCCTAGCGGCGATGTCACTCAAGGAAACAGGGTCGGTTGATGTCGATAGTATTTTGTTTTTGCTGAACTCGACGGATTTCTATGCCGGACTCATCGGAACTGTCTCGGGATCCATGGGTCAACGTGGGGGCAAATCTCTCGTCAGCATGCTTGGACGCGGTCTCGATAAATTGGCTCCTTCCATGATGGAGCCTCTCAGACAGAAAGAAGCGCTCAAGGTTGTTGGCAATATCGTCAATGGGTTTACCTACAGCTTTTCGGTGAGTGCTGGATACGAAACATTTTCTCAGTTTTGGAAGATCGCAACCCGAAACATCCCCGAAGCTCACAAAATGACTGATTTCTTGTCATCACCCATGCATGTCAAAAAGCGTGTGGCTCTCAATCTGCTCTATTACTCGGTGCTTGATAAGAATCTTCAGAAGCGAGTGCTTGATTCCGTTTGGAATCATCGAATCATGACTTTTGAGTTTATTGCGATGAACGTAGGTCTCTATGTGGGAGCTCAACTTGGAAATTATATCGCCATGACCAAGTTTCCAAAAAATGTTTGGGCCCAAAGAGTTGCACCGGTGGCCGGATCAATTGGCTTAGGCGTATTGATCCAGATGATGCCGGATTCGTGGAAGGAATATTTCAATGCCGGACTTTTGGATTGGAAGATTGCTCGGCAGACGGCTCGTCTCAAGGAGATCGAGCAAACCATCGCACGGGGGATCTCGAATCTCGATTATCCACCCGAGAGTGTGGGTGGTTTAGCGAGTTATGTCGCTAGCGGAGTGGATCTGAACGATGACATTGAGCGATTGATTGGAGTGCGAGATTTGCTCGTCAGTCTTCAAATGCAAAAGTGGATGGCTCATCCTGAAACTGCGAGCTTAGCTTCCGACATGCAGGGCAACTACACCAATGTTCTTGGAATCGTGGATGAGACCCTGAATCAAGTTACCCAACCACAGATAAGCTTTGCTGCTCAGATTGATCAGTGGGTGAAAGAAAACAAGAGCCCTGAAGATATTCAGAGATTGAGTGCTCGCTTCTTTCAGGCGGATCCCAAGCGCACTTACTACTCAATGGTTTTGGATGCCACGCGAGAGCGCGTGCAAAAAGATTTTGATGACTTTCTTGCTTTCCAAAGAGCCTTCATGGTTTCAGAAAGCAATTGAGGGAGGGGTCAGTCGCGATGTGAGATCTTTTGATCTCATAGCGAGTCGAACCAACCAATACCCGGGGTCTCACGTCGAACGGGCCTCTCCCTGAGTCTTTGATTCTAACTCCCTTGCTAGGTCTTTTAGATCAAGCCCGAGAAAAGTTGTCTGATGATTTGGTATCGACTTGAGCTTTGTGAGCGCTGAGGTTCGCAATCGATATGCGGCTTGCTCATCCTTTTGCTGAATCTTGAGATCAGCCGCCGAACGTTGAATGAGAATCTGGACAAAGTCTTTGATGGTCCCCGACTGAAGATGCCAAAGACTTTCAAGAATTTCATGAGCTTCCCAGAAGTATCCGCGTTGATGACACAGGATTCCTAACTGAAAGATTTCATGGGAAGCCCAGGAGGTTTCTGAGACCGGAACCGTGGCGGCAGGCAGTTGCGGTTTAGGCCCTTGACCGGGCAGGTAAGCGGGTCGGGCGAAAATCCAATCAAACTTCAAGGATTGAGCTCCAAGGGTCTAAAGAGCGCGTCTCGAAAATCATCCAAGCTGATGAGTCCCTGATAATAGAGTGATTGTAGTGCCTTTCCCATCTGCTTTCGAACAAAGCGCCGCGGAGTTTGATTGTCATCCAATCGCCCAAAGCGCGCGGGATTGGGGATGATCGCCGCCAAAAAGACGGCTTCCTTCACCGATAAGTCTCGAGGCCGCTTTTTGAAATAATAATAAGAGGCATCTTTAATGCCCATGAGACCGCGACCCCATTCGATGGAGTTGAGGTAAATCTCGAGAATCTTATTTTTGCTGAGAGTGTTTTCCATTTTGATGGTGATCAAGGCCTCGAGAAACTTTCTTCGAAAGCTTCTCTCATGGGTCAGGTAGAGGTTCTTCACCAATTGTTGAGAAATGGTACTTGCACCCCTCAGGCGCCGGCCCTTTTGAAGGGTGGCTTCAAGGGCTTTGATCATTTCCTCGACATCAAAGCCTCGGTGCTCGTAAAACTTAGCATCTTCAAGTGCAAGCACTGAGGCTCGCAAATAACGAGAGACCTCGTTCAGGCGAACGTAAGATTTACCTTGAGGATCGAGCCGAAATTCGACTTCTTTGCCGCCCGAAAGCTCTCGATCAATCGTATCTCCTGAAGCGAGGCGGCCGGTATTGGGCAGTAGCCCGAAATAAACCACCACGAAAAACAGCACGTCCAGGACCCAGACGAAGCTCCAGCGAATCAAAAGACGCCAAAAGAGAACTTGAGATGAATTCCGCGCGAGCATAATCTTCAGAAGATAAGGAGATTTCAGAATGTCAGGAAAAGCAAGCGCAATCGCAGGAGATGGACTGGAAGATATCGTAGCAGCCCCTTCGAGTATTTGTAGTATCGACAATGGCGTTCTTCGCTACCGCGGCATCAATATTCATGAGCTGGCCCAGCTCTCCAACTTTGTGGAGACGGTTTATCTGCTGTGGAATGGTAAATTGCCCACAGCCCAGCAGTTAAGCGCCTTTGAGGCGGAAATTGAAGCCCACATGACGTTGCCTGAGCCTGTGATCAAGGCCCTGCAGGGTTTGCCCAAGAAAGCCAACTTCATGGATGTTTTGCGAACAGCGGTTTCTTTGATGGGTTTGTATGATCCTGATGCCGAGGATAACTCAATTGAAGCCAACAAGCGAAAAGCTCTTCGATTAACCGCTCAAATCGGCACATTGGTTTGTGCTTGGGAGCATATTCGAAATCAACGAGATCCCGTTCATCCTAAGAAGGGTTTAGGTATTGCGGCGAATTTTCTTTATATGCTTCGAGGAAAAGAAGCGACGGCCACTGAAGTAAGAGCCTTTGATCAGGCCTTGGTTCTGCACGCCGATCATGAGTTTAATGCTTCAACTTTTTGTGCGCGAGTTACCGCTTCAACGTTGACGGACATGCACTCGGCGATCACCTCAGCTATCGGAACTTTGAAAGGTCCTCTTCACGGGGGGGCCAACACCAAGGTCATGGAAATGCTTTTGAAGATTGGTGAGCCTTCGAATGTGGATAAGTGGTTGGATGAAGCCTTTGCTCGCAAAGAGCGGATCATGGGCTTCGGACATCGAGTCTACAAGAATGGAGATCCTCGAGCGATTGAGCTTAGAAAGATGTCTGAGACTTTGGGTCGTGAGAAAGGTCAGATGAAGTGGTACGAAATGTCTCTCAAAGTGGAGGACTATGTTCGGACTAAGAAGACTTTGCTGCCCAATGTGGATTTCTATTCAGCGTCGGTCTATTACGTTTTGGGAATTCCCTTTGACGTTTACACCCCGATTTTCGCGATCAGCCGAATGGCTGGTTGGACGGCTCATGTGGTGGAGCAGTTGTCAAACAACCGACTCTTAAGACCTCGAGCTGAGTACGAAGGTGTGACTGAGGCTTCTTACGTTCCTTTGGCCAAACGATCTTAACGATCTTTGAGCGTCAGTGGTCCAAAACCAGCGTTGGTGAATTGATCCTTGCAGGGAGAGCCAGCGCTGGTGAGGAGATTGAGTGTCACTTGTAAGTTATCAATTTGGTCGCGTGTCTGAGCGATAACGCCAACGACACTCACGCTATATTCAGGAACATTGGAGAAGGGCTGATTCTCGACACCAAAGGTTGTGTCATTGGCGAGGCTCATGCCCGCTTGAACTTGCGTCAGTCGAGCGCCAACGGTTCCGGCGCTGTTATTGGATTCGGAGACGAATTCAACGATAGTTAATTCCATAGAGTCCCCAGCGACTTGAGCTCTGACTGTGACTCGATACGGACTTTGATCTTGTCCGTCGCAGCTGTTGGTTAGTTTCACGCGGCCTTGATAAGTTCCGACGAAGGCTTCTCCGCATCCGGCCAACAGTAAACTGAGGCTGGCAAGGATTCCGAGGTGAAAGGGTAGTCGACGAATTGATGGGCGCATGAATCTCTCCTTTTTCTAAGGACTTAAACTTGCAATCGCTATGCCAGGAGAAAGTGGCCTAAGGCCTTAAAAATCGGTATGATTTCGATATGTTAGAGGGGTTTGAAGTGAGGCTGCGACATGGAAAGCCCATTCGAGTGGGGCTTACGGGTTCCTTGGCGTCTGGAAAGTCCACGGTTCTGAAGGTCTTTAAGAAAGAGGGCTGGTCCGTTCTTTCGGCTGATGCCGTGGTAGCCGAGATCTACCAGGAGAAGAAGATCACCAAGGATTGGATCCTTAAGAAGTTTGGAAGCTCTGAGGCTGGGATGAAACGTCTTGAGAAGTGGATTCATCCCCTGGTGAAGCGAAAAGTTTTGGCCTTTCACAAGAAGGCCAAAAGGAATTCTGTTGTTGAAGTGCCTCTGTTGTTTGAAGCCAAGTTTGAGCGTTGCTTTGATTTGACGATCGCTGTTTTTGCTCCTCGCTCCGATCGGTTGCGAAGAGTTCAAAGGAGGGGAATGTCCAAGAAGCTGTTTGAGTTTCTGGATCAGAGGCAAATACCTGCATTTGAGAAAAATCAACGTTCAGACTTTGTCTTGGTCAATCTTGAGAAGAAGCAGCTCAAAAAACAAGTGAAGGCTTTGTCTGAGTTTTTGAAGTCTCTTAAACTTCTTTCAAAAACGAAGTAGTAAAAAATCAAAAGCCCTCACTCAAAGAGTGAGGGCTTCGGAATTCATTTCATTTATTTTAGGTCTCAAGGTGCGGCCATTGCCTGAGTGTCGGACACGGGTGCCAGCTGCTTAGGATCAATCGGAGAAGCTTCTGGAGTATTTGCAGCCGGTGAAGAGGCAGCCTGAGTTCCAGTGGATTGAGGGACCACAACAATGGTCGGAGCTGAGGCTTTCAATCCTTCGATAGCTGTTTTCATCTCAGCTTGCTGAGATTTGATATCATCAAAAGCTTTTTGGTTGGCCTGAGCAGCGGCATCAAGCTGGGCCCGCATTTGAGCTGATTGCTCAGAATTGGGAAGCTGGTCTGCTTTGGCCTTCAGATCAGCGAGTGCTTTCTGTTGAGCTTCCAAAGTCTTCACTGCAGTTTCAAGTTGGGTATTTGCGTCTGTTGCTTTGGTTTTGAGTGAAGCAAGTTCTTGCTCATTTTTTACTGAGGAATTCTTGATTACTTCGAGGGTTTCTTTGGCATTTTTCTGAGCTCGTTGGACATCAGAGATTTGAGATTGAAGTTTTTGGTTCATCGCATTCATTCCCAATCTTACAGCTTCAATGTCTTTCGATTGAGCGTCGACCTTGGATTGGACGTTGTTTAAACTTTCGGCAGTCGCTCCAAATCCAGCCCGGATTCCATTGTCGGTCCTGTTGGATGTGCTATTGACAAGGCCTTGAGTTGCAGCGCCTTGAGTCAGGACCGCGCCGGTTCCAGCGTTCACAGCTGCGGTGGTTGCTCCGATGGTTCGAGAGCCAGCAGCGTCAGAACGTTTTTTCATATTGAGATCATTCACTTCGGTATCAGAGTTAGTCACAGTCGCACCGAGGGCTTTACCCACATCGCCTGTGGCTTGATAGTTTTGGATACCATTGTAAATCATCGGAACAGCGAGCATCGAAACGGCAGCGACGCCTAACCATTTGGCCCAGTTTGAGTTGCTGGAAGCATCGGAGGCGTTTTTGTTGATTTCATTGAGTTTGTTCGCGGCTGCATCGAGCTTGGCGTCTTGAGCATTTTGTTTGTTAATGATGCCGTCAAGTTTGGTGTTCACATCATCAATCGTTTCATTCCCACTCATTCCGACTGTGATAGGACCGCTTCCAATCATTGGAGAGACGGGACTCGGGTTAGTGGTCGACGGACCTGAACTGGCTCGAGGAATCGTCGGTATGGGCGCTGTTTCCGTCGCACCTCCGCTACAACCAACGAGAATCGCAGTGATCACTGAGAGAGCGATTGCATTTTTGAAGTTTCGAGCTTTCATTTTTTCCTCCTCGTTAACAAGCTTGAACAGCCTTTGTTCAAAGCCTCTACCTTTGCCGTTGCAAGGGTTGTACCAGCGGTAAAACCCTGTAATCTGTTGAAATGACTCTGTTTTCCTATCTGGGGATGGGGCGGCCTTGTCCCAGCAAATAGAGTCAAGTCGCGGCCTAAAGTTCGCAGGACGTTGAGTTGAAGATGCCGTGTATTCATCAGCGTTTTTCCAAAATCAGCGCCCAAAAAAAAGCGTCTGATGTTGGACGAAACATCAGACGCTCGTGTGGTGTGTGAGTGTGGAGTATGAGGTAAACGTTTACGGGTTGACCAAATCCTTTAGAGGTTTGTCCATATTTTCTGGACTGAGTTCCAAAGGAGGCTGTACGTCAACAGACCATCTAAACTGATTGCCCTTGCTGTCTTGGTAGATTCCAGCAAGTTGATCGAGTTTCTTTACGGTCCAGCCTTGTTCGCTGGCGATTCGCATCAGCTCCTCGAGACTTTCAAACTCTCGAGTCGAATCGCTTGAGCCTGCCGAGTTTCTTTCCCCGTTTTGAGCACTACTTTCCCCAGGTGCCGTTGTGATCGTGACGATTCGACTTAAGTCAATGTCTCGATCTTTGAAACTCGACATGATTCGATCCAAAGCTTCTTTGCTGATTCTCCCGTCAGCAGAGACATCTTGGGGGTCGAGATAAACAAACTCATAATCGTAGTAGTCAACGCGACCGTCTCGATTGGCGTCGACTGCAAACGGAATCGAAAGTTTCCATTCGCCATCCTCAGTTCGAGAGAGAGTCGGCAACTGACCTTGCGTCACAATCATGGTTGATGACGATGACGAGGGCGATGATGACGAAGGGCTTGAGCCGCCATCCGTTCTGGACTGAGAAGCCGAAGCCGATGAACTCGAAGATGAAGAACCTGAGTTCTTAAACATCGCTCGGATCTCGCGAGCCAGTGCGTCTTCATCAATGTTGGAAACGCTCGATGAAGTTCCACCTGAGGGAGCTCCACCGGACCAAGTGTATTGGCCAGAGCCTCCGCCCATTCCAGGCATCATGAAGCCGGAGTTAAAGCGAGAGGGATCCTGAACCACAATGAATTGACTCATTTGTCCAGGTCCACCTTGAGGACCTGCTTGGTTGAATTGGAATTGATAGTTTCCGTTCGGATCCTTGGAAACGATCACCATGCCTTTGCCGTATTTGGCATCGAGCATTGCTTGGAGATCTTGAACGGATGCATTCGGATTTCCTTGGATATAAGTGTAGATATCATTATTCACGGAAGCGGGGATGCTGATGGAGCCGCCACCCATTCCGCCGGGGCCAAAGCCGCCGCCGAAACCGCCACCAAGGCCGCCTTGAGGCATTCCTTGGTAGGAGCCTGAGAAATTCACATTCGAGCCGTATCCAAAGTAATCGGCCGGATTGTGTTTCATATCGTATTTGCGAACATTGTCGTAGTCGCCTTGGTCCCACTTATCGAGATCTTTGCCTTTGACCTTTTTGTAGGCTTTGACGAGATCAGGATCGTCTGAGTTTTTGAGAATTTCCATGAGAGCTTGGTGCTCATCTTCTTTGATGAGGTACCAGATATCGCCTTCGCCCTTTCTCAAGATGACCCATTCGTCATTGAAGAGACCGGGGATATCCATCTTCTCAAGTTTGTAGGTGAGATCACCTAGTTTGAATTCATAATTGAACCAGTCGTTGTTCATCTTCGAGTTGTCGATGATGTCAAACATATCGGATCGGAAGACTTTTCCGATGCCGCCGAGCTTAAAGAAGGCTGCGCCATCAGCGCCTCCAAGATAGCGAGAGGTGTCGATGCCGTAACCATAACCGTTACCATGACCCGCTCCTCCGCCTTGATAACTCCAGGTGCCGTTGTTTGCTCCAGAATTAAATCCGGGGCCTCCCTGGCCACCATTTCCACCGTGGTAGATCCAATATCCATTGTTTCCTTGGCCGAGATTTCCCTGGCCGGGACCAAAGACATAGCCGCCGCCATTGCCTCCACCGAATCCGCCGCCGAATCCGCCGCCAGGCATTCCTCGACCGCCTTGACCTCCACCAGAGATCCAAAGTACATAGTCATTGAGGGTTCTGTTGATGGGTTGACCGTTGAACAGAATAGATCCGTTGTCGCCAATGGTGTATCCGCGGGCGAGCAGGGCATCACGAATAAGCTTTTCAATATCAGCTTGAGATGCATCGGAAGGAATCTGAATTTGAATGCGATCCAGTGATCCATCGGGTCGGATCACTTCAAAGAAGTAAGAGTTTCCGTATGGATTCACATCCGTCATGTATTCGGCATAAGAAGTTTGTGAGCCGGCATTTACATAAACTCGAGAAACCTTGGGATCGTTGGGCATTTGTGATTTGCCGAGCTTTTGTCGAACATCACCCTTGCTATCCAGGTAGAACTGAAACTTTTGTGTCAGAATCTTCTCATCGAGTTGGACATGAGTGTCGGTATCTTCAAATTTCTTTTGAACAGGAGTCTTGTCCCTCAAAATTTTTACGAGGTCTTCTTCTTTGAAAACCGCGATTTCGACGCTCGTCGGAGGAGCGGCCCAAAGATTGGTGCTCAATCCTGTGTGCGGACTGGTCAGAGCGAGAAGCATGGCTGTAGCAAGGCTTCTCCAACTCAAATATTGCTTTGATAGCTTAAGAGACATCTGTTTCTCCTCCTCGGAGTGAACTTTTCACTCCTCAGAGGTTGCAAAATGCACGGGATGTGCCAGGAGCCCCAGACAGCTAAGTCTATGAAATGCTTGTTATTTAGGCGTCAGGTGCGACATCTGTTCTGCGACCTAAGTTCCCGAAACTGCGGCCTTATGGGGTCAGGTCTCTATCCTGCACTTCTTGACCCCATATCGAGGTATGGTGCCAGGAAGTGCAGTCATGAGACGTGACCCCATATTCGGTTTGAGACGTGACCCCATATTCGGTTTCCTTGAACGTAGACAGAGGAAACGTCGGAACCTCGGACCGAGTAAATCAGATAAGCGTAAGGATTGTGCATGGGCTGTAAATGTGCAGAGCGCAAATCAATAATCAAAAAGTCCGCCTCTTTGCCGGGCTCCAAACTTCCTAGTCGGTCCGAAACGCCAACGGCCTCAGCGGCACGAATGGTTGCGGCATCAAAGAGCTCAGGACCTGGAAGCCCCGTGAGATCTCCCGTTGAAACATGATGAATCTTACTTAAGAAATTCATCTCTTCAAAAATATCCAAGTTGTTGTTGCTGCAAGCGCCATCAGTTCCAAGGACAAATCGAATGCCTTCTTTGCGATAGCGATCGACCGGCGGGATCCCGCTTGCGAGTTTGGCATTACACTGGGGGTTAAGAGCCACAGAAACATTCGGGCGCTTCAGAAGTTTGTAATCCTCATCATCCATCCAAACTGAGTGAGCTAAGATGACATGTTTCAAATCTAGGAATCCGGAGGCTGCAACTTGCGCGGTGGGACTTCGACCAAAATTTTTGATGGAGTCATTAAACTCGGTTTTGGTTTCAGCCAAATGCACCATCCCATATCCATTGTGCGCCTTCGCGAGATCGGCGCACTGCTGGATGGTTTTGAGAGACGTTGTATAGATGGCATGAGGAGCGATGCCTGGAATGATTCGATCAGATCGCGGAAAAGTCTGTAGATGCTTTTCCGCACGGCTGAGGCATTCATCAAGAGATTTTGAGTCAGGCGAATCAATATCCCAGACGTTTTGACAAAAAACACCACGCACTCCCATCTTCTCGGCGGTTTTTGCAATATCTGTTTCATAAAAGTACATATCACAAAAGAAAGTGACGCCGTTTCGGATCGATTCACGAAGTGCTAGCTCAGTTCCCTTTTTTACAAAGGATGGACTCACATGTTTCTTCTCAAGGGGCAAAATCGTCTGAAAAAGCCAATCCTCAAGCTTTTGATCCTCGGCAATTCCCCGCAGAAGTGACATGGGCAAATGAGTGTGCAGGTTAAAGAGCGTAGGCGTGATCATTCCGTAGCTCGCATCAACCACTTTCCAAGCTCGAGCCTTCGGGCGCTTCTTCCAAGCGCCGACATCAACAATGTGCTTTCCATCAATAGCTAAGAAAGCATCCTTGATGACCTCATGTTTCGAGTTACAAGTGACGAGATGCTGGGCGCGAAAGATTCTTTTCATTTCCAAACCTAAAGCGTCGCTTCAACAACAGTTCTCACAATTTTTCGAAAACTGCTCTGAGCCTTTTGTCCCACGTCGAGAACCTCTTGATGAGTGAGGGGTTGATTCAAGATTCCTGTTCCGTAATTGCAGACGCAGCTTAGGCCCAAAATCTGGGTCTTCATTTGAGACAGTGCCAACGTTTCCCAAACTGTGGACATTCCCACAATATCGGCTCCCCAAAGTTTAAAGGCCTTGATCTCAGCTGCTGTTTCATAAGCGGGTCCGTTGACCCCAATGTAGACGGCCTCTTTGAGATTGATCTTTTTTGATTTAAGTACGCGCTTAGCTTTCATTCGCCATGACTTGGAGAACAGATCTGATCCATCTGGAAATCGTTCTCCGCCGAAGAGGTCGGATCCCGTCAAAGGATTCTTTCCCGTGAAATTGATTTGATCTTTCATCAAAGCAATGGAGCCAGGCTTCATCCCGCGATGGGTGGATCCCGAAGCGTTGGTGATGATGAACTTGTCCACACCCCAAAGGCGAGTTGCGCGAGCCAAATGAACAACATCATGAGGGCTATGGCCCTCGTAGCCGTGAATTCGACCAGAGAGAACTATCACTCGCTTGCTGCCCACATGCCCTAAGACGAATTTGCCTGAGTGGCCCTGCACTGAGCTGCTCAGTCCTCCGGGAACATCTTTGAATGGCAGAATATGTTGATTCTTGAGATCTTCAATAAATCCGCTCAGCCCACTTCCCAAGATGACGGCAACCTCTGGAGAGGGTCCAAAAATTTTCTGTAATGACTTGGCAGCTTCTTGCGCTTTGAGAAAAGGTGATGAACCCGAGGACATACTCAATTTCAGTCGCAAACAAGGTGTCGAAGCAATCTTTATTTGGAGGCTCTAGCGCAAGTTTTCAATCACAAGAGGTGACTTCTCAGGAGGTTCCTCTGAGACCTGATAAGCTTCCTTCAAGATCGCCAGCGATCGTTCCATCTTGCTTGCTGAGCTATAATGCAGAGTCAGAATCTCTTGTCCTTTGTCAACAGTGGAGCCGTGCTCAAGGTGGTGCTCAAAGCCGACATTGGGATCAATCTTATCTGACTTTCGAATACGGCCCGCACCAAGTTCGCAGAGTGCTAAGCCCGCTTGAGTCGAATTGATTTTGAGAAATCCCGAGCGGGGTGCCTTAATACTTTTGGTCTTGAGTCGAGCGCGCTTGATCGATTTCTCAAGTTCCTCAATCTTGCCACCTTGGGCTCTGCAGATCTTCTCAAATGTCTCGACAGCGGCCCCTGACTGGATCGCGCGATCAATACGAGCAAACGCATCAGATTCCGAAATGCCGGAGGCCATCAAGAGTCTTTGGGCGAAATGCTTGGTGAGTTCCGTCGTTATCTTTGGGCCCTGTCCCCTGAGAATTCGGAGGCTTTCCAAAACCTCGAGTCGATTTCCTGAATAACTGCCGAGGGGAGAATCCATATTGGTCATCCAGACTTCGGCGGGAGTGCCCGAGAGTTTCAGAACGCGCAGTAAGCTGAGTCCTAAATTTTTGTTTTCAGCTCGGTTTGGCAAAAACGATCCCGATCCCGTCTTCAAATCGAGCAAAAGAAAGTTGAGTGATTCAGAAAGCTTCTTGGATAAAATACTAGCTGTAATGAGGGGTATGCTGGCGACAGTTCCCGTCACATCTCGCAAGTGATAGAGTTCTCGATCGGCTGGGGCGATGTCCTTGGTTTGAGATAAAAAGCATCCGCGATGATTCCGCAAAACTCGGTAGAACTTCTCTCGTGAGATTGCGCATGAAAACCCTGGAATACTCTCCAGTTTATCAACAGTTCCTCCGGTGTGCCCAAGAGCTCGACCGGCAATCGTCGGAAAGAAGACGTTCTCAGCCGCACTAATGACAATGGGAAGCAGGGGAAGGGTGATCTTGTCCCCAACTCCTCCTGTTGAGTGCTTATCCACAAAAAAAGCATCACGAGGAAATCCCTTTTTGTACTCAAGGGGTTTTCCTGATTCCTTCATCGCCGTCGTAAGGTCTAGTGTTTCTCGCTCCGTCATGCCGCGAGCCAATATGAATGCCAACAGAGAAGCGATTTGATAGTCGGCGGGAGGTCTCTTTGAGTTCAGCGAGAAAACAAAATCACGAATCTCGCTACTCGAAAGCTCCCGCTGATCTCGCTTCTTCAAAATGAGGGGCAGTAGATTCATGCAGCGATTTCACTCAAGAAGCTTTTGCCGTGAGAGGGCCCTGAGACTTGAAAGTTTTCTGCTACTGTTTGACCCAAATCAGAAAACGTTTCGCGATCTTTCAGCCGGCGCTGAGATGCGCTGATGTTTTCAAAGCGAGGAGAGTACAAAACGAGTGGTACAAACTCTCGAGTGT
This sequence comes from uncultured Bacteriovoracaceae bacterium, assembly GCA_964655245.1. Lineage (GTDB taxonomy): Bacteria > Bdellovibrionota > UBA2394 > UBA2394 > UBA2394 > JBEIHI01. The sequence goes on along the minus strand of CAZZLQ010000040.1, from coordinate 9,383 downwards.
GGTCCGTCCCTTTGAAGGTGGGATCGTTGCCATGATCGGCGGTTAGAATCAAAAGATCATCGTCTTTAAGTTCACGCAAGATCTTGGGTAAAAAGGCATCGATGACTTCAAGTTGTTTGCCATATCCAGCCACATCCCGGCGATGACCAAAGACCATATCGAGATCGTTGAGGTTGGTGAAGATCACACCTTGTTGCTGCTCAGATCGAAGAGCGGCCAGCGTTGCTTCCATGGCCTCTTGATCATTATGCGCTTCCAAAATTTTGGTGATACCTTGGTAGCCAAAAATCGAAGGAATCTTGCCGACACCACAGACCGAGATTCCATTTTCATTCAAAGCATCCAGCACGGTCTTTTGCGGAGGCATCAAGGAAAAATCCTTTCGGTTGCCGGTTCGCTTGAATGATCCTTCCTGGCCCACGAAAGGTCGAGCGATCACACGCCCGACTTTGTAAGGACTTTGGTCAAGGAGGCGGCGAGTCTCCTCACAAATCTCATAGAGTCGCTCAAGGCCGAATTTTTCCTCGTGAGCGGCGATCTGAAACACTGAATCTGCACTGGTGTAGACAATGGGTTTGAGTGTGCTGAGGTGTTCTCCGCCAAGCTGATCGATGATGGCTGTTCCGCTTGCGGGAACATTGCCAAGATATCCACAGCCTGTTCGGCTTTCCCATTCGCGCATGATCTCGGGGGGAAAGCCTTTCTCGAAATGGCTTAAGGGTTGTTTGAGGGGTAAACCCATCATCTCCCAATGCCCTGTGGTCGTATCTTTGCCATGAGAAATCTCTTTCATTCGTCCATAAAATCCCCGCACCATTGTTGAGGACGACTTATTAACCAGCTCAAGAAGTCCCAGAGATTCAAGATGAGGGAGCTTCAGTGCCCCTCGACTGTCTAAAGTATGCTTCAGGGTGTTGGCTCCAGAATCCCCAAAATCCTTTGCATCCGGAAGTTCTCCCACTCCCAATGAGTCCAAAACGACAATGATCATCCTCCGAAATCGCTTCATCCAAACAGGTCACATGAAATGAATAGGAGGGTCAAGGTTGTCGGCATGAGGCGCCTAGGGGCCTGTGACTGAGACCTCGGCGTCTCTCAAAATTGCTCGAAACAAGGTTTTTAGGGCTTTAGGGGGCTTTTCAGCCGGCATCAAGCTTGCAAAACTAGACTTCAGGGAGCCACTCATGAGACGAAGAATCGTGGAACTTTCTGATCGTCAAAAAAAATTAGCATCGATTATTGATCATACGCTGCTGAAGCCAGAGGCCACGGAAGAAGAGATTTTTGCCGTCTGCAAGCAGGCCAAAGATTTTGGATTTTACTCGGTTTGTGTGAATGGATTTTGGGCCAAGTTCGCCAAGCATTTTTTAAAGGATTCTCCTGTTAAGCTCTGTGTCGTTGTTGGGTTTCCTTTAGGATCTTCAGAAATCACTGTGAAGGCATTTGAAACAGCTCAGGCGATTGCGCAAGGAGCGGATGAGATAGACATGGTGATGAACATCGGAGCTTTGAAGTCGGAGAATCATGAGTTGGTCTTTGAAGATATTAAAGCTGTTGTTCAGGCGGCTTCCTCTCGTCCTGTGAAAGTCATTTTGGAAACATGTTTGCTCGATGATTTTGAAATCGCACGAGCTTGTGAGATTGCCGTCGCTGCGGGTGCGAGCTTTGTCAAAACGTCTACAGGTTTTTCAAAGAGCGGAGCAACCGTCGATTCAGTTCAATTGATGCGTTCAATCGTTGGCCCTCAGATCGGTGTTAAGGCGAGCGGTGGAATTCGATCGATCGAAGACGCTTATCGGATGATCGAAGCCGGAGCGACTCGTCTCGGAACATCCCAGTCGATTGCTATCGTCACTGATACTCTTTCGCTAAGCCAAGTGAGTCAGGCTTACTAAATCAAAACTTTAGATTTTGTTTCCTTTGCAAGCTTTGAGGAGCGCCTCAATCGCTTTTTGATCGCTCGCTGAATGATACTTCCAGGCTAAATTCTTTCGAATATCTCTCGGAGTAGACTTCACATGACTTACGAAGCGCTGCACGAGTTTTGAGTCAGGGGCGCTTACTCCTTCAGGGAGTTCACCCAGGGAGAGAAGAATAGTGGCTTCAAGAGAGCTCATCGCATTCAGTTCGAGGATAAACTTGGCGAGTTTGCTCGCCTCATCCTTTGTTTCAGGCCAACTGGCTAACTGAGTCCCATTTCGATTGATCGGCGAGTCAGTCTTAGTGGAAACCAGGTAGACTCTCAGTGCTCGAAGAGCAAGCAGTGGATCGCCCGCAAGGTCGGGACTGCCGAGTCCGGCATCTCTGAGATTCTCAAAAAAACTTTCATGGAGTTGTTCCACATGCGCGAGAGAATTGTGAAATGCCTCGTGATTGATTCTCGCAGCTTGGATAAACAAAAACGCTCGACGGAGCTTTCGATCATGAAAGGGTTTGGCGGCATCAATCCAGGATTGCTTGTGAAAATAGGGAGCCTTTTGGTTCACTCCGTGAATTCGCTCGGGAACATGTGGCCATTCAGTCATTTTAACGAGTTGAAAGATTCGATTCACTTGACTGCGCTTGATCAAATGACGTCGCCAAAGGCGGTTCTCATTAAAATCAATAGTGAGATAAAACTTCAAAATAGCAGCAGCCTCCGAGGGGGACATTTTCCCCACTCGCTGGTGCTTGGCTCGAACGAGGGCCGTGAATGTGTCCAAGGTTTGGATGTTGGCTTCGTAGAGGCGATGATTGATCTGTGGAAAGTCGCCGAGCCTTAGGGCTTCAATCAAGGCATCCGCTCGAAAGTCGGGTTTCACATAGCGGCGAATCGCTCGACCCAAACTGGCATCCTTGAAAGCCGATGTCTCGCCATCTTGAGCAAAAAGGGTCCAAGATGGCGACTGAGGGAGGGGTCCCGCGGATCCCAAGCTCGCCAAAACCAAACAGAGGAAAGACGTCCATCGCATGACTGCTGGCTTAGCATAGATCGAGAGAGGGCCAAAGTTTTCGGACTGTGGAATTCTATGGGGCACGATTGCGCCTCAAGGGGCTTGCATGGGAAAAGGTCTCATAGTTATTTCGGGGGCTTAGATCGACTGCCCGGGCGTTGTTTTGGGCATGGAAGTTGCGATCAATTGGCTTTTGAGGCGGCTATGATTCGTTTTTGTACTCAGCTAGGAATTCTTCTTTTTTTCTGCTTAAGCGCGGGCCCTCTGTTTGCGGTTGCAGGTTCCAAGGCTGCCCATGATGGGCCTGAGCATTTGAACTGCATTCTCATTTTGAAGGCTTTTACTTCCGAGAAGCCTTGGGAGGGCGAGCCGAGTTTGGTTTTGATTCCTCCCTCGGGCGAGTCCGTGAAGGTCGCTCCGGTCAAACATATTCATGATTCTCAAGAGGGCGCTCATTTCCAGTTGATGTATTTTGATGGAAGTCTTTGGTACCCGCCGCACTTTGTTTCGGTTCATCAATCTGCTCGTTCAGAAGGAAAGTCTGGGTTTGCTTATCGGCTCATCACTTACAGTGTTTTTGATCCTCGGCACATCGAGGAGCGATTCGGAGTTCTGGCGGATGCAAAGCAACAAAAAATGGAAGATCTTCGAATGCGACTTGTTCCCAATGATGAGGAGCAAGCGCAGGCGAGTGTTGAAATGGGGCTTGCTGTTGCGAGCCTCATACCCGGCAGAGTGTCGCGAAAGCTCATGATGGCGAAGATGCCCGTCTATGGGCTTGCAAACTCAGATCAAGCGGCGGCTCTGACCTTGGTTCAAACGGGAATGCTCTCACGCTACGTCGAAGAACCGAAGAAAATGACTCTCGATCATTTGATGGATCACTACCAGGCGAACGATGAACAGATGAAAGTCATCCAGGCTGCGGTTCAGCGCTTCAGAAGTTTTCACTCGACTCCCGAAACAAGGCGGGGAGCCTTTGGGGAGTTTTCAGAAAGCTGGTTTGTGACTCGAGGCGAACTTGATCGTGGTCTCGGGGCGGGCAAAGTGGAAGTGATATCCCATGTGCTGCAAGTAGGGCCGATGTTCTATGTTTACAGCTTTTCAGTCGAAACTAGCTCTCCGATATCAACGCTGGTGCATCAGATTCCTGAAGGCCCTTGATCACTTCAATCGCAATATCAGCGCGATTAAACGGCGGCATGATGTAGGTGCCGGCGACATCTTTTTTGAACATCAAAAGGGCTTCTCGGGCGATCGCGATTCCCTCAGCACGCTGAGCATCAGGACTTGTGGGCTGTGCCATTCGCTTCATGATGTCCTCAGGAATCTGCATCCCCGGGACCTCATTGTGTAGAAACTCCGCGTTCTTCAGACTTGCTAAGGGGCAGATGCCAATCAAGACAGGAATTTGTTTGTCAAATCCTTGGTAGGAATTCAGAAATCTCTCAAAAGTGCGATGATCGTAGACGGGTTGAGTCATGACGTACTCAGCTCCCGCATCAATCTTGAGTTTTAGTCGGCGCATTTCTTCTTCAAAGTTTAAAGCTCCAGGATTGCATCCAACGCCTTGATGAAATCCCGTTGGTTTTCCAATCGAGTTTCCCGCGATATCAACTCCGTGATTGAGATTGTGCACGATCTTCGTGAGGCCGATCGAATCCACATCAAAAACAGAAGAGGCCTCTGGATAGTCTCCGAGCTTCGGAGGATCTCCTGTCACAATCAAAATATTTTTGAGGCCAAGCGCCCAGGCTCCGAGTAAATCACTTTGCATGCCGAGAATGTTTCGATCGCGACAGCAGTAATGAATGATCGTCTCAATCCCGATATCTCGTTCCAGAATCAGAGCCAAGCTTGATGGATTCATTCGCGCAGACGCTCGAGGCCCATCGGCAATATTGATGCAATCAACTCCCTCGAGTTTGCAAGCTCGAGCGGCATCCAAAACTTTACTGAACTGAGTGCCCTTAGGAGGATCTAATTCAACGCTGATTGCAAACATTCTCTGAGAGAGCTTTCGAGAAAGTTGAGATTTCTCTGTAAGAGGAATTGGTTGAGCATGGGATGTCTTGGGGTCGATACTCTTGACGGAAATCGTTTGGCGTCCCGATTGGCCAGACGCAAGGACGGCATCTCGAGCACGCTTCATATGGGTGGGCGTCGTTCCGCAACATCCACCGATGATTCGAACGCCTAAGCTAGCAAATTTTTTAGCGAAGCTTCCAAAGTATTCAGGAGTTGCCATGTAAATAAATCGACCGCCAACTTGTTTAGGTAATCCTGCGTTGGGAAACACAGCTAAAGGCTTTTGTGTTTTGGACCGAAAGCTCTCGATCGACTCTAAGATAACAGACGGACCACTCGAGCAGTTGAATCCAATCACATCAATAGGCATCTGATCGAATTGCTCTGCCATCGTGTAGGCGGATTCACCGAGCAAAGACTCCCCGTCGTCGTTGAGAGTCATCATCGCAAGAATGGGTTTGCTCGAGACTCGTCGCACGCCTTCCGCAGCAGCTGCGATTTGGCTGAGATGAGTGAAGGTCTCAAGACTAAATCCATCCACGCCGGCTTGCTCAAGAGCGCGGGCTTGTTCCTCGTAGATCGAGGCGACTTGTTCGCTGGAGAGGGGGCCGAATGGCTCGGAGTTAACGCCCAAAGGCCCCATACTTCCGATAATCCACGCTGAGCGGCTGTTTTTTTGATGAAATTGAGCGAGAGCTCTTTTGGCAATATCAACGCCGGCTTTATTGATTGCTTCGACCTGATCCTCTAGCCCATGAGCTTTGAGTCGAAAACGATTGGCCCCAAAGGTGTTCGTTTCAATTAACTCACAGCCCGCCTCGAGATACTCCCCATGAATACCTTCAATCAGACTGGGGCTTTCGAGGTTCAGTGCATCGTAACATCTATTTATATAGATACCTTTGGAGTAGATCATGGTGCCCATGGCTCCGTCGCCAAGGAGAATGCGGTTTTGAAGAGCTTCCAAAAGCGGATGGGCCATAGATTTGAGCACTTTAGCGAGACTTTTACTGGGGTCGCAACTGCCAAAGGCCTTTTATGTAAAGTCGAGCTTTCTGCTTGCTCCTAATCGGTCGCTTCCATCAGATTGGTGTCCTGCATGGTTCCCTTAAGGCTTCATTCCGACTTCTCTTTGCTGAAGGCCATGGTCCCGGTGGATCGCTACTGCGAGGCTCTGCAGGCTCGAGGTTACAAGGGTGGGGCGATCACCGATTTTGATAATGGATTTGGCTGGGTTGATTTCTATTTCGCCATGAAGAAGGCCAACTTGAAGGCCATTTTGGGCACGACCTTGAAGATAAGCTTGGTCGATCAGGTTAAAGCAACAAAGTTGCAGGAGTTCGGGTCCTCAAGAAATTCAGCAAATGCAGCCAAAGGCCAGGGCTTTGTGACTCTGCTTGCGCTTTCCAATCAAGGTTACCGGAATCTTTGTTTGGTTTTAACAGCTTACTCTTTGGGTCGATTGAATCCAGCGCGTCTTCTGGAATTGCAGGAAGATTTGATTTTTATGATAAGCCCGGATCATCCACAGATTGAGTCGGGCAAGGAGTTTTTGTCGCAATGGAACAAGAAAAATCTCTTCTTTGAAATCCATCGTTATGAGGGAGCCCCCTCGGAGGAAATTGCTGTTCGAGTGAGTTCCGACTTGGGCGCCCGATGTGTCGCTACTCAGCCGGTTTTTTATTTGAACCAAGAGGATGCTCGTGCTCATGAAGTGATGCTCTCCATCGGCGAAGGAGTTTCGTTGGCTGATGAGAAGCGGCCGCAACTGCCTTCCACTGACTTTTTTCTTAAAACATCTGATGAGTTTTCCGGATTGTTTAAAGATCATCCGGAGGGGTTAGAGGCATCTGATGAGATTTTGTCTCGATGTGACTTTCAATGGAAGACGGATGAGTATCACATTCCCAAATTCACCGATGTGAAATCTCCTGAAAAGTTCATGGTGGAACAGGCGCATGAGGGTCTCCATGCTCGGTTGGAACTTGTTCGTCAATGGGCCAAGCCTGAAGACTGGGATGCGTTGGTAAAGACTTATCGGGATCGGCTTGATGAAGAGCTCGAGATCATCAAGAAGATGCGATTTACGGATTACTTCTTGGTCGTCTCTGATTTTATCAAGTGGAGTAAGTCGAATGGTGTGCCGGTAGGCCCAGGTCGAGGCTCTGGAGCGGGAAGTCTTGTGGCTTACTGTTTGTCGATTACTGATATTGATCCTGTTCGCTACAATTTGCTCTTTGAGCGGTTCTTGAATCCCGAGCGGATCAGCATGCCGGACTTTGACGTGGATTTTTGTATCAAGGGTCGAGATCGAGTCATTGATTATGTTCGGAAGAAATACGATCTCCCTGAGAAGGATGGCTTGTTGCCTGAAGAGCGTCTGAAGGTTTCTCAGATCATTACTTTTGGAAAGATGAAATCAAAGGCAGTCATTCGAGATGTCGGGCGCGCTCTCGGCATGCCTTATGGCGATGTGGATGCCATCGCCAAACTGATTCCCAATGTTTTGAACATCACTCTGAAAGAGGCTTTCGAAAAAGAGCCCAAGTTTGCTGAGCTGAGGGAGCGGGATCCGAAGGCTGATGAGTTGTTGCAGATTGCTGAGTCCCTTGAGGGGATGAATCGACATGCTTCCGTTCATGCGGCGGGGGTTGTCATCGCTGATGATATTTTAACCCAGTACATCCCGTTGTATCAGGGAGCGGATGGTGTCGTTTGTTCTCAATTCGAGATGAAGGGAATTGAGAAGTTGGGGTTGTTGAAGTTCGACTTCCTGGGGCTTCGCAACCTTACTGTGATTCAGGATTGTATTGAAGTTATTGGGAAGCCGATTGATTTGTTGAAGATCAATTATTCGGATCCCAAAGTGATGTCCGAGCTTTCGAGTGGAGATACAACAGGAATTTTCCAGCTTGAATCCTCTGGAATGCGAGATGTTATTCGGCGCCTCAAGCCCACAGCATTTGAAGATATTATCGCGATCGTCGCCTTGTACCGACCCGGCCCTCTTGAGGGGGGGATGGTTGATGACTTCATTCTTCGAAAGCAGGGACGAAGAGAAGTTCAGTATGATGCTGCTGTCTTAGAACCCCTGCTCAAAGAGACCTATGGGGTCTTTGTTTATCAAGAGCAGGTGATGAAGACCGCCAACGTGATGGCCGGCTACTCTCTTGGTGAAGCCGATCTTTTGCGTCGTGCGATGGGTAAGAAAATTGCCGCTGAGATGGCCAAGCAGCGAGAGCGATTTGTCGATGGAGCGATTAAGCTGGGTCATTCTGCAGATCTTGCTCAAAAGATTTTTGATTTGATGTCTGAGTTTGCGAAGTACGGATTCAATAAATCGCATGCGGCCGCCTATGCCATGATTACGGTTCAGACGGCGTATCTTCGAACGTATTATCCAGAAGCGTTTTATGCAGCTCTACTCAGCTCTGAATCTGAGGATCAAGAGAAGTTGGGTCAGATTATTCGTTCGGCAAATCACTTTGGGATTGAAGTTCTGCCGCCCCATGTGAATTTTTCACAGACGGCCTTTTCGCTAGAGGATCATCAGGGCAAGGTTGCCATTCGATTTGGTTTGAGTGGTGTTAAGAATCTTGGTGGAAACGTGGCTGAGGCTATTGTTCGAGAGCGAGATAGCCGTGGGACCTTCAAGTCGTTTCAAGATTTTTTTGATAGAGCTCCGCATGCGATCATGAATCGAAGACAGGCCGAGTGTTTGATTCGCTCGGGATCTCTCGATCAAATGGGTACGACTCGATCCACTTTGTTTGCCTCTCTTGATTCGTTATTGAATGAGGCCTCCGCTGCAGGAAAAGCCAAGGCGGGGGGGCAGTCGATGTTGTTTGCTGCCAAGCCTAAGATTAAGACGGTTGAAGAGTGGGCCGATCGAATTCGTTTAAATGATGAGAAGCATCTTCTGGGTGCTTATATGAGTGGTCATCCCTTGAGATCTTACGCAGCTCTTCTCCAGAGTTTCAAAACTCAGGCGATTTCAAACATTAAGGAAAATCCTCCTCGATCGAGAGATACTGAAATCTCCGTGGCGGGATTGATTTCGTCTGTGAAAGAGATCTTTACGAAAAAGGGCACAAAGATGGCCTTCGCCAGCATTGAGGATTATGAGGATCAGATAGAGATCGTTGTCTTCTCTGACTTGTACGAAGATAAAGGGTCTTTACTCGTCAATGATCGGCTCCTACTTGTGAAGGCTCAAGTAAGTACGGAGGGTGAGATGGTGAAGCTCATCGCTCGCGATATCTCCGATCTTTCGCAGGTCTCATTCAAAGAGTTGCACATTCAACTCAAACAAAAGTCCCATATCGATCGGCTTCAGGCGTTTCCGGAAAAGCTCAAAGCCTATCCGGGACCTATCAAAGTAAAAGTTCATATTCCCTCTGAAAGCCAGGTGGAGGGGGTGGC